>JAUIHO010000321.1 GCA_030432035.1 Phycisphaerae bacterium
TGTCGCCAGCGGCTGGCACCGAGCGAGCGGGCGACGACGTACAGCCGTGGGTCAATCGCTTCGCCGGCGATGCGAATCGATCGAATCCACAACGGCATTGCGACCAAGCCGGATGCAAGGGCCGCGCCGATCCATGAAAAATACAATGGCAGATTGAACGCGACCAATAGACGCAACAGCAGAAAACCGGTGACCACGGGCGGCAAAACCAACGGCGCCATGACGAGAACGTTGACGAGCTTCGCCGCCCGACCGGTCGTGCCCGCCAACCAAACACCCAGCCAATACGACGGCAAGGCGTAAAGCAACAACGCACTACCGGAAACCAGCAGCGACAGCCGAACGGCGGACCAATCGTCGAATCCCATGGCGGCTATCTTAACGTGAGGGTATTGGGGCCGTGTTATTTACCTGCCCGTATTTAATGATGCGATTTAACGAATCGAATTGGATGATCGTGAATACTCGGGTGGGTGAGGGACAGCATCTAATCCGCCGCTAACGGTCGAAACCCCGCCCGTAGCCAATGATCCGCCGACTGTGATGAAGCGAGAAAAGCCAAAAAGTCTTCCGCTGCCGCGCCATTGCCGTTACATCGAAAGGCCAACCCTTGATAGCGAATAGATTGTCCATTTGGCACCGCGAGCGATTTCAGAATTACAATGCGGTCGCCAAAGGCCGTCGCGTCGCTGCGGTAGATCACGCCCAAGTCTACCAAGCCATCCGCAACATACTGTGCCGTCATACGTGCGTCGTTGCCGTACACGAGGCGGTCCTTTAACGGCTCCCAATAATTGACGGCCTGCAAGGCGTCGCGGGTGTACCGGCCGGCAGGTGCGTGTTCGGGATTGGCAATTGCGACGCGGCGGGCAATGTCAATTCGCTTCGAAAGGGAGGCATTGCTCGTGATGTCCGCCGCCGTTACCCAGACCAACTCATTACTCACCAAGTCAATCAACGTCCCGGAGTTTGCCTGCTGACTTTGAAGCCGCTCGGTATATCTTGGATGGGCCGACACGAACACATCACAACAGGCACCGCTCGATATCTGATGAGCCAGCACACCACTCGGCCCGCTCGTGACGCGCACGACGATTCCGGTCTTCTCGGTGAAGTTCTCCCCGATCGCCTCAACCAAATCCACTGTGCTTGCGGCTACAAAGACAGAAAGCGTTGGCGGTGTTTCTTGCTCCCGATTTTGGCAGCCCATTTGGAACGGAAACAGGAAACAGAAAAGGATCAAAATAGTGCGGATTGTCGCTGGCGCTGACCTTGCTATCCTGTGTTTTTCTGAGACGCGCGGCTGGTATTTGGCAGAGGCGACCGAAGTCGAGCGGATTTTCGCGCGACAGTGAGCAGGCTGCTGAACCGTTTTTCTCGATAAGTCTTTACTCAATAAAATTTTGCGCGGAATTGGCGATTCCGATGCATGATGGCCGTTTTTGGGCAAAAAACGCCATATCTTCCAGTCATTAAAGCACTTGCGAATCAAAATCCCACCAAAATTGCGGTTGATTTGGGCTTGCGAACCGCGAAGTAGTTGTGATAGTATCACTTATGACGATTTTACCCGGGTGGAAGACAACTTGTCACAACCCGGATTCTGTTAGACCGGGGGTCGGCGAGCAAGATTCCAGGGCACGTCGAGGTTAGGGTCAGAGCACCCGGGTGATCCCATGAGTACGGTCACGAAAAAAGAGCTCATCGATCGCATTGCCGATCGCACCGGCAACAAGCGGGTGGTGGTCAAGCGCATCGTTCAGAGTTTTCTGGACGAGATCATCAACGAGCTGGGCGAAGGCAACCGCCTCGAGTTCCGGGACTTTGGCGTGTTCGAAAGCAAGGTTCGCGCGCCGCGCAAAGCCCAGAATCCCAAAACCTTAGAAGAAGTGTACGTACCCGAAAAGCGTACGGTGAAGTTCAAGGTCGGTCGCATCATGAAAGAGCGGCTGGCCAGCGAAGATGCCGCGGCCAATGCCGCTCACACGGCTGCTTCGTCACCACCGCCGCCGGCACACCAGCCGTCCGAAAGCAATACCGGCACGTAAGACCACTTTTTCACACGCTAATCCCGCATAAATGTTACCTTTCTGATTGACAGCCGGCGGCTGATCTTCTAAAACGACATTAGTTGAGACTCAGTCTCAGTTAGCCAGGATTAGAATCCATCACTTTTAATAAGGTGAATCTGGATGCAAACCTCACTTTCAGCATTGCTACCGGGCCAATCGGGCACCGTAACCAACGTCGGCGGCGCCGCTGGCATTCGACATCGCTTACTTGAAATGGGCCTGACGGTCGGCACGGCGGTGCAACTGGTTCGCACGGCTCCGTTCGGCGGGCCGATCGAGTTGGAGCTGCGCGGTTACCGATTGAGCATGCGGCGGACCGAGGCGGAGCATATTCTCGTCGAGGGGCGCTGAGTGTGAGCCCTGAGGCAGTTGTTGCCACATCCACGCGCACGATTGCCTTGGTCGGAAATCCCAATTCCGGCAAATCCACCATTTTCAATCATCTCACGGGCCTGAACGCGAGCGTTGGCAATTACCAAGGCGTTACGGTCGAGAAGCGCTCCGGCCAAATCGCCGGTGGCAACATTCAAATCACCGACCTGCCGGGTATCTACAGTCTTTCGGCCGTCTCGCCGGATGAAGTTATCGCGCGCAGCGTGATCCTCGGCCTGCAACCCGACGCCGAAAAGCCGGATGCCGTGCTCGTGGTGTTGGATGCGGCGAGTCTCGAACGCAATCTTTATCTTGCCACGCAAATACTCGAACTCGGCCTGCCGGTGTTGGTCGCGCTAAACATGGTTGACGTGGCCATGCGCCGCGAACGCGAAGTCGATATCGACGCGCTATCCAACCGTTTGGGTGTGCCGGTGGTGGCAACCAACGCGCGCAACGGCGATGGCATCGACGAATTGCGCGCGGCGCTTATCGCGTTTGACGGTGCCGATCAAGCGGGCAATGCCAAGCGACCTTGGCCGTTGCCCGAAAAGATCGAGGCGGAAATTCAAACGGTTAGTCGCGCGTTTGAAGAAACCGGTATCGTCGATAAAGACGCTGCCGATGGCGCGGCGCTGGTTTGGCTGACGGATTATTTGACCGGCGCGCCGACAGCGCGGGTGGCGTGCGAAGATTTTCTGGCACCATTGCCGAGCAAAGTGGGCGAGGCGGTGAAGGCCGCCGCCCAGCGCGTGTTGGATGCATTCGAAGAGCCCGCCAGCGTCATCATCGAAGCACGTTACGCGTGGATTTCGCAACAGTCGCAAGGCTTGGTGCGCAGCCTGACGAAGGAAAAGCCCCGGCGCACGGTAACGGACCGCGTCGATAGCGTATTGACGCATAGGCTGTGGGGTTTGGGCGTGTTGTCGCTGGTTTTGGCGGCAGTGTTCTATTCGATCTTTGCCTTGGCAGATCCGCTGATGGGCTTGATCGAAACGGCACAGGGGGCGCTGGCCGGTTGGGTAACGGCGTTGATGCCGGAAGGCACGTTGCAATCGCTGGTGGTCGACGGGATCATCAACGGCGTGGGCTCGGTGCTTATCTTTCTGCCGCAGATCGTGATCCTCTATTTCTTCATCGCCGTTCTGGAAGACAGTGGTTACATGGCGCGGGCAGCATACATCATGGACCGCCTGATGCGCAGCCTGGGGCTGAGTGGGAAATCGTTTATTCCACTGATGTCCTCTTTTGCCTGTGCCGTCCCCGGGATCATGGCGACCCGGGTGATTGAGAACCGCCACGAACGTCTCACGACAATTCTGGTCGCTCCCCTGATGAGTTGCTCGGCCCGCTGGCCCGTTTACACTCTATTCATCGCGGCCTTCA
>JAUIHO010000322.1 GCA_030432035.1 Phycisphaerae bacterium
AAGCCGCCGCCGCTGAACGAACTACCAAGCAACGTCGTGCGACCGCCGCCGAACGTTTCCAGCCGCCCGCCCGCTGGGTCGGCGAACATGCGCGCGAAGGTGGATTCGCTGAGCGCGTCGTACACTTCAACTTCGTTGCGCGCCGCGACGCGCCCCGACGTGGCTGAAGCGAAAACTGACGGGAAGCCGGTGGTCGTGTCGTTAAGCTGAAAAAGACCGCCGCCTAAATCACCGACGAGACGCCCCGCCATGCTGCCACTGGGGTCGAACACTTGCACAAACCCGTCGGCGTCAGCGCGGAAACGCGTCGTGCCGTTGTTGTTGGCTTCGATCGTTCCGGTCGCGCCGTCGAGATTGATCGAAACCGTACCGTTGGCGCGATGCACGACCATCGACCCCGCGCTGTCGGTATCGCCCAGCACCACATCGTCGGTCAGTTCTTCGTTTTCAACGCGGTCAACGCGAAATGCGTGCGGAACGGAAACGAGTGGAATTCGGGGCGTCATTTCTACGCCGCCGTTCACACTGACGCCCAATTCGCGCGCACCGCCGTCCCATGTCGTGCGCGAAACCGGGATCATGACGTTGACAACGCCGTTGGTGACAATCGTCGCAATCGGAATCGGCCCTTCAACCAACCCGACACCGGTTTGATAAATTCGGAATGTGAGGTTCGCCGGACCGTCTGGAACCGGATCGCCGCCCGGTTCGGTCAGTAGCGCCTGAAAACTGATACGCGAAGTATCCGGAGCAAAGATCGGGTCGGCGACGAGCGATTGAGCCGAACTCGTCAATAAGAATAATGTAACCAAACCCAATCTTACACGCGATGTTTTCTGCTGGTTCATATTGCATTTTCCTTTACAAAAAAGAAATGGGATAATTCAATTTCAATTTGCACTAGCAATTGAAGAGCCTACGAATCTGGCGTGGTCAACAAAACCCGATTGAGAAATTTCCGGTCTCCCTAGAAATCCACAAGATAGAATTGCGCCAATTCAGATCTGATCAAATCAGACCGGTTTTCCAATTCGCGCAATTAACGGGTAGTCGTTTGAGAACCAAAGCCGTAAGAACACACCAACTCGCATAGTAGACGGCCCCGTCTGATAAATGGCCAGAAAAAAATTGAGAATTTCGCCTGAAAACATCAGTGAGCAGATGAATACGCATGCATTGATCTGATGAATGGACTTTTTCGTGCACCGAAGCTCGTCAGAATGGAGTACCCCAAAATTTTTTCTTTTTCCAGCGTGGGGTAATCTGATGTCGCGCCATTATATCTCCGACAGGCGGCAGCAAGGTCGCCGGGAGCTTCCGGAAATGACGGCATCGAGCATCGGAGTTTGTCCGAGCATGACCATCGCAGATGACACATCCGTCGCGCATGATGCGGCGCTGGAGGCGGCGTTTACGCGCTGCGGACCGGCCCTGTATCGGTTCGTGGTGGTGCGTGTCGGCGATCAACATCTTGCGGACGATCTCATGCAGCAGTTGTGGCTGGCGGCGGTGAATGCGACCGACCGCGTACCCGCAGCGGAGTTGGAATACTGGCTCCGCGGCGTGGCTCGCAATTTGATTCGCAATCATTGGCGCACGCAGGCACGACGACCGCAGCATATCCCGATGCCCGATGCCGACCTTACGGCGGAGTTGTCACGCCGCCTGATCGAGGAAGACATTCCGGATGATGTGCTCTCTCGCAAGGAAGCGCGCGACCAATTGTTGCTCGCGTTGACTGCGCTGGAGACCGCCCATCAGGAGATCGTGATGGCACGCTATTTCGAAGGTCAATCGCTAAGCAATTTGGCGCAGCGCTTCGATGTAAGCGAACGTGCAATTGAAGGACGGCTATACCGTGCCCGGCAGGCGCTGCGAACGGCGCTGACCGACGAAGGCGCGGACGAGGGCCGCTAAAGGTAAGACTCATGACTGACATGAATCAAACACCACACGACGATCGACAAGACGAGCAGATCGACCGCAACTTGCGTTCGATCGCGCGTCATCTGGAGCTTCCGCAGGAACCGAGTCCGTTACAGCAGGCCCGTTGGCGAAACGCCGCGGCCCCGGAGAAAGGCATTCTTGGTATGAAGCGAAAGAATTTTTGGCGCGTGTTGGGTGCGGGTAGTGCGCTGGCCGCGTGTATTACGATCGTCGCAGTATTGGCGGGCGGTACGCAGCGCGTGAACGCCGCACAGATTTTCGCCGAACTGCGCGAGTCGATTCGGCGCTCGCTTTGGATCGAACTTGAAGATGTGCAGGCCGAAGGCGTCACCGCCAACGGTCGCATGCTGATCGTGTTTTCGGATAACGTGGTCGATAACGGCGCGTCGCCAACGGAAGCCAACGGCGTGGACGCCAGCTTCTTCGATATGCGCGTCACGGCGGACGACAATCACCCGGACGTGCCGGGCCTCGATATGGAAGTCGCACTCGCCATGGTGCCCGATGCCGGTTGGGCGTTTTTGCAGGCACACGCGCTGCCGTCCAACCTGTTTAGCGAAGTGCCTATGGCGGCGTTTTTCGCCCCCGCATTCCAGAGCGGCGTCTTGATTGACCTTGCATCGTTTGGCGGTATGGATGGAGTGAACCTCAGCGCGTCGAGCAATTCGGGACCACAAGCGAAGTTTTTCATTCGAACTGGTGGCGGCGAAGAGAACGACGAAAGCGAATCACAGACCGAAAGTACCGACGAAGAGTTAGAAACGTTGTTTGAGTTCTCATTCCAAACAAATCCGGAAATGGGTGATGACCCAACGGTCGATATTGCCAACGACGTGATTCACGAATCGATGTTCGGCTCCGGCCTTAGCGCCCATGCAGATACGCCGGAAATGCAAGCCGCGCTCGATGCACACATGGCGATGGTCGAGAATTTTCTCTCCGGTCGCTTCACGCAGGAAGATATGGAAACGTTCATCGGCTTGATCGAAGATTCGGCGGATGTAACGACCGTAACGCGACTGAATTCGGGGGCGTACTTACTGACGGCGTCGGGCTTTGAACTCTCCGGCGAACTGCAAGCCGATGTCGACATGTCGTTGGAAGTGGAGTATCGCGAAGGTGCCGGAATCGATCGAATTGAGCTGATCAATATCGGGGAAGGAGCGGGCCGTATGCGGCTGGCCTTCTCTGAAGACGACGCGACCAACGCAGTGTTCGATCGCGCACCATACGGCAATCGACCGGGTGTACGGTTAATCAATGAGTTGAGCGATTTCTTTGGTGCAGGCAATAACTAAACTGGCACGCAAAACAAGATGAGAAGAAAACTAATCGCCCCGTCGCGTCCGAACCGACGCGATGGGGCTTTTCTTTTGATCGAGATTATCCGACTGTAGCGGCGCCTTGCTGATTGGATGCACGCTTAAACGTTTGCGCCGCCTGTACCAACCCTAGAAACAACGGATCGGGCCGCAATGGACGGCTAGTCAGTTCCGAGTGCGCTTGCGTTGCCACAAAGTACGGATGTTTATCCATCGGCAACTCAAGGATTTGCATGATCGGGTAATCCGGCGCGCGACCGCTGAAGATCAAACCGGCAGCCTCAAGCGAGTCGATATATCGCGGATCGACTTCGTATCGATGACGGAAGCGCAAACGCGTTTCGGCGGCATTGTTGAACAGTCGCGCCGCCAATGTATCGCGCGACAGCACCACATCCTGACCGCCCAACCGCATGTTTCCGCCCAAGCCTTCGATCTCCTTTTGTTCTGGTAGGATATCGATGACGGCGTTTTCGCAGTCCTCGTCAAACTCGGTCGAGCCCGCCAGTTCGAGACCGCCGACGTTGCGCGCGAACTCAATGACGGCTAGTTG
>JAUIHO010000323.1 GCA_030432035.1 Phycisphaerae bacterium
TGCTGAGAATCAATGGAACCTTGCATCAGGCAATGCACGTGAAACTGGTGGCGCGTATATCTATGGAGGTTTGATCGGCTCCGACGACGATGGTGATGGTGTCATCAATGATCTCGATGCCTGTGTGAACATCGGTTCAGGGTTGCCAGTCGACTGCGAAGGCCGGCCGCGACGCGACGTAAACGGTGATTGTAGTGTCGATACTTTTGATATCGACGGCATCGTCAGTGCACTTTTGTCTGAAGGCCAACAGATCAATTCGCTTGCTGAGTCATTCGACTACCCGGTTGGGCGCTACCAGATCAATCCTAGAAGCCTCACAACCAACGGTGAGGTAGTAGCGTTCTCTGGTGGTGTTGATGGTTCGACCGCTAATCGTGTCATCTTGCTAAGCAAAGTGAATGGCGAGTGGCAAGAAATCCAGCAGATCCAATCAAACTCATTCGATTCCAGCGAGTTCGGCATCGATTTGGATATAGATGGCGATACCTTGATGGTTGGCGGTGCGATTAGTGATTCGGACGGGCAAATGCTTCGATCGATCGAGGTTTATGAACGAAGTGGACAGAGCTGGACCCTCGTCGACAGACTTTTCGCCTCCGACGGGGAAGTTGGTGATGGGTTTGGCGATGCACTCGATCTCGACGGCGACACGCTAATTGTCGGCGCTCCCTACGCTCAAAATAATCAAGGGCGGGCCTATATTTTTGAACGCGTGGATGGCACTTGGACCGAAACGAGAATGTTAGTCCCGGCGGCGATTAGTAACGCACGTTTCGGTAAAGCCGTCGCAACGGACGGTGACGTTTCGGCCGTTCTTGGACGAACACCCGGTACAACACCTTCGGGAGATGGCCGAGAAATCGGCGGCTATGTTTTCGAACGTATAGGTAACATGTGGAGTACCGGCGAAGTACTGGTTTGCCAACTCGGCGGCAACAGTCAATCCGCTACTGTTGTCACGGTCGATGATGGTCGAATCGTCATAGACCGGAGCTTCAAGCACTACTACTTGGTGTTTACAAAAACGATCGATGGCTGGGAAGTTACGTCGTCAATGCGGTCATTGCTAATGAACTTTTATGCATCTGCCATTTCACCAGATGCGATTGCGATGGAAGGCAACCAAATATATGTACCCAATAGCGGCTATCCTGCGTTTCCAGATGGTGCCCCTATTGAAACGCACGTCAACAATATCCCGACTACTTCCGGCGCTGTTGAGGTCTTCGATTTAGAGCAGGCCGGCGGTGTTGCGGCTACCTTGGTACCGCAAAGAGGATTTCCCGAAAGAGTGCGCATTGGTATGGATGTTGCAGTCGAAGATGGTTTGCTAGTCTCTTACACTATACCGATTGTCGGAACTGCCGTTTCAACTTGTTCGTTCTATATGATTCAAACTGCTGCAGTTGATGACGGCGATGGCGTAAAATTCGATCGTGATGAATGCCCATTACAATCAAGTTTGCTGCTCAGCGACTGTAATGGTCGCCCGCTCTACGATGTCAATGAAGACTGTCGCGTCGACGGTTGCGACCTTGCGGGAATCGTGACTGAGATCCTCGGCGGGTAGGCTTCCTATCGAGTAAGTCTCCCGGCGTTGACGATCACGCGGTCCCAATCGAACGCAGGACCGGGGTCGATTTTGCGTTTAGTAAGATGGTGATGGCCGACGAGGCCGCTAAATTCGGCTAACTCTTCGGTCGTCATCGCGTCGGTCTGAACATTGCCATCGGCATCCCGAGGCACGTTGAGTTTGATCTTCGGCAGCACGCGCGAGAGCGTCGCCGTTAGTCTTTCCAGTGCGCGATATTGTTTCTCGGTGTAATCATATTGATGCAAACGCGTGCCGTTGGCTTCGCCAACGATCAAGCCTTGACGCGATGGCTGGGCAACAAAATCCGGCGTCATGATACCTGTCGTGCCATTTGTTAACGGTGGGTTGAAGATAACCGCACCGTTTGGTTGGGCCTGATACCACTTATTCAATTCCGCCTGATCCGCATACGCCCCCATATTGGCGATCTCGATACCCACGCTTCGGTCGTTGTATTTGCCGGCGTGGTAAGCGCGTTCTTTTAAATCGAGCGATTGATAGATCGTACCGTCGACATCGAGCATGAAATGCACGCTCAACCCGCGCAGGTCGTGTAGCACTTTGAAACACCGTCGCGATGTGCCGCAGACGTCGTAATGAATGACGAACAGGTCAACCTGTTCCTGCAATTCTTCCAGCTTCCAACCGCGATCCCGCACGGTTGCCTTAAGCTCATTGGGAATATGTTTGCGGATCGTCCCGTAGCGTTGACCGGTCGGCCCGTCTTCGGCCTTCGCCCTCTTAGAGTTCGGATCGCCAAATCGCTTTTCCGCACGATAAGCGTCGTAACCAAAAGGGTCGGTCCAAAGTACGACGGGCGTACCCGTGTGGAACAGGCGCCCGCAGACGACGATTTCATCACCGCGACGTTTTAGCTCTGTTCCAGGCGAAGGTGCGATACAGCCGGTGAAAGCGAGACCGGCCAATATCGGAATGATGCACACCCACGAACGGCTCGAGGAACGGTTGACTGGCGGTAAATGGTTCATGACTAACGAGTATAAGCGAGATTTTCGGATACAGCAGATCGTCGGGCACGGCCATAATTCTTTGATGTTTCCGGATTTGCGAGATATTAACTTGCCTTTTATCACCCATTCGGGTGATAATTAGTATTCGCGTTACGGCAAAGCCCCTGCGCACGGGGATTCTGTTGGACGAATTAAGGGGACGCAGACACAACCGGCAGCTTTGTCGGCCTCGCTACGTTGTCTGCTGTCGACGCAATCAGACGGGGTGGATTCTTTCTTTTTTATCTAGCCCGGAAAACTCATTTTTCAGGGAGGTTGGGTGTGTCTCAACGCATTTTCTTGAGCGTGATCGCTCTATCCATTGGTGCCGCCAGCAACTTGGCTACGGCAGAAACTCAGTGGGATGTGTCATCAGGTCGTACGCATCTCTACATCGACACGGCTTCGCTCGATGCCAACGCATTGGAAGTCGTCGTAGATGGCAGCGCGCCCGGCCAAGGCATGGTGCGACTCGACGTATTGGCAGCTCCCAGCGTCGCGATGACGTCATCTGGTTCGGGTATCGCAAACACCAGTGGCGGCGAAGTTCTGCACTCCGCCGGTATTTCGTTTACGAATCGTAAATCTGGCCAAACGATCCGGTTTCAAGACCTGAGTGTGCGCTTGAATGGCGGCAGCTCGATCGATGGTCTCGAAATCGTTGATCCGTCAACCGGCAACACGGTGTTCAACGTTCGCGCAGTTCGTCCAGTCGTCGATGGTGCCGCCAACGCACTGGTTATCGAGGGCGGCGATCTGATTCCATCCAAGCAATTGGCGACACAGCTCGGTCTGAATTCACTCACCGACACTTCGTTCGGATACATGCACAGCCGCTTCAGTCTTAACTGGACTGGCGGTGACGATCCTGGTCGTCCGGTTAGCTTGGGCGCGCCGCGCGGCGGCAACAACGGCACAAACTGTAATGCTGCCAGCGGTGCCGACGTCATCGTTGGCGATCTTTATCCGAGCGTTTCCAATCCTTCCAGCCAGCAGGTCAACGGCGTCTGGATCGATACCTTCTCGGTCGGTACCGAATCCTGCAACATCGGTGATACGGCGATGACTTGGGGGAGCGGTTGCGGATCGATTCACCCCGTGATCGGTCAAAACTGTTTCCGCTATATGGATGGCCGCCTCGAGCACATCGGGCAGTCGTGGCTCAAACACGGCTTCGCGGTCGCTTGGACCGATGAATGCGGTTGCGGTT
>JAUIHO010000324.1 GCA_030432035.1 Phycisphaerae bacterium
TGGAACATGCGAATCTTGACCGTCTGCGGCAAGAGCTTGGCCAGCAAAGCCTCGGGCTCAGGCGAAAACTCATATTCGGCCACACCTTTGGGCTTTGCGGCAGCTTCACCAGCCGCTGGGGCGGCGGCTTCTTCCTGACGCAACGGCAACAGGTGCATAACTTCGGGCGTCTGGCGACCTGCCGAATAGAACTTCATGTACACGATGTACACATTCGCGAATTCGCCAGCTACGTATCGTTCCATGAAGTCCGACGCGAGCGGTTCGACCTGCTCAAAGCGCGGGCGATCATCGATTTCGGTAATCGGGTTCGAAATTTTGTGACCGAAGAAGCGGCAGTAGGCGATGCCCTTCTTGCCGACCACGTGAATCTCGCGTTCGCGGCCCGGTTCGCCACGAACCAGCTCTTCAAAGCGGCGCAGGATGTTGGTGTTGTAGCCACCGCACAAGCCGCGGTTGGCCGTTAGCACAAGCACGAGGTCTTTCTTCGCCTCGGTGTTTTCGCGCATCAAGCCGTGCTCGGTCTTACCACTGGTGGCGGCGGATAGCTCGTGCACCAACTGCGTGATCTTCTCAGTGTACGGCTTGGTTTCGGTCGCCCGCTTAAAGGCCTGCTGGTACCGAGCCGTGGCGATCAACTGCATGGTGCGCGTGATCTTCCGCGTATTCGAAACGGCCTTCCGGCGTTTTACGATTTGTCGGGCATTGGCCATGCGTTACGTCTCAGTTTCTTCGATCAACGTTCTTGCTGCTGTTGATCAAACGTTTCGTTGCCTTTGTTGCGATTGCAGCAAGTGATCACCGCTTCGCCTTATTCTTACCGGTACCGCTTCCTTACGGGCGCAGCTCTGACGGTAGGCCGTCGCCGCGCCGATCGAGCGGTTTCGCGTTAGTTGGTGTAGCGATCTTTGAACGTCTTGATACCGCTTTCCATCTTCGGTACCAGTTCGTCCGTCAACGCTTTCTTCTCGGCGAGTTCGTTGCGCACTTCCGGAATTTCGTCGCGGAAGTAAGCCAACATCTTCTCTTCGAAGTCTTCGACCTTGTCGATCGGCAAGTCGTCGAGGAAGCCCTTCGCACCGGCAAAGATACTGATGACCTGATCGATAACGTCGTACGGTTTGAACTGACCCTGCTTGAGCAATTCGACCATGCGGGCACCGCGATCGAGTTGCTGTTGCGTGGCGGCGTCGAGTTCGGTACCGAGCTGAGCAAACGCTTCCAACTCGCGATAGGCCGCCAAGTCCAAACGAAGCGAACCGGCGATCTTCTTCATGGCCTTAATCTGGGCGTTACCACCCACGCGGCTAACCGAGATCCCCACGTTAATAGCGGGTCGAATACCGGCGAAGAACAAATCGGGTTCGAGGTAGATCTGACCGTCAGTAATCGAAATCACGTTGGTCGGAATGTAGGCCGACACTTCGCCTTCGAGCGTTTCGATCACGGGCAGGGCCGTCAACGAACCACCCGACGTCGGGTCGGTAGCAACTTCCTGACCATCGCCGACTTCGCTTTGTGCTTCGTGCTTACCGGGCACACCGACGTATGTCTTACCGTTCACGCCGCCTTCTTTGTAACCCTGACCGGCAGGGACGATGGCGTAGCGCTCGGCCAACTTACACGAGCGTTCGAGCAAGCGACTGTGGAGATAAAACACGTCGCCGGGATAAGCTTCGCGACCGGGCGGGCGACGTAGCAACAACGACAACTGTCGATAGGCCTGTGCCTGCTTCGACAAGTCATCGTAGATGCACAGCGTGGCTTTACCCTGCGTGTACATGAGGTATTCGGCCATCGCACAACCCGAGTAGGGGGCGATGTACTGCAGCGGAGCCGAGTCACTCGACGCGGCAGATACGACGATGGTGTAATCCATCGCGCCTTGCTCGCGGAGTGCTTCAACCACGCTTGCCACGGTCGACTCTTTCTGACCGATGGCGACGTACACACAAATGACGCCGGAATCTTTCTGATTGATGATCGTATCGAGGGCGATGGCGGTCTTACCCGTCTTACGGTCGCCAATGATCAGTTCGCGCTGACCGCGACCGATCGGAATCATGCTGTCGATGGCCTTGATACCGGTTTGCAGCGGTTCGGTAACCGGCTGACGTTCGGCGATGCCGGGGGCCTTGAACTCGAGCGGCCAAGTCTGACCGCCGGTGATGGCACCCTTTCCGTCGAGCGGGCGACCGAGCGGATCGACCACGCGACCGACGAGCGATTCGCCGACGGGCACGCTCAGCAATTTGCCGGTGCTCTTGGCCGTGTCGCCTTCCTTAATCTCGAGGTAGTCACCGAGAACGACCGCACCGACGGTGTTTTCTTCCAGGTTCATGACCTGGCCGATGGCACCGTTTTCGTATTCGATCATTTCGCCGGCCATGGCGTTACCGAGGCCGTGGATTTGGGTCACACCGTCACCGACGCTGATCACCTTCCCCACTTCTGCCGAGTCCAACTGTTCGCTGTACTGGGCGATTTCCTGTTTGATGACCGACGTTATTTCGTCAACCTGAATCTTCATAACTTCTGCCTTTAGCCTTCCGTCACGAAACGTGCCGATTGATTGCGAAGGTTGCTATCGCCGCTGCGCAGCAGTTCATTTTTGAAGCGACCCAAACGCCGCTTAACGGTGAAATCCATAAGGCGGTCGCGAATGAGAATTCGCATGCCGCCGATGAGGCTTGCATCGATCGACTCGCGCAAGTTTGCCTCGTAGCCCGTCAGTCGTTTGACTTCGGCGCGAATCTTATCGCGTTGGGCGTCGTTCAGTTCGACCGCCGACGTCACGAAGACATCTTCGCGACCGTGCTTTTCGTCGAGCCTTTTGCGATACGCATCGCAAACAAACGGCAGCGATGCGGCGCGGTTCTTATCGTTGAGCACCAGCATGAGATTGAGAACGATCTCGTTCACTTTGCCGGCGAAAATCTTCTTAATGCTTTCGCGACGGGCGTCGTCATCGATGGCGGCGCTACGCATCATGCCGGCGAACTCGGGCGAATCGTTCCAAAGCTGAGCGATATCGGCCAGTTCGGCACCGATGTCGTCGGCGATGTTGCGCTCTTCGGCGAGTTGCAACAGGCTCTCGGCGTAAACCGCGGCAGCGCCTTGCGAATTGTCGTAGTCTGATGCCATCTGTCGTCCCGTGGCGTTTTTACGTTTGTTTTGGCGGGGGCCTTGCCGGTTATTCGTCGCCGGTGGCAACCCTCACGCCAACCCTCTTCCTGCGAGGGAGAGGGAGCCTTAGCGATCTTCGATCGCGAAGTGAAAGCTAGTTATTCATCCGATTTAATTCGGACAACGATTGGTCGATCAGCGCTTGATGATCGCTGGCGTTGAGTTCTTTCTGAATCAACTTGCTTGCGACGGCCGTCGCCAATTCGATGGCGTCATCGTGCAGACGCTTCACTGCGTCGTCGCGGGCCAGTTCGATATCGCGCTTGGTGCGCTCGGCGAGTGCTTCGGCGTCCGCTTTCGCTTCGGCGAGCAAACGCTTGCGCGTTTCTTCCGCATCGCGGCGAGCTTCTTCGACAATCTCGCCCGCCTTATCACCGGCGGCTTCCAGCTTGGCGGTGTATTCCGCCATCATCTGTTCCGCTTTTTCGCGTTCGATTTTCGCAGTGGTTAGCGAGTCGCGAATGAACGACTCACGCTTCTGCAAACCTTCGGTCATCGGCCCCCAAGCGAACTTGGCGAGAATGATGAAAACGATGGTGAAGACAACCAGCGTCCAAATGGCATTGGCAACATCGCCGATGAACATCGGATTGCCGCCTTCGCCGCCAGACGCGAGAA
>JAUIHO010000325.1 GCA_030432035.1 Phycisphaerae bacterium
GGCGGATCACCTCGTCAGCGCGTTTGGCACCACCTATGGCTTGCCCGTGCTCACGACGCGCTGCAGCAACAACTACGGTCCGTATCAGTTTCCCGAAAAGATGATCCCACTGATGATCAACAACGCGCGGCATGATAAACCGTTGCCGGTTTACGGTGATGGTTCCAACGTGCGCGATTGGTTGTATGTCGAAGACCACTGTTCGGCGCTGTGGGCGGTGTTAACCAAAGGCGATGCGGGCCGCGTGTATAACATCGGCGGTAACAGCGAGAAGCGAAACTTGGCCGTGGTCGTCGCGATTTTGCGTTACTTGGATAAGCCCGATTCGCTGATTCAATTCGTGACGGATCGACCGGGGCACGACTTCCGTTATGCGATTGACGCGTCGCGGATTTACGAAGAGTTGGGCTGGCAACCGAGCGTGAGTTTTGAAACGGGCTTGGCTCAGACGATTCAGTGGTATTTGGATAACCAAGACTGGCTCGATCAGGTCGTAAGCGGGGCGTATAAAAATTATTACGAGTCGATGTATGCGGGGCGCTAACGCGTTGCTTTTTAAGTGACCGCCGCCGCATACATGTATCGATGCCACTCCGTTGCCTCTTGATACGACTTTGGAAACGTACGATGGCCGAGGACGACGTCATCGATCGCGGCGCGCAACTGGCGGGCAAACGCCGCTGACGGGATCGCGCCGGTGCCGGTTCCCAATCCGGGTAGTGCCAAGTGGTGAATGTGGTCGCGCACGGCATCACCTTTTTGCGGGCCGTCGGCGACGGTCCCTTTCTGAATCAACAAGAAAACGGCACGGGCGGCGAGATACGCGTTGATCGATTGTTCCAACAACATCGGCACGCGCATGGTCGGCGCGGCGATGACGTAAGGGACGTACTGGTGGCCCGTTGCCACGATTTCAGCCTTGCCGACCAATAGTTCGCCGTCGTGCTTCTCGCGGATCATCTGTTGCAGGTTTTGTTGAACGTGCCAACCGAAAAAGCGGCTGTAGGCCATGTCGATACCGCCGTCCATAAAGCCGAAACTATTGGCCGGGCTCACGACGGCGTCGCATTCGATATCCAAAATCGAACCGAGGTGATAATCGACGAAGTCGAACCGCGACAACATTTGTCGGCAGGTATCGATCAACTTACCGTTAAGGTCGGCGATGGTAATTTTTATTTTAAGTGTGGACATGCTCCGGCTCCTTTACTGTTAGCAATTATAACGGATCGGAGCGGAATGGTCTCAGAGTATTCGAGTTCGCAACTGCTTGGTTAGTCGTTGCTCGCAATATAAAAAACTAAGGCACGGTTTGAGCCATCACCCGAGCGGGATGGCATTAACGCGGGTTACATTCACTACATCCAGAAAATTGTGTGGACGTATCTCGATACTCAAAGAATATCCCTAACCTCTAACACCACGACGACCGGCCCCATTTCGCAGCCGACTTCCAAATCGCTACGCTGCTGCAACAGCAAGCGCGATCGCGTGCCCTCGGTTGTGGCGATGTCGAAGCGCGTACTGTCGAGGTCGATATCCTGGAACAAGTGATAGGTGACCGAGTTATCGCCTTCCCACACGCGGCAGGGCGATCCGCCGAACGGTGTATTGATTTGGAACGTGCCGGTCATTAGAAACGGTTCGTTGACGGCACCATCGTTGGGTACGCCGGGGATGGGGATTTCCGGCAGGTTGACCGAGCAGGCGGCGAGCGGTGCGACACATAGTGCGACGATCAATAAACGTGCAGACGGTAAGCGGCGCGTGAACATGGCGGTTTCTTTCTAAAGGTCGGGCGATAGCGGGCAACGGACGACGGCCCCGCGTTGTCGGTGATTGTGTTATTATATCCGCCCACTGGAGCGCACGGCTGGCTGGGCCGCGCGAATTGTCGGGCCAACGTCCTATCAAACGCCCAACCACAAGGCGGAAACAACGATGAAATTCAAGCTGCACAATCTCATCTTCGTCGGCATGATTCTGGGCGTCGTGATCGGGCTCGGTCTGCATTACAACATGGCGAAGGAAACGAACGCCGTGGGTACGGTGGTGGTGAGCGCCGAGCAGCCCGAATGGATCGAGTATTCGGTTTGGACGCTCGACTTATTGGGCCCCACGATTTTTATGGGCGCGTTGAAAATGATCATCGCGCCGCTCATTCTGGCCAGTATCGTTAGCGGGGTAACGAGCTTGCCCGACGCGCGCGAGCTGGGCGCCATCGGTTGGAAGACGATGGCTTATTACGCGTGTACGACGAGCGTGGCAGTCGCCTTGGGGCTCGTGTTTGTGTTGGTTATTCAGCCCGGCAAGAAATCGGCCTCAGAAAAGGTGCGCGATAAACGCGTCGCGGAGATAGAAAGTTACCGCGAGGCGTTTGCGGAGGCGGGCGGCGACGCGTCGGACAACAATCCGGAATTCGTGAGTTTCGTGCGCGTGCAATCGGGCGCGAAGAGCTCATCCGAACATACCGAAAAGATGGCTAAGTTGTCGGGTGCGGAAGAACGCTCCGCCGGCGATATCTTTCGCGACGACATCGTTAAGCCGTTGTTGATGAATCCGTTTGAGTCGATTTCATCGAGCCCGGTGAACTCACTCGGCATCATTTTCTTCGCGCTGCTGTTAGGGTTGGCGTGTACGTTTGTCGGCGACGCGGCCGCGCCAGTGGTGAGCTTCTTTAACAGCTTCAACGAAGTGATCATGAAAATCACGCACTGGCTGATGAGCATTTCACCGTTTGCTGTGATGTGCATCATGGGCAAATTGGTCGCCGAGAATGGGCCCGGGATTTTTGAAACGCTTGGTTGGTACTGCGGCACGGTCATCGGGGCGATTTTGTTGCACGTCATCTTTCTACTAGCGGTCTGTAAGTTTCTCGGGGGCGTCGGGCCGTTGGAGTTGTGGCGCGGTCTGCGCGAAGCCTGGATGATCGCGTTTACCACGCGCAGCAGCGCCGCGACGTTGCCCGTGACGATTGCCAACCTGACGGAGAACTTGAAGGTGTCGCCCAAGGTCGCGAACTTTTCGTTGCCGTTAGGGGCGACGATGAATATGGACGGCACAGCGCTGTACGAAGGCGTGGCGATCATCTTTTTGATACAGATTTATTCGGGCTTGGCGGATGTGCCGATCGAGTTGGGCGGGGCGGTGACGCTGGTGATTTTTGTGACGGCCGTGTTGGCGTCGGTCGGTGCGGCGGCTGTGCCCGATGCGGGGTTGGTCACGATGGTGTTGGTCGCGTCGGCGGTGCACTTGCCGATTTATTACATCCCGCTCATCTTCGCCGTCGATGCGTTTCTCGATATGTTCCGCACGTCGACAAATGTGCTAGGCGATTCCGTCGGCGCGATCGTCGTGAATCGGTTGGAGCGCGATAAATTGGGTGAAGCGGTTCCGGCGTGATGGATGTGCCGCGCGGGTTGATAGGCGGCACGGGTTGATATGCGGAGCTCGCGCAATTCCGCGCGAGATTCCGCGCGCGACGGCAGAGCTGCGGCCTATGGCCGCATGATACTCACGCACGTGAATGATCCATCCATATGATTAACGCCAATCTCGATTCAATCACGTTGCGATCAGGGTCGCGCCACACTTACGGAGCCGCGCGACACTTAGCCCTCGGCCAATGGCTGAGGGCACCAGCGACGTTGCCAGAGAAGAAATTGACATTCTTTTAATTGATTCCCCACCCTTCGCTAGCGCGAAGGATGGGGCACCCGTTTCTCTAAATTGGATGTTTACGCCTAATGGGAGGCTTTATGTCCCCCAGCCCCGGAGGGGCAGGGGCACCCGTTAC
>JAUIHO010000074.1 GCA_030432035.1 Phycisphaerae bacterium
CAGGCCAGAAGTTGATGGAAACCACCTATCAGCGGGTGAGCGAATTGCGTGAACTCATCGACCGGGCCGGCAGCGCGGCAACGATCACGGTGGACGGCGGCGTAAAGGATCACAATGCCGTGCAGTTGGTGGATGCAGGGGCGCATTGTTTGGTGATGTCGTCGGGCATATACGGTGCGCCCGATCCGGAGGCATCGTTACGAAACATTCGAGCGAAGCTATGACTCTTAACTGCAATGCGTTATCAAATGGGTTACGACCATCGCATTCGCTAACGCGACTATTTCACCATGATCATCGTGTCGTATGCATCTTGGTGATTACCCTAGCTGTTATATTTTAGATGTTTGTGTTTATTTGAAGGCCTCGCGTTTACAACCATAACTCGCCCAGTCTCATGACAATTGGTATGTAGGCAATACTGCGGCAGACCATGCGTTAGGCTCTCCGGTTGATTGCATAGCGAAGTCGCTACCTATCGACCTATAAAGAATGTGCATAGAGACACAGTGACCGGCGTCGATTCGAGGGTTAGGATTCTATGCCTATCCGCCATTGTTCGCCTTTGGCTGAATATGCCGAGAGCGAGTAGTTGGCGTCTTGTGATCGATCGACATAAAGCGTACCCATTTGTGGGTGATTGTTTGTCTTAGCCCACAGAATAGTCTGCGATAGCAATGGTGGTAGGGGAGTTTGATTCACGAGTTTCGTGCATTCTGAACAAGGGGTCCATGAGAGAATATGAAAACGCGCGATAAGTTTATCGCTACTGCCGAACGTCTCGCCGATCAGCGCGGGCCACGTGGCTTTGGGTTGGAAGCGGTATTGAGTGAAGTCGGCGTATCGAAAACGACGTTTTATAAATACTTCAATTCGAAAGATGAGTTGTCGGCGGAGGTCGTTAATCTATCAACCGAGCAACTCATCAATGAGATTCGTGCGGAGTTTGAGCAGCGGTTTGGCAACGATCCGAAAGCCTGCCTCTGCAACATTCTTCCGATTTGGCTGCGGAAAATCCGTGAGAAACAATGGAATGGTTGCTTATTTTCAAAGTATTGTCACGCATATCCCGACGAACACGAAGCGCTCTTTGACGTTGCCCGCGCCTTTCCGCGGGCGGTGCGAAGCACCATCGTTCAGCTATCGCGCGACATCGGAGCTGCCAATCCTGAGCAATTGGCGAGACAACTCACGATCGTGCTGCAAGGTGCGGCAACATTTAGTTTTATGTTCAACGACGAAGAGCAGGCAAAATGCGAATCGGATGCTCAGGCGGTAATGAAGCACTTGGTCGAAATTGCTGTTGGAGGGTCTGCTTGACCTGCAGTAGTTATCTCGGTTTGGGTGGCGTATTGATCGTTCAGGCGGATATTTGAGTTTTGAAATTTATAGGAACTTTTGCATTCTCGTTTCAAAAATAGGTCCTGAATTATTTGGATGATGTATATCTCCTATTGGTGGCTGCCCATTTGCGAAGGCCGTGTCGCACTGCCTTGCGTCAAGCAGTCCCACTAGGGCCATGTTAAGCTGCGGCATTTACAGAAGGTGGGATCGTCAATTTGTGGCGCACTAATTACGCAGATTGCCTAGTCTATCGATTTTGGATTCGTATCATTTCTGTCCGACTTAGACAAATGTCATCATTTAATAAGTCGCATAGAATTTGTGCGATATCGACAGGTGTCGTCTTACTGCGGGGTACTTTTGGTTCCCCCTAATTACGGCGTTTTGTATGGGTATGATATAACGTCTTTTTAATACCATCGGTAACTGATGGGAATTCGACGCAAGGAGTACGCCGCGATGGAGACGCGCGAGCGATTGATGATATCTGCTGCCGAACTCATAGATGAAAACGGAGTTCATGAGGTCGGGCTAGACGTCATTCTCCGTGAGGCCGGTATCTCAAAGACGACGTTTTACAAGTATTTTGCGTCCAAAGACGAACTTGCGGCTGCCGCAGTCGAGTACCGCGCGCATCGGGCACTCGAAGAACTTGAAGCCCATTTAAGTCAGGACAAAGGACTGTCACTCGAAGACGACTTGGTCCGTCTTTTTTTGGAATGGGACGGCGTGTTATTTAAGTCGGCGTTAGAAGGCTGTCTGTTTTTTAAGGTGTGCTCGGAGTACCCAAATCCGAACAATGCCATGCATCGTGCTGGTCAGATTTTTCCGCTCGCGATGGAAAAGATGCTTCATGGTTTACTCGTCTCGCATAACGTCGTGGACGCTAAGCTGGCAACCGATAAGCTGATGATGATCTTACAGGGATATGCTAGCTATAAGTTCATCAACAAACATGCCGACGTACGATCGACGGCAGAGTTTATGATTCGCAGTACTGCCAAGTTGATTACTAAAGAAGATTCCTGGGGGCGGGTCACTGCCGAGATTAAGGCGTTAGGGTAACGGCTGCTACCGCTCGAATCATTCCTTCTCTTTGCATTCCCAAAACATCTTTTCATAACTTTCATAGCGTTCCGTTGTTATATCGCCCTCATCGACGGCGTCCTTGATTGCGCAATCTGTTTCGTGTGTGTGCGAACAATCGGGGAAGCGGCACGCTGATACCAAATCCACAAACTCACGAAAGTACGCTTCGATTTCTCCAGCTTCGACCGGCGGCAAATCAAATTGGCGTGTACCCGGTGTATCGACGACATAGCCGCCCAATGCCCACCGAATGAGCGCGGCTGTCGTCGTCGTGTGGCGACCGCGCTGGAGGTCGGTAAGTGATCCTGTTTGAAGCGTTAGTGATGGATCGAGTGCGTTAAGCAGCGAACTCTTACCAACACCGCTGGGACCTACGAAGACGGTCGTCTGATCGCGCAACACGTTGCGCAGCTCGTCGAGCCCTTCGTTGCGTGGTATCGACGTGAATTGCGTGATGTATTCCAACCCGCGATAGCGTTCGGCAACCTCGGCCGCGAAGCCATTTTTGTCGAGATCGCTCTTGTTAATGCAAATGACAGGTCGCATGCCGCCTTGATGGATTGAGACCAAATAGCGATCGATTAGGTGCGGGCGCAGCGTGGGCTGATCGGCGGCGACAGTAATCACGGCGGTGTCCACGTTCGCCGCGAGCACCTGGGTGCGACGACCGTACACGCGTTCCAACACAGTCCCCCGCGGGCGGATGGCTTCGATCACACCCTCGGGTAATTCGCGGTCGTCGCTCACCAATTGGCTTTGTTCGCCCGCCACCGATACGGCCGTCAGCCCCACCTGATCGCCGACGGTGACCGGGTGGCGTTGATCGATTTGACGCGTACGCAACACACGACGAACGGTGCAGGCCCACGTGGTATCTCCGGCCTCGACTTCGGCGATGAGGCCGCGCATGCGCACGACGGTGCCTTGAATCAGCGCATCCCAGTCGGTATCGCTTTCGATAATAGTGCGTTTGCGGGATAGCGCGCCTTTGGCGCGCACGAGTTCGGATTTGTCGGCGTCTTCGGCTTTGTTTGTCTTGTCGCGCACACTGCGCGTCCATTGCCCCTTGTCGCGCGCGGTCTTGCCGCGATTCTTGCGAAAGTCGACGCGCACCTTGCGGTCGCCTTTGGGCCGCCCCTTCCGCGCCATTATGGACGAGACCTTACTAGGGAGAATTGCCGTCGCGCGCGGGCTGCGTGCTCGGCGTCCGCTCCGATGGTGCCGAATCGCGGGGACGATCTTCGGCGGGTGAGCGTAATGAAATGCAAACCATCAGGTTGCGGCATACAGCAGGGCCTTCTTTCGCCGAGTTGGCGGCGGGCTGATCCGTGGTCTTACGAAATCTCGAAGCACCAATTTTACCCAATTTGTCGTCGTCAGGTAACGGGCCGGAAGTAGGCCAAGTGTCGTCAAAATCGCCGACGCCGGACGAATGTCGTGCCAGGGGCGCGCTGTCGTATTCGTATGCGGAGAAGTCGCGTTCGGTATTCTCGATGTTTACGAACGCGACGCAGTTGCCCAGCGCGACTTCCGGGCGTGGGCGCTTACCCAACGCGACGCCGTTAACCGCCATATCCGCGTCGATACCGGTGTCGGCGGCGACTACGTTGAATTCTGATAGCAGGGCGGCGGCCTCGTCGGCCGGCACGTTTAACGCGAACGTGCTCGATTCAAACGCCGCATTCGGTTGGTCGCCTTGGCGGCATTGGATGAAGAAGGGATCGTCGCAACTCAGCGGAATCTTTGCCGACGCCGGACCGAGGCGCGGCGTATCATTGCGGTAAAGCTCTGCTTCTAGCGCGTCTTCCATCATCCACCGATCGCTGGCGTGTTTGAAATTGACCACGATCTGGTTGGAAAACGCATCGGCCGCTGCGGTGCGAACCTCTTCAGGCTTCAAGCGACCCGCCACGAGCTTTTCGTCGAGCGTACCCGGACGCGGCTTGCCGATGGCAACCGCATTGCCGGTTAGCGCGGAACCGCCACCCGGCAACAGGCCGGCCATGACGTCGTAGGGCTCGTCAATGGTATTTGCGTGATCAGCAGCATCGCCCGTCCATTCGCCGGAATGAACGGTTGAGCCGCCGGTGCTTGAACCGCTAAAGTTCGAGTTGCTACCAGTGTTGCTTGGGGTGTTGGCGGGCGCGACCGCAACGTAGTTATTGAAGTCATTTTCGTTATTCGGCTTTGGGCCTGACGACATCAGGGATGGTAACACCATCCAACCCACGCCGACGGCCATTGCAAAGGCTGCGGCGGCACCATAAATCTGCCAGCTTGCGAGGCGCGGTTCGTTGGGAATGCCGTTGAACAACGCTTCGCGTTCTAATGTTTCGCACACGGCCGCTTGCAGGTCGATAGCAGGTGTATCGACAGGCAGCGTGGATAGTTCCTGCCCCATGCCTTGGAAGTCTCGGTAGATAACTTGCGCTTCCTTGTCGGTTTGCAGCAAGATCTCGACTACCTGACGTTCCTGTTCGGTGGCTTCGCCATCGAGGTAGGTAGAGAGCAGTTCGAGTTTTTTCTCACGTTTAGTCATATGGGTTACCGCAATATCCTAGCGGTCCATTAGTTGTTGTAGTCGTTCTCGCAGGGCCAAGCGGGCGCGGTGCACACGCGACTTCACGGTTCCGAGTGGAATCTTGAACACGTTTTGGATTTCCTCATAGCTCAATCCTTCCATTTCCCGAAGTACCAAAACCGCACGGTATTCCGGATCGATCTCGTCTAGTGCCTGCCACAATTGGCTCGACCGTTCGTCAGCAATGACTCGATCCGCCGGTTGCTCTAGTTCGATAAACCCGACACGGCCGACGGCGGGTTTACCGTTGGTCTGGTCGAGCCCATATTCATTCGGGCGTCGCGCGAGGCGACGGTTGGCCGAAATCGCCAGATTCACGGCGATCCGGTATATCCACGTGTAGAAGCGAGCGCGATCGTCAAACCGATCGATGGCACGAAAAGCCCGGATAAATGTCTCCTGCGCGAGGTCTTCCGCGTCGGACCGACTACCCGCCAGCCGCATGCAGAGCCGCAGAACGCGGACTTGATGCAGATTCACGAGTTCGCCGAATGCCTCGGTGCTGCCGAGGCGGGCCTGATCGATCAGGTTCGCCTCCAGTGCTGCATCGGCATCGGCGACCGACCGATCGCCTTCCGATCTGTTTAGACCCTCGTTGGCCGGGGAAGTTCCCGGGTTTGAGGCAGATTTTTTGGAAAATCGATCGTGCACGGCGGGTGGTTATTCCTAGTTTGAGCAACAGCGGACGTCATTCATGGTAGCAGTTGGGTGGTCGATTCACCAAATATCGACATCGGTAGGGGCTTTCTCGACGGCCATTGTGCAATCATAATGTCATTCGTGGCGTTACCGTTACCCATTATCGAAGCAGATTCTCAGCAGCGGCAGGGCGATAATGCCGGTCCCCGGTCGATCTCCGCCGTTCAGATGTTACGCATCAGCGTGACGGACCGCTGCAATTTTCGGTGCGTGTATTGCATGCCGGAAGACGCCGTCGGCTGGACCGAGCGGGCGTCGTTGCTGTCTTTCGAAGAGATTGTGGACGTGGCACGCGTTGCATACGCGTTAGGTGTGCGCGGTTTTAAGCTGACGGGCGGTGAGCCGTTGGTGCGGCACGAGCTGCCGGCGATGGTGGAGATGCTGAGCCGAATCGGGCCGGATATCGACCTATCGATGACGACGAACGGGGCATTGTTGCCACAGTTTGCGGCGGAACTGAAACGCGCGGGGCTTCATCGAATTACGGTGAGTCTGGATACACTTTCGCCGGAGCGGTTTAAGCAAATCACGCGCGGCGCGCGAGTTGAAGACGTGTTCGCCGGTATCGAATCGGCGGTGGCGGCGGGCTTTCGATTTCCAAAGATCAATTGCGTTGCCATGCGCGGTATAAACGACGATGAGTTTGCCGACTTTGCGCGATATGCGGTTGAACACAAGGCAACGGTTCGGTTTATCGAATATATGCCGCTAGGGCGCACGGCGCTGGGCGGTGAATACGAAGCGCGCTTTGTGCCCGAAGCCGAAATTCAGCAGGCCATTGAGGCCGACGTAGGACCGCTGCGACCCGTCGAGAAGAAGTCATCCGGAACGGGGCCGGCGCGGGAGTTTCGGATCGGATCCACGGAAGGTCGCGTCGGGTTTATCAGCGCAATGTCGAAGCCGTTTTGCGAGACGTGCAATCGATTGCGACTCACTGCTGAGGGGCAGTTACGCAGTTGCTTGTTCGATGGCGGCGAAGTCGAGTTGCGTCCCGTTTTGCGGGCGCAACCGGATAGCGCGGCGCGGCGGGCAGTGATGGAGAAAATGTTTGTCGATTGCGTGGCATTTAAGCCCGAGGTGCATTCATATTATGGCAATCGACAGATGTCGCAAATAGGTGGGTAAATGAACAAGCCGCCGAGAGGACACGGCGGCTCTGAATCGAATTTTTCTCGAAATATCTGCGTGTTTTTCAACCAAGGCTGCAACGCCCTACAAAAACAACTTATAAATATCCTGCGCCGTAACGAGGATGAAGATCGTCATGATCAGCGCGATGCCGATCATCTGCGTGGCCATTTGTACGCGAATGCTGACGGGTTCGCCGCGAATCTTTTCCAACACGAGGAACAGGAACAAGCCGCCGTCAACAATGGGGAGCGGCAGGAAGTTAATCACGGCCAAGTTGGCCGAGAGGAACCCCAGCAGCCAAAGCAAATCGAGTGCGCTCTTGTCGGCGACCTTTGAGCCGATGGCGATGATACCGAGCGGGCCGCTCATGTTGCGCGTGCCGATGTCGCGCGTGATGAGGCGCTGAATGGTGCGCACGGTACTGACAGTCGCGTTGTAGGCTCGCTTGGTGCCGGCGACGAACGCGGTAAATGGGTTGGCGATTGGGTTGCGTTCGGCAAGGGCATAGCAATAGAAGTTTGCCGAAAAGCCGATTCGTTCTAACCACGGGTCGGTGTTGTTCGCCGTGACAGTGTATTCACCGCTACCTTTTTCGCCGCCGAAGCGAGCGTATTCGACGTCAACCGTCTTGCCGACGTTCGCATCGAGCAAGGCGGCAATAGCACGGCGATCTGGAAGGTAGTACGTAACCTTGGTTTCGTTGTCGCCTTGCTTAATCGGCACCTCGATGCTCGATTGACCGGCAATCGAGACGATGCGGTCACCCGGATAAAGGCCGAGTTCCGCTTGCACGCAGTTAGGCACTTCCAACTCGACGGTGCGAATGTCGTTGAGCACGCGATAGGGGAGCTGCACTTGCTTACCGGCATGGTCGCGCAAGGCCAAGACAAAATCGTTCCAACCGTTGAGCCATTGATCGTTGACCCGAGTGATGCGGGCGTAGAGCGGGATTTCTGACACGGCCGCCGTCGTCTTGTTGCTGCCGAATTCTTTGACGATGTTGGCAACGAGCACTTCGCCTTCACTTACGGGCAGTACTTGCAAGTAATCATCCAGCGTGCGGTCTTTGATCAGCGAGCCGGTCGGCACCTTTAACTTGAGCTGATGCACGTCCACGTTTTCGAGCCAACCACGAAACGCATCCACATCTTCTATCGCAGCAAGTTTTTCCAGAATCGATTTGATTTCGGGCTTGGGCAAGCCGAACTCATTCAATTCCGCATGCATGAACTTCGAAATGCTGGCACCGTCCACGATGACGGTTTGCAGAATCTTTTCGCGCTGTTCGGCAAGGAAACGCACGGCTTCCTGGCTTAAACCCTTGTTCGCCGTGTAGGGACGGCGCACATGTAGATCGATGGTCTTGCCCGTGTTGCGCTCGATGCATTCGACGGCGTCTTGATAGGTCGGGTGATCGATCGTGTCGATGCGCGTGAGTACGTCGAGCATCTTCACGCCGGCGTCGTCAAATGGGCCGTCCAACTTATCCGTTGTGTAAACGACCGTCAGCCGCGGCACGAAGCCAAGCACCGATGCCTCTTGGACCTTGCGGCCTTGCGAGACCGGCTGAATGCCGTTGTAGGGCACCGGATACATCAGCGGCTTCATCGAGACTACGACTTCGCTCGATTCGACGTCGTGGTTGTAGGCGTGGCGGGCTTCGGTCGTCAGCGTTTCCGCGTCTTTGGGCCGTTGCACGACCAGCTTCACGGGGCGACCCATCTGTGCGCGAATCGCTCGTTCGAGCTCACCGTAGCTAGCGTTGACGGCGCGTTTCTCACCATCGACGACGACGTGTGTGATTTTGTCGTTGCGCTGCAGCGTGGTCGCGTCGCTGTTCAAGCCTTCCGGTTGAATGACGACGTCCACGCGCGTGTTCGAACCCGGGCTGACACCGATCTGGCGGCGATGCACTTCTTCCTGATATTCGGGCACGATGCGGAACGGTGGGTCGATGATCTTGCCGTCGCGCTCGACGACGATTTCGATGGTTTCGCCACCGGCAGAAAGCGATACGCGCTCCATCAACTCATCGAATGTGGAAACCTGTTCGCCGTTGATTTCAACGATACGGTCACCGGGCTGAATGCCGGCCAATCCGGCGGGCATGTCTTGCTTAACAAGACCCACCACAGAGGGCGGTTGCATGCGACCGACCATCGCGACGATAGTGAACGCGATGGCGGCGAAGATAAGGTTCATAATCACGCCGGCGCAAACGATGACCATGCGTTTCGAGACGGATTTATTCGTAAAGGAGCGCGGGTCAGGCTTCACTTTGAGTTCGCCGCTTTTGTCGACGACGAAGTCTTCCTGCCCCAACATCTTCACGTATCCGCCGAGCGGCAGCAGCTTAAATGAGTAGCGCGTTTCGCCTTTGGTGAAGCCGAACAACTCCTTGCCGAAACCAATGGCGAATTGCTCGACCTTCACACCGGCCCATTTGGCGGCGGCGAAGTGCCCCAACTCGTGAACGAACACGATGATGGAAAACCCGATGATCATCTGGCCAATATTCCAGAGATTACCGAGCCAGACGGGTGCGGCGGCCAGCGTCATATCTGAAGCCGCAAACATCATTTCGAACATTGCATTACCTCTTGCCGGGCCCAAGCGTCGACTGCCGTCAACGTTTTCAAGTCCGGATGCGCCGTAAAGGCGTGTCGGTTCAAAACATCTTCAACCATTTTGGCGATGCGCACGAAGCGAATCTTGCCGGCGCGAAATTGCTCGTTCGCGGCTTCGTTGGCGGCGTTGAAGGCCGCCCCTGCTGTGCCCCCGCGCTCGGCCACCTGATGACCTAAACGCAACGCCGGGAACCGTTTTTCATCGGGCGGTTCGAAGTGCATCTTGCCCAGGGCGGAAAAGTCCAGCCGTTCGCCACCGCGGAAATGGCGATGGGGATGCGTGAGGGCGTATTGAATCGGGGTTCGCATATCGGGCTGGCCCATTTGAGCGATGATCGAGCCGTCGCAAAAGGCCACCATCGAATGAATGATCGACTCGGGATGGATGACGACTTCAATCCGTTCGGGGGGCACGTCAAACAGCCATTTGGCTTCGATAATCTCCAACGCCTTGTTCATCAGCGTGGCCGAGTCCACCGTGATTTTAGGACCCATGTTCCAGGTCGGGTGCTTTAGGGCGTCTTCGAGTGTGGCGTCGGCAATCTGGGCCGCCGACCACGTGCGAAACGGCCCACCCGAGCCAGTGAGCAGGAGGCGCTCGATCTCTTCGTGGCGACCGGATTGCAAAGATTGGTAGATCGCCGAGTGCTCGCTGTCGATGGGGATGAGCTTGGCACCGCTGCGTCGTGCGGCGTCCACCATCAGGCTGCCGGCGACGACCAGCGATTCTTTGTTGGCCAGGCCGACCGTAAGGCCGCGTTCGACGGCGGCCAGTGTGGAGGCGAGGCCCGCGACGCCCACGATACTGGCCAACACAAAGTCGGCATCAAGTTCGCGGACCATGCGGACCATGGCGTCTTCGCCCGCCCAAACGGCAGTGCCGTTGTTGCCGGGCAGACCGTTGAGTTTTTCGGCAGCAGCCGGATCGCTCAGGACGGCGACCTTTGGTTGGAACTGTTGGATCTGCTGCTGCAGGGGTTGCCAGTTGGCCCGTGCGGCGAGGCCGACGACCTCGCATTCGGTGCCCAAATGCTGAGCGACGTCGAGCGCGCTACAGCCGATAGAACCAGTCGAACCAAGAATGATGACGCGTTTGGGCATGAACGAGTGCGGGGCAAAGAACCATCGAAATCGAACGCGGATGGTAGGCCGGGGTTAGTCGGTCGGCAAGTTTTCCGAGGGAATCTCGTCGTTGGAGGGCGCGGGGGCCACGCGTGCGGGTTCGCGGGCTTTGGCTTGCTGGTTCATCAAATCCAAGAATACGTATAACACGACGCCGACGCCGATCATGGCGCTGGTGACGGCGGAAATTGCGACGATGAGTAGCGTCGCCTTGCGCTGACGGCGACGTTCAACGGGGTCGAAGTTGGCGCAATCTTCTAAGTCAACCAGCAACGCATCCGCCGATTGGTAGCGATCTTTTGGATCGATGGCGAGGCAGCGTTCCAGAATGGCGCGGCATTTTGGATTGAAGTTCTTTAACGTGGAGAAGTCGGGCGTAGGCGGCGTACGATGGGCGGCAATAACCTTGGAACGCGTCTTGCCGCGAATCAGCGACTTACCCGTCAGCGCGTAATACATCACGAGGCCGAGCGAATATAAATCGCTTTGCGCCGTCGTGTCGCGACCGTTAGCGGTTTCAGGGGCGATCCAACCGAGCGAGCCGACGGCCTTACCGCGCAGGCGTTCGCTGACTTCCTCACCGGCGACATCGGCAAGACCGAAGTCCATCAGTTTAAGATGATCGTGTTCGTCGAACATCAGATTGCTGGGTTTGATGTCGCGGTGAATGATATTGCGGCGATGGGCGAGGCCGAGCGCTTTGACAGGCCCGATGAGCCATTCGAAAAGTTTGCGCGGTTCGATCGGACCGTGCTTTTCGACGTATTCCTTGAGCGTGCCGCCTTCCATCAATTCAAGTGCAAGAAAAACGTGCCCCTGATCTTCCGCGACTTCGTAGATGGATACGACGGCGGGGAATTGCAACTGTGCGACGGCACGGGCTTCCTGCATGAATAGGTCGAGGTTGAGACCGGCCTTGGCGCTTTCTTCGCGATTGCGCGTCAGGATTTTTAAAGCGACGTCGCGACGTAAGGATTCATCGTGGGCGCGCCAAACGACGCCCATGCCGCCGTGACCGAGCAGCGATTTGGCTTCATAGCGGCCGAGTTGCTTACCGGCCCACCCCATGTCGATGGCCGATGTGCTCGAGCCGGAGATAGCGTCTTCTGAGCGCAGGCCGACATGGCCGGAATCGGGTTCACCCGCGGCGGCGCGTTTGCGATATTGGCTGAGTTCGTCGGCGGGGATTTCTTTGGCGCGCCATTGCTGTTGGCAATGCTTGCAACGCAACCGTCGGCCCAACAAGCGACGCGCGACGCGATACGCCTGTCCGCAGTTGCTGCAAACGACGGCGACTCGATCGCCGCCATGCTCGGATTGCGTGTCGGTTGACTCCGCCATGAGTTTGGTACGCCCGCGTATCCGTTTGGGCCAGAGATTGTCGACGCTACGCGACCGCGCGTATGCGGCGCAATCCTACGCTGAATGCGGTGAGGCTGCACGCGCCGATTTCGAGCGTTCTTATTTAACGATATGGAGTTGGGTTGCGTCGTGTCAAACGCGATTGCCGGTCGGCGGTTAAGACAAATTTAACCGAGTGTGGCGTCGCGATCCGTCGGCAAGATAGGTTTATTGCAACTTGCTTTGCAACTGCTTCGCGAAGCCGAGCAGCACCGGCTTGGGCAAGGTTGGTAGCCCATAGGCGTTGGCGGCACCGTTATTTGAGGTGATTTCGCTTAGTGCAGCAAGCACGCGATCGCGATGGGGCGCAAGCTGTGCGGCAATTCCGTCGGCTTCGCCGAGGCGACCACCCGCCATGGCGACGATGAATTGCACAACCATCGAGTTGATTTGCTTGTCGCTTAAGTCGGTGCGCGGTGCGGGGGCAGGTCTTGGGGTCGCTCGTGTGCCGTCCAAATTTCGCGACCGGCGACGGCCGGGTTCGCCCGGCGCGGACCGTTCGTTGCTTAGGCTGCGTTGAATTTGCATGTCTTCGGCAAACGATTGGCGGCGACGTTGTTCTTCGGCTTCATCCAGCGGCGCGAGCGGGATTTCTTCGAGATCGCCACCTGCTGATGGGATATAGTTAACGCCGTTGCAATGCGGGCACTTGGCTTGCTGGCCGCCATCGGCGTCGGACGCGGTGACTTTCATATTGCAATGTTCGCAATGAAATTCAATCAAAGTCATTCTCCGCATACAACGTTCACTTCGCAGCGCCGAATACTACGCACTTATCAATAATCGTAGTCGCCATCGTCCGCATTGCCGAGCGAATCGGCCTCCGGCTCGACCACTATTGGTGCCGCTGGGCCCTGCGTTCGGCGTTTTTGCTGGCGTTCTCGCCATATCAATCGTACCGGTGTCTCATCGAAGGGTAAAGTTTCGCGGATGCGCCGTTCCATAAAGCGGCGGTATTGTTCGCGCATGATTGCGCGATTATTCACGAAGAGCACGACGGTCGGCGGACGCACGCCAACTTGCGTGGCGTAATAAATCTTCGGCTGCACGCCGTGATGGTCGGCGGAGGGTTGTCGATCTTCGATAGCTGCTTCGATCGCGCGATTGAGTTGGCCGGTTGAAACGCGCGTCGACGCTTGTTTGAAGAGACCTTGCGCGACATCGAGTGTGCTTTGAATGTTGCGGCCTTCGGTGGCCGTAGTGAACGCCAACGGTGCATATGCGAGGTGCGGCAATACCTTGGCGAGATAATCCGCGTATTCCTCGGCGTCGGCAAAACCCTTGGCCAAGTCCCACTTGTTGATCACGAGCACGCACGGCTTGAACTCATTCACGATCAACTCGGCGAGTTTCTTGTCGACTTCCGTAATCGGCGTGGTCGAATCGATCAGAAACAGCACGACATCGGCGCGGCGAATCGACGCCAACGAGCGGTCGGTGCTGAAGTATTCGATGCTGGTTTTGTGCTTGCTGCGACGCTTTACGCCGGCCGTGTCGATCGCGATGAACTCGCGGCCGTCGATGGCGAAGCGCACGTCGATGGCATCGCGCGTGGTGCCCGGCACTTCGCTCACAATAACGCGCTCGTCACCGGCCAATGCGTTGATGAACGTGCTCTTGCCGACGTTGCGACGACCGACGAGGGCGACCTTCATCACCGTCTGAGGCGGGTCGTTCTCGGCATCCGGGCCGAGTCGTTCGAGAATCGTATCGAGCAGGTCGCGCCGATGGTGACCGTGCAACGCCGAGACGCACAGGGGCGTACCGAAGCCGAGGGCTTCAAAGGTGCCGGCGTAGTTTTCCTGCTGATCGGTATCGGCTTTGTTGGCGACCAGTTGCACGGGGACGTCAACCGACCGCAACAGGTCAGCCACGGTCTGGTCGAGCGGTGTGATTTCGGCAAGCAGGTCCACGACAAAGAGGATGAGGCTCGCACTGGCGATGGCCTGACGGATTTGTCCTTCGACGTGGTCGGTCAGATTGTCGTGATCGTCGATGCCGTAACCACCGGTGTCGATTAGCTCGAAGTAGCGCTCTTCGTATTCGATAACGGTGCTGACGCGATCGCGCGTAACGCCTGCCGTCGGCTCGACGATGCTGATGCGCTTGCGCGCCAAGCAATTCAGGAGCGAACTCTTGCCGACGTTGGGTCGGCCGACGATGGCAACAATAGGAACGGCCATAGTAGATCAATCAAAAACGGTGACGGCGCAACTTGGCAACCGCGTAACGAGCAGACCCAATGCGCAAACGGTTTAGTGTCGGCCGGAAATGCCGTTCTGTCAACGTTTAAGCGGGGCTGTGGGCCGGTGGTGACACGAAAAAACGCAGATGCGACCGAGGCCGGTGCAACCGCGTGAATGCGTCATTTTGATCGCGGGTAGGCCGGATTAGTTCGGCTGCATCGGCTGCGTGCTATGCAGGAATTGATCGATAATTCGGACGATGCGCTGTGTTTCCTGCGGATCGACGTTGGCCGTGACGGCGTTGTTATCGATGCCGCCGAAGAAGTGTAGCAGCGGCAGAGCGGCGGCCAAATCTTCCGCGTAGCCATTGAAGAATTGGCTGCGCGTTTGCAGGTAGAAGCGGTCGTCGTTCTCGATGCGCGTGCGGCGCTGTGTGCCAGGGTAGTCGGCGAAGAAGTTGGGTACCGGATGCACCAAATCGCCGAGGTCATATATCGCGGTGTAATAGGTTTGGCCGTCGGCCCCCGTGAATTCGGGTGTGCGATAGATCATGCCGCCACGATACTTCGCTCGACGTGCCGAACGCTCGGGCCAATCTGCGGGGAAGGTCATGGCACCATCAGGTGATGCGGGCAGGGCGGCTTCGGATGCCGTAAGCAGCGTATTGGCGCGGGCGGACATGGTCGCGCGATACACATCGCGTTCGTAGTTCAACCGTTGCTCCATCGGTTCCAACGCAGCGTCGACGTCGATTAACGTGCCGGGTTCAGGGGCAACTGTGGCAGTAGATGCGTCGTCGTTGTTCTCTCCGGTGTCGGTAAGCAGCAAGGGGTGTTGGTCGAATACGTCTTTTATTTGTTGTGGATCGATTGCCGTAGTCGACGTCGCAGCCGATTGGTGCGCGGCGACGCTGTTGCGTAGGCCGGCCAGTTTCTTCCAATGCGGCTCGGCATCAACTTCAGGTGGCAATTGATCGAGCAGTTGTTCCGATTCGGCGATCAATTGGGTTGCCAATGCATGTTGCCCCGTCGTGATTGCCTGACCGGCTTGCAGGATGTTGAGTCTTACCTTGCGGATGACTTGTGCTGCAGCGGCACGCTGTTGCTCTTCGAGTAGCGTTAACGCTTCGAGCTCGGTAACGCTGAGCTTTCCCGCAGCTTGCTTGGCGCGAAGCAGGTGCAGGTAAATGACTTGATCGCGCGGGGCGGCGGCGTGGGCGGCTTCGAGAATTTGGATCGCGCGCGATAGTTCACCATTGGCGATGAGTTGCTCGGCCTGCGCCAACGGGTTGGTCGTTGTGACTGCCTGCGGTTCGGTGCCGCGATTTTCTTCGATGGCCTGATCGAGCAGGTCGTCCGAGTCGGCACGTAATGAGGTTGTGGCCGTGAGGGTGAGCAAGATCGCGACGACGAAGAGGGCGATTTTTCGTAAATCAACGGACATATCGAGCACTCCATGGTTCCGGCGTCGGCGAGGGTGCGAAATTTTTAGCACACCTAAGTTTTATCCGCTCGAAACGCGGAAATCAAGCGTTAATCGCGGGGATTATCGAATTGGGTCTGATCGGGAGGCGATTTTTGCGAGCGATGGGCAAGGTTTGCAGGTAGGAGGCCGTGACAGTGGCGGCAGTTCGACTTGTGCTGCCGATTGATCCGATGCATCGATAGGCGGTAGGCGCCGACGTTTCGAAACACCGCAATTCACCACAGGAGTCAGTCGTGTCGCGACGGATGGAGGCAACGCAGGCCGCTCAGCGGCGGAATCAGCTAGGGGGCGGTCCGCGGCAAAGCTTGTTGCAACGCAGGCCGGCAGCGGTCGGCGTCGGTTTGGCTTGGGTGATATTTTCGGTGTGCATGGCGTGGTGGTTGGGTGCGCCGTATTTGAAATCGGCGCCTGAGAATCTTGATGCGTTAGAGATTGCACGCGTGTCTGAAGCGGTGCAATTTTCGCGAGAAGCTGAAACATCAACACCGGTCGCCGCGAAACCGACTGAGGTGAACGATGTCGAGTCTAGTCGATCTGCTACCGAACAAAGTCAATTTGCGCAATGGATCGTTGGGCATCCGGGCGTGGTGATGACGTTCGGCGGTGTGTTGATTTTCTTTTCGTTGATCACGGCTTGTTGGGCATTGCGCCAACTCTGGCTTGTTGAACGTGAACGTCGCAGCAACGGTCATGCCTTGGCCGAACGCTACCGCGTCGCGCCGTCGATGGTTGTTCACCCTGATAAGCCGTCGGAGCATTTGGTTACGCCGGTTGAACGCAAGAAGCCAGTCATCACTCGACCCGAACGAAAGCCTGTGCGAACCCGCAAGGCTGCAGCGAACACTTCGACATTACCCGTGCCGCGCGCCGAGCCGCCGAAATTGCATTTGGTTCAGCCGCGACAACCGTCGAAGAAGCCGGTCGCAGCGCCGATGCAAAACGGAAAACGCCGCCGCCCCGATTTCGATCGCATTATTTCGGAGATGTCGCTCGCGCAGAACACGCTTAGCCGTGTGGACGAATCGGCGGTCGAACAGGCCAAGGGCGACTCGGGTAAAGATGCGGCATGAGCGAACGAACGATTGACAACACGCCTCAGCGCCGCCGATTGCGGCTGATTTGCGTGGTGCTGTTGTGGACGCTTGCCGTATTCGCGGCGGTGATCGTTCTCGGCGAAGCCACCATTGGACCTCGGGCGGATGGCTCGGTTAGTTGGCTATTGCTCGGTCGCGACAGTACCACACCGTAATATTCATCCGTTGCAATTAAAAAAGTCGAAGCGCACCGGTTTACAAATGGCACCGGTATGCCTTCAATTGACGGAAAATCTCTCGCAATTTCATTCGGTGCACGGCACCAATTGGGGTAGGACCACGATGGCAAAATTACACGATAGCATTCTGGGAGCCGTAGGAAACACACCGTTGGTGCGCGTCAATCGCATCATGCCTGAGGGCTCGCGCGTGTATGCCAAACTCGAATACTTGAACCCGTTGGCCAGCGTGAAGGATCGTATCGGTAAGGCGATGATCGAAGCGGCCGAGCGCGACGGTAAGCTTAAGCCGGGTATGGAAGTCGTTGAACCGACCAGCGGTAACACGGGGGTCGGTTTGGCGTTCGTGTGTGCGGCGAAGGGGTATTCGCTAACGCTGACGATGCCCGAGTCGATGAGCATGGAGCGGCGCATGTTGTTGAAGGCGCTCGGCGCGACGCTGGTGTTGACGCCCGCCGCCGAAGGCATGCCGGGAGCGATTCGCAAAGCGCAAGAGATTGCGGATGAGCGACCCAACGCGTTTATGCCGCAACAGTTTGACAATCCGGCGAACCCTGAAGTGCACCGCTATACGACGGCGCTTGAGATATGGAACGACACCGACGGCGAGGTGGATATTCTCGTGGCGGGCATCGGAACCGGCGGCACGATTACGGGCGTGTCGGAAGTGCTCAAACAAAAGAAGCCGGGCTTTAAGTCGATCGCTGTTGAACCGATCGAGTCGCCGGTCTTAACGCAGAAGCGCAAGGGCGAAGAGATGAAGCCCGGACCGCACAAGATTCAAGGCATTGGTGCCGGCTTTGCGCCGAATGTGTTGAACACCGACGTGTACGACGAGATCGTGACCGTGCAATCGGACGATGCGATGCAGTGGAGCCGACGGTCGGCGAAGGAAGAGGGCATCTTGTGCGGAATTTCGTCAGGCGCGGCGCTGTGTGCTGCGCATCAGGTGGCGAGCAAGCCCGAGAATGCCGGTAAGCTGATCGTCGTAATCCTCGCGTCGTCGGGTGAGCGCTATCTCAGTACGCCGCTGTTTAACCAGCAGTGACGTTGATTGCCAAGTTACTATGCCACTGCACCGGTGTAATCTGAGTCGCGCCTGTAAGGCAGCGGTAACCTTACTGCGAGGTGCGAACTTCAATAGGCCGTAGCCGCAAATGTTCTTTGACCATGCGGCCTGTTTATTAAATTGAATGATCGTGCAAGCCAACTGGAGTTAGTCCCCCTTTGAGTAACAACAAATCCGCCAATGTGGTTTGGCATCACGGCGATGTGTCGCGCGGCGATCGGCGTGCGGTGACGGGGCAATCGGGCTGCACGGTTTGGCTGACGGGGTTGCCGTCGAGCGGCAAGAGCACGTTGGCGTTCGCCGTTGAGAAGTTGTTAACCGACCGCGGTCAGGTGGCGTACGTTCTCGATGGTGACAACGTGCGGCACGGATTGTGCGGCAATCTGGGATTTTCGGCGGACGATCGTGCGGAGAATATTCGTCGCATCGGAGAGGTGGCGCGGTTGTTTGCAGACGCCGGTGTGATTGTGTTGTGTTCGTTTGTGAGCCCATATCGCGCCGATCGCGCGGGTGTGCGAACCATGCACAATGCGATCGATCTGTCGTTTTTTGAAATCTATATAAATACACCTGTCGATATTTGCGAGCAGCGCGACCCGAAGGGGTTGTATAAGAAAGCGCGTGCGGGCGATATCAAAGGCTTTACGGGCGTGGACGACCCTTACGAAGCGCCGGAAACGCCGGATTTGGAAGTCGACGCCGCAAATCAAAGCGTGGCATCCAACGCCGAGCGCGTCGTGCGCTTACTCAGCGAGCGCGGAATCATTGCCGCGTCGTAAGGCCAGCCAACCTCGAAATACTTCCGGTCAGCCGGCAACGGTCGATCTACACCTACATTCTACTGCTTCCGATGGCAGCTATCCGCCCGCTAAGGTGATCGAACTCGCCGCTGCGCGCGGACTAACGACGGTAGCATTGACCGATCACGATACGATTGACGGTCTCGCTGAAGCTCGCGCGGCGGCCGATGCGCATGGCATGAACCTTATCAATGGAATCGAATGCGATGCCGCTTCGACCAAGGGAACGCTGCACATACTGGGATACTTTATCGACCCGCAGTGCGAGCGGTTAACGGCTTTTCTTTCCGATGCGCGTACGCGGCGACACGAGCGCAATCGAGCCATGTTGGATAGGCTCTCAGAGTTCGGCCTTGATCTTGAGATTGATGAGAACGTTACATCGCTAGACAGCTTAGGTCGGCGATACGTCGCGCAACGGTTGGTCGACATGGGCGTGGTGAATCATCCGAAGGCAGCGTTTCGCGATTACATCGGTGAGGGGGGCAAGGCGTTTGTGCCGATGCCGTCGCCCAGTGCGCGCGACGTGATCGATGTCTTACATCACGCGGGCGGCGTTGCCGTGTTGGCGCATCCGGTGACGCTGCAAATTAAGAATGCGTTGGAGTCGGAAACGACGATCGCGCGTTTTGCGCATTACGGGCTGGATGGTATTGAGGTCGTTCATCCGGCGCAATCGCAAGCGCAGCGGCAACAGTTTGTGCAACTCGCGCAGCGATTCGATCTGGTAATTACGGGCGGGTCGGACTTTCATGCGCTGGCATGGAAGCAGCCGCGCGGTATCGGTTTCGGCGAAAGTGTGACGGAACAAGTCGTGAGTCAGCTCGAAGCGCGGCGGCGAAATCGCGAAAAACGTTTATAAAAATAGAAATTCTGTTTGACAACTGTCGATATACAGGGTATCTATTATTGCACGGGCCGAGGAATTCTATATTTGAATTGTATTCGAGCCCGCAGGAGTTTTTTGTCGTGTTGATGCGTTCGTACATTTGTGTTGCACCGGTTCAGACGCCAGCCACTTGCGTTGCGCCGCCCCCGCGCGAGCAACAGCAAGAGCAAATCGGCTTGGAGTCCGACCGTTAACGTGTAGCCATTGATGGTGACGTCGGTTCGGGTTCTTCCGAACGGATCGTCGCCGGCATTTCCCGGAATACTCGATTTCGTTTTGAAGACCCGTTGCGACTGACCGTCGGAACGGGTTTTTTCGTGGGCGAGATGCGTTGTGTGGAACACACGCGACAGCATCGTCGGAGAGCGTGCGCGCAGTGATATAGATATTTGTCTCAATATGCCCGGTGAGGTAGTGGTAACCCGTTCGGCTTTGAACCGAACGCCGCCGGTTCGATTCCGGCCCGGGCAGATTAGCAATATGGCCCTGTGGGGTAGGGGAAACCCGGCCGACTCTGACTCGGCAGCCGATCGGTTCGAATCCGACCGGGGCCTGTTTGAACAACCCAGACGCCGTAGCGTAGCGGCCGAACGTGCCGGGCTTTCATCCCGGAGATCGCGGATTCGAATCCCGTCGGCGTCATTTTTGAACGAGCGAAACGATGCGATTGCGTTGTTGCGCAGAGGATTACGGAGTGTGACCGCAGCCTGGTAGCGGTTCCGCCTTGGAAGCGGGAAGTCGTGGGTTCGAATCCCACCACTCCGATTATTATTGGGAGGGAAAAAATTTGCAGGCGTTGTCACACTCGCGCGCCGGGCGTGTCTAAGTCGTGACGGGGGCACCTGTTTATTGAATGCCGAGTAAATGATAAGGAGTCGGGCTATGCATAATCCGTTTTCCGAAATCGGTGACGAGTCGATGGATGCCGAACTGATCGAGCAGGCTCAGGCGGGTAGCCGCGATGCGCTTGAACGATTGGTCTTACGACATCAGGCGTGGATCTACAACATTGCCATTCGCATGGTGTACTTTCCGCACGATGCGGAGGAAGTAACTCAGGAAGTCCTGATCAAAGCGATCACGCGGCTCAGTACGTTTGAAGGGAAGAGCCAGTTCCGAACGTGGCTTTATCGAATCACTGCAAACCACGTTTTGAATATGAAGCGTCGTGGTGCTGAGGCGGAGCCGCTGACGTTTTCAAAATATGCACGGGCCATTAATGATACGCCGGATTTGGATTTGCCCGATCCGAAGTCGGTTCCGGTCGATGTAGCGCTCCTCGTTGATGAGGCCAAGATTTCCTGCACGACGGGCATGTTGATGTGTCTGGACCGAACGCAGCGACTGGCATTCACGCTCGGAGGGGTCTTCGGGGTAAGTGATAAGGTCG
>JAUIHO010000075.1 GCA_030432035.1 Phycisphaerae bacterium
AGAGAATTGTGGAATCGTATCGTGTACAGGGTGTGATGACTTCTTTCTCGGCGGAATCGTCATCGTCGAAGCAAACGCGATGGACTGCTTCCGCTTCGTCCGCTGGACAGGACTAATAGAGTCAACGCAAAACCCAATTTCAATCACCATTGACGAGAATACAGACCTTAGCACGCTCATAGCTGTCTTCGAGCCAGTCGAATCTACCGTTCCGCCATGTTGTGATGGTGAACAGGTATGCGGCATGACATGTTGCGGGGATGGAATGCTGGGAATGCTAATGACACCATTCCTCTTGGTCGGAATGAAGCGATTCCGAAGGCGGCGTCGGATTCCGTAACACAAATGACATCAACTTCGACGGGGGCAGCTCGCCCCCTTTTTTCGACTATTGCTCTCGGTCATCAGTTCGAAGTCGCTGCCCTACGCCAAACGACTTAACAACCGTTTTGCCTTTTCCGCGTAATGTTGATACGCTCGTCTTGAAGTCACTCACGCAGCTGGAAATCTTAATCGTGGCATCAATATCGAAGTTGAAAGTTGAGCGTGTAAAGCGGCGTCGCCCTCGGGGAGGTTCGCTCCAAAAAACACGCACTGTCGTCTCGTTAGACGATGCGGCGTCTTGCCTGTTAGATCCTCAATTCTACCAAACAAAAAACCAGCACGCGAAGTTCTGCAACGTGTCCGAATGTCTATTTATTTTTGATGGTGCCACTGGGGGGGAAGACGCGACGCCGAATTGGGACGTCTGGGTGGCGGCATTGGGAAATAGACACTCCAATTCCCAGTCACCGTGACAATGGCCCACACTCCTCAATCTTTAGAACTCGCATCAACATGCTTGGAAATCTGATCGTCGCCTGTCTGATTAAAGGTTGTTTCGAACTCCGCAAGCTGTGCACGCAAGTCTTCGGGAATAGCCGCGTTACTCGAAAACTCATCTTTGAGTTCGTGCATCATCGCTTCGGCGCGCGCTCGGTCACCGTTCGCCGCGATCGACGCCATATACATCAGCCGGATCAATTCTTTGGCGAACGGTCGCTTGGGGATCGCCGATTCGGGCGCGGCCAGCACTTCCTCCAGCAGAGGTTGCGTCGCGCCGAATTGCCCGGTAGCCATGAGTGAGTCAGAGAGATTAAGCAATCCGATGATGGTTTCGGGGTGATGTTTGGGAAGCAACTTCCGGCGCAATTCTATGGCGCGTCGAAGCACAGATATCGCCTCGTCATGTTTGTCCTGACTCGATAATACCATCGACAGATTATTCAGGTCTGTCGCAACCTTGGCGCTATCTTTCGAAAAGATGCGTTCGTCAAGTTCGATCGCCCTTCTTAGTAGCTTCTCGGCTTCGTCGTACTGACCTTGGCGCTCCAATAACAAACCCAAGTTGCTCATCACTTGCGTCGTGGAAGGATGCGCTTCGCCAAGCGAAGCCAATCGAGTTTCTAATACTCTGCGGAAGATTGCTACCGCGTCGTCGATCTCGCCGAGCTGCATCTTGAGCATGCCGGCACTGGCAAGCATCGCGGATGCCGAATACGAATCCTCAGCTTCGATCGCATCGACATTCTTCATTATCTCGTCGATGAATTTTGTTGCTTCCGTTAGTTTGCCTCGAACCATCAAAATGACGGCGAGATTGTTCTTGGCCTGAATCGAATCGTATTCCGCGTTTTCATACTCGCGTTGTGAATGGTCGAGTGCTTCGCGAAAAAGTGATTCGGCTTGCTCGTATGCGCCATGGTGTTGAAGGATCGTCGCGAGCGAGTTGAGCGCGTTGTATAGCCCGCGCGGATCATCATTCCCAAGGGTTCGTTGAATCGCAAGCGATCGCTCAAGGTGGCGTTGAGCCTCGTCCAACAATCCAAGATTCTGATAAGACGTGCCAATCGTATCGCGAATCGCGCTTTCAACGTGGGGATGATCCTTCAGCGAATCGGCATCAACATCAGCAGCGGCACGGTCAAGGATTTGCCGAACCGTAATGTCACGATCGTCGCCTGCAAAATTCGGATCGACGGCCTGCAGCATGTCTTGCAGAAATTGTCGCACCGCATCGGATCGCTCAAAAGCGGCAATGGCCTGATCGCGCGACACGAGCGCGGCCTGCCGTTGGGTAGCCTCTGCCTGTTGCGCGCTGACGGCTACCTGCTTTTGATCTTCGACCTCAAGCCGAAGGCGTTCGGACTGTCGCCAAAGGCCAAGCGTTACGACGAAACCAATGGTTACGACAAGCATCAGTGTTGCCGCCATCATCACGGGCACGCGATGGCGCTGCACTTGCTTGCGAAGCAAATAGGCAAACGAATGTTGCTTGGCCGAGATCGGTTCGCCGGCAAGGTATGCGCGCAGGTCGCGGGCTAACTCTCCCGCTGTTTGGTAACGATCTTTCGGTTGCTTTTCAAGACACTTGAGCGCGATGGCATCGAGTTCTTCATCTAAGTTTGTCTGAGCAACTGCACTTGGGCGCGACGGCGTTGCGTTGATGATGCGATCGAGCACTTCATGCACACCACCGACAACGTCGTACGGAAACTGACCGCACAACGCCTGATATAACATGACACCTAAGGAATACACGTCGGTGCGAATGTCAACGCCGGACGCAATGCCTTGCGCCTGTTCTGGTGATGCCCACGGCAGCGAGCCGACAAACTGACCGGTAACCGTCATTTGTTCGTTCATGCCATCGGTCGGTCGTGCTAAACCAAAATCTAACACAAACGGCTTGCCCGTTGCGTCGACGATTACGTTGCTTGGCTTTAAGTCGCGGTGCATGATCCCGCGCAAATGGGCCGCATTGACGGCTTCACAGAGATCGGCAAAGCACTCGATGACGGCGCGACGGTCGCGGGCATTTTTCTCGCTAGTTTGATTTGACCACCAAACATCGATCGGTTCACCATCAATCAGGCTCATCACAAAGTAATAGTGACTACCGGCAAGACCGCTATCGTGAATGGCGACGATGTTTGGGTGACGCAACTGCGCGAGGATTTCTACTTCTCGCTCAAAGCGGGCCATTTCAGACGTATTCGCAAACGGCCCTTCACGCAATACTTTGATTGCCACGTCGCGCTTGGTGGAATGCTGTACCGCACGATAGACGACCCCCTGCCCGCCCTCCTTCAAGCGATCTACAATCTCGTACCCCGGTATGAGATCGCGTTGATTGATAAAGCAGTCCCGATCGGTCGTTGCCGTATCCGGCACCAGTCGTTTGATACGATTCAGGGCGTCTTCGTTTTTAAGGACGACATCAAAGCTTGACTGACAGGTTGCGCATTCATCCAGATGGGCGCGAAACGACGCCTCCGAATCATCGGGCAGACGCTGTTGCGCGAGCGCTTCAAGCTGAGCGGGAGAGAGGCAATTCACCGCTAAAAAATTCCTCGACTACCAGAGTTGCGCCAGTTCGTCCTGCAGCTCGCGCAGGCGCGCGAGAATTCTCGACTTACATATATAGACGGCGTTAACCGACATACCGGTCACTGCCGCAACTTCATCGGGCGGCAATCCCTCTAGAGCATACTTTTCAAATGCGGCGACATGATCGGATTGAAATTCTCGCCGGATTTGTTCGCGACACAATTGCAAGACGTGTCGCTCCCATTCGGTTTCCCAAATCGCGTCAATCTCATCCGGCGCAGGCAAGTCATTAAAAAATTGCGTGCGTCCTTCGGCGTTGGGAATGTGACCCACCTTCTGATTGCGCTGTTGAACGCGTTTGATCCGATGCGCTGCAAATCCATAAAGCCATTGGCGCAACCGACCGCGGGCGCGGTCGTATTCCCCTTCGCGGTAGGCCGTAGCGAAATCCGCCAGCGCTTCTTGTGCAGCATCTTCCGCGTCGGTCGGTTGCAATCCCTTTCGCCGACCGTACTCGAACAACAACGGATAGCACCGGTCGTGCAGAAGCCGCCACGCACCATCGTTGGATGGATCGCGAAGCCCTTCCAACAATAACGTTGTCGTTTGCGTAAGTTCTGAATTCACCACGAGTTAGTCGCGCCTCCGTCTTGCCGCGATTATACCGCAAGCCGGGCCAGAATAAGAAATTTTCCATTTTGCGAAAGAAGCCGCACACGAAACGAGCAGTCTAGTGGTTGGGGCATGTGTTCGCCCCATTCGGTGATCCAATCCTATCGCAAAAAGGGAGATTCCTGATGAAACGCACGAGTTCAACACTTCTGTCAGCCGCCGCAATCGTCGCGGCCACGGTGTCCTTTTGGTCCACCACCATCTATGCTGGTCCAATTTTTGTTCCGGAAACGGCACGCATCTCGTTCCAGGCACGCTTTACGGACAATTCTGGAGACCCGCTGCCGGACGGACTCGTCGAATTGACGTTCAACTTGTATCACCCGATTAATGGTCTCGTTGAAGGCCCAATCGTTCTTGCCAACGTCCCGATTTCCAGCGGCATCGTCGACGTGTACATCCCGTTCGCCAACTCCAGCTTTAATGGTGAGGCGCGCGAGTTGGGCGTTTCGATCAACGGTGGCATGGAGTTAGCGCCGCGTATCCCGATGGCAGCCTCGGCCCATGCCTATCGGGTCGATCGCGTCGAGAACGACGAGTTGACGAACGACGTGGAACTGGGCGATTCGGCAGGCAAAGGTACGTTGTCGCTGTTCGGGCCGGCGGGAACGCTGACCGGTTATTTCGATGGCGGTAGCGGCTTTGGTAGCGAACTCTACCTGCGCGATGGCACTGGCTCGCCAAAGGCGTCTATCGAAGGCATGACGGGTACATATAAATCCGAAAGCGCCTATCAAATCCTCGACTTCGAAGGCGGCGGCCTGTTGGGTTCGTTCTATACGCCAGCCACGGGTGGTTCGCAAATTGAGATGTTTGACGGCGCGAATCGTGCAGCTTGGGCGGGTACGTCGGCGTCGGGCGGCGGCTTCTTCAATGCTTATCAAGTTGGCGGTGGACTCACGCTCGCGCTCGATGGTGCCGATGGCGCCCTGGGAGGCGCCGCGATTACGGCTCGCAACGCAAACGTGTTTACCACGGTGGACATCGACGCCGACGACGGTGGTGATACCGGTTCGCGTATCTCGATGTTCGACGGTATTAGCGAAACGGTTCGAATCGACGCCCGCACGGGCGGCGGCGGCAGCGCTCCCAGTGAGGGTTCGACGTTCACCATGTGGAACGGCAGCGGCACCGCAACCGTGTTGCTCGACGCGAATGACGGCAATAGTGCTCGATTAACATTGGGCAACAACAGCAGCGTTGCAACGATCGTTGCCGACGGCAACGGCTTGGCCGGTGGTGGTACGTTTGGTGTTTTTAATTCATCCGGCACACAAACGGTTCGCGTCTTCGGTGATAACAGTGGTAGTGGTTATCTAAGCTTGTCGAACGCTGCGGCTGACGCAACGGTTATCGCGACGGCCGACGACGGCGACAGCGGTCGCATCACGATTTCCGATCGTACGCAGGCCACGGTTGTGATTGACGGCTCCGGCAACAACGGCGGTGGTAGTGGTCGATTCTTCAACAGCAATGGTGTCTTGACGACCAGCATCGAGCCCGACACGAGTAATCATGGCAACATCCACCTGTTTAACAGTGCGGCAACTGAAACCATCGAACTCGACTCGGATGATGGCAACGGCTCGCGCGTCATGATGTCCAACGGCGCAGCGACGGATACGATCTTACTCGACGCTAACGATGGTACAGGATCGCGCGTCACGCTCTCCGACAACTCGGGTGTCGAAACCGTCATCGTGGACGGCAGCGGTATCGACGGCGGCGGCAATGTCACGCTTTACAACAGCAACGGCGACCTGCGCGTTCGCATCGACGGCGACAACGCGGATGCGGGCCTGATCTCACTAACCAACGCTGCCGGCAACAACACGATTACGCTCGCAAGCGACTTCAACGGCAACGGTCGCATCTTCACGCAAGAACTTCAAATCACGGGCGGTAGCGACCTTTCGGAACAGTTCACGATCAACGCCAAGCCATCCGCCATCGACCCCGGCATGGTGGTCTGCATCGATCCGAACGAACCCGGTGCGTTGATCATTAGCTCGAAGGCGAACGACCGTACGGTGGCAGGTATTGTCAGCGGCGCCGGCGGCGTTCGACCCGGCATGTTGATGGGACAAAAAGGCACCATCGCCGACGGTGCATATCCTGTGGCGTTGAGCGGCCGCGTGTATTGCAAGGTCGATGAAAGCGGCGGCGAGATCCAGTTGGGCGACTTGCTGACCACATCGAACAAATCCGGTTGCTGCATGAAGGTAACCGATCATGCGAATGCACAAGGCGCGATCATCGGCAAAGCCATGAGCAAGCCGGTGGACGGCATGGTCCTCGTGTTGGTGAGCCTCCAGTAAGGCGCGTTTCAGCGAACTAAGAAACCTACCTTGCCACTTTCATGATTAATGGATGCGGCGACTGGAGAATTAAGAAATGAATAACAAACGACAGAACCATTGGATACTCGCGTGCTCCGCAATTCTGATAGCGGGAGCACACGCAAAGGTCAGCTACGGCTCGGTTTACCCTGATACGCCCGATCAACTTTGGCCGGATGGCATCGTGCCATACGAATATGACCCTGACGTCGGCGACGACCAGAAATGCTGTCTCGAAGCCGCGATGGAAATATGGGAAGCCGAGGCAGGAATCGTGTTTGTGGTCCGAACCGACGAAACCGACTACGTCAAAGTGCAACGCAATACCGTCGGGCCGAACTATCCACCTCCGGTCGGCTTTCGCTCCGGCGACGGCGGGCACGTACTGAATCTCAATACGTGGTGCGACGGTGTTCCCTGCGGGGCTGAATCGCCACAGCAAAAGTTTGGGCTGGTACACGAAGTCGGCCACGTACTCGGGCTGTCTCACACGCAACAACGCACCGACTGGGACCAATTCATTGAGTTAAACGACTGTGTCATCGATCCCGCTTTTGTGGGAAACTTCAATCCGGTTACAAATTCATTGGCTTGGCCGCGCACGCAAATGGATGTCGATTCCATCATGAGTTATCCGGTTTGCGTGTTTTCGATTTGTCGAACGAACAACTGTCCGTCGCCACCACAGGATTGCCCCGCATTGTGCGGCACTTCATGTGGCGCTGACTTTGATATGTGTGCGACGTATTCGTTCAAAGAACCGCTGGCTTCTATCTGGAATCCGTTGCGAACTTGCCCGGGTCCGCAGGCCGAGGGCGACATTTGCGTCGGCCAGCGCAACCACATTAGCGAATGGGAAAAACTGGTTATTTCGTGGTTGTATCCGCCCACGACGAACTGGCGGTTTGTCGAAAAGGGTAACCCCGAAGAAACCGAAGACGGCACGTTCTATTACCCATTCGAGCTATTTGAAGACGGTGCCGACGACGTGCCCGCAGGAGGAACCGTGTGGGTGCAACCCGGCGTGTACGGGTCGGCCGACGGAATCTACACCAAGGCCATGGTCGTTAAAGGCCCGCTCGGTGGTGTGGTACTTAACTAAGCGAATCAACACTCGCAAACAAATCCAACGGAGTTCTTTCCGATGACAAAAAAGAAAACAACAGCTTGCTTGTTATCCGCCATGCTGATCATGGCGTTCACAAACTATTCCTCAGGTGACGATGCCGACTGTATTGTACTGTCCGACGGCAGCGCACGTTTGGAAACACCAGGTGCGACGGCCATCCTCGGTCAAGCACTGATCGGTCGCAGCACCAACGGCACGCTCGTGATGCATGCCGGCGCGATTCACTGTAGTGCTGAATCTGATGTTCAATGCTTGCTCGGCGACGTTGACAACAACGGCCTGATTAATGGCATGGATATCGACGACTACATTCAGGTCGTTACGACCGAGATGGGAACGCCGCAAGAACTGTGCGCTGCCGCGATAGATATCGACGCCTTTGTAGCGTTGCTACTGGGCAACTAACCGTAGTAACAATCCAGTTGAAACATACCGCCGTTAGGCTGACCGATTCAAGGTCAGCCAACGGCGTTTTTCTACAAGACTCATCGAGGCAACGGGACTCGGGCAACCGCCTCGCGACTTTTTTAAAGTTGCGACCGAACGAAAATCGCCCAGTACTCCTACCGCCCTTTTCGTTAATTCGATACATGGGGCGCTTCGCCACTCACATGCTGAAAAGCGAGCATCCCAGGGAGTAACCACCGATACGCCAGTTACTGGTGCGTCCGGACCAACCATCAACCAACAACATCAGCCCCCCCGTTTTCTTCGTTACGGAATGCAAGACTGCATAGCGCAACCACGTACTGCAACGCCAACCCTGGCCGGAAAGCTGGGACCTATGGAAATCCGGCTGGCGGTAACGTCAAAAAGGGAACTGTCAGGCACAAAAAAGGAAAGAGAGGTTGAATAATGGGCAGAGCCGGATTTGAACCGGCGACACACGGATTTTCAATCCGTTGCTCTACCAACTGAGCTACCTGCCCGGGTAGGTCACTGGACCAGAAACCCCGAAATATACGTCGGTTAGCCCGCTTCGGCAAGGCCCGGGAATGATCGGGATGCCGCGATGCCCGCCGCGATTACTAAGGCGATTCGACTGCGGAATTTGCGCCTCCATCTGGTTCGCCGGTGGCTTCCTTAGGCTCGGTCGGTGGATCAAAAGTGCAAACCAATGGCGCAAATTGCTCCTGTATCTTCTGCACGCCCGTCCATCCGAAAAACGCCAGCGTCGCGACCAGCAGCAGATTGATCCACCACGGGCTGCGGAAAGCGCGCCCCACCCAGGCGGTGCGGGTGTTCATCATCAACAACGTCAGCGCCAACAGCGGCATGAAGGCCGCGCCGAGAACGGCATAGGCCAACTGAATTTGCGACACTTTGTACGTCAGAAATGGCAGCGGCGCGACGGCGATAAAAATCAGGTAACCGCGATACGCGAGCGTGCGGTCGAAATCGATCTCGTCGCGCGACTGACCGCGTGCCAACAACAGAAAATCGGTAAACAAATACGGCACGCTCTGCCACACGCCGAGCAAACTGGAAAAAACGGCTCCCCAGAAGCCGATCAAAAACGCCCACCGCCCCACCGGCCCCATCACGTTGCCGAGTTGGTCGGCCAGTATCGGTGCCATCGATGCGCCCTTACCATCGAGATTCACCCGCGCGCCGATCACGATCATCGCGATGCCGAACAGCGCCGTCATAGCGTAGCCAACAGCCAAGTCGAGACGGCAGGCGCGCACGCCTTCGGCACCGCTGCGCCCCTTCTCGCGAATCCAGTAGCCGTAACACAAGACCGTCACCGTGCCGCCAACGCCGCCGATCACACCGAGGATCCACGTTACCGCGTCGGGATGATTCGGAATCTTGGGTGTCACCAAACCCGCGCCCAGCGCCGCCCAGTCGGGCTTGATTAAGACGGCTGTCGATATCACTGCGATAAACATCACCGCGATAAACAGCGACATCGTTTTTTCGAAAACCTTGTATCCGCCGAACCAGACCAACAGCAGGCCGCCGAGCGCATGGGCGATGCCCCAATACCAGCGTGCCGTTTCGGCATCGACGCCGGGCGAGAACAAGCCCGCACCCGCCACGCCGCAGGCCGAAACCAACGCCGTCCCCGTGATCACTGTCCAAATGAGCAAGTAACCCGCGAAAAACCAGTTGATCCAACCGCCAAGTCGACCGACCCAACCCTCAAGCAGCGTGTCACCCGTCGCCATCTGCCAACGCGCAACGCCTTCATTCAGCGCCCACTTTAACACCGCGCCGGCCAACGCCGCCCACGCGACCGTCAGCCCAAGCTTCGAACCGGCGAACCCGGCCGTCAGTAAGTCGCCGGCTCCCACGCCAGTCGCAGCGACCAGAATGCCGGGCGCGAGCCGCGCGAGAAGCGAGCGTTGGTTGGTCGAAGGGAAATCACTCAAAGCCATTATCCATCGGCCAGCGCCGCGACGATGTTGCTACGACTGGCGCGTAACGCGGGGATCAATGTCGCTAACATACACAAGACCGTAGCCGCTGCCGCACCGAGACCGACGAGACCCCACGGAATGGCAAACTCCGGCTCGAAGCCCGACAGCGCCGAGGTCATGCGATTACTGGCATTGCCCAATAGCAAGCCTAGCCCAAGGCCCATGCCGCTACCGATCAGCGCCAAGACCAATGCTTCGCCGAGCACCATGCGTAAGACTTGCCAGCGCGTCACGCCCACGGCCCGCAGCACGGCCAGATCGCGCGTGCGGCTGGCCACGTTAGCGGCCATTAGATTGCCCAACCCTAGCGCCGCGATGAACAAACCGACAAACGGTATCGCCGACAGCAGCAAGGTGACACTATTAATACTGCTGTCTATTTTCAGCTTCAGCTCGCGCGCTGTGACGAACGCTTTGGGTGGAAAGCCGAGCCGCTTGAGCATCGCGTTGACGATTTGCTCTTCCGGACCGTCGCCCGGGATCGGCCCACGCCCCATCGAAAACGATTTCCGCCCAGTATCGTTACCTTCGAATTCCTTCACACCGCTACCGACGACTTGCGACGAATCGCTGTCGATGCGCGTGCGCGATTCTTCCGGCAAATCAAAGTTAAACAACACCAACTTGCCGAACTCGCGACCGAACAACTTCTTTACATCATCGAGCGTGCCAATCACCGAGCCCACGGCGTAAGATTGGAAGTAGGTGCCCGCCTGAAAGAAACTCACGGCGATATCGAGCCCCGGCGATGCGATGACGCCCGCGATGGTAAACGTGCCGGGCACGTACTTGTCGTCCGCGTCCACATCATCCTTTTCATTGGCCACCCATATCCGCACGCGATCACCCACGTGCTTGTCGCGGGCGCGGGCAAATTCGCGCGTAACAAGGATATGCCCGCCTGCCAACAGCTTCTCTTGGGCGTCGCGCAGATTGCCTTCGAGAAACGTTAGCTTCACCATGCCGAGGCCTTCGACCGGATCGATTGCCAGAAAGCGTGCCAACGGATCGGAACCCGACAGCATGCGAATCAACCGATTCTTGCTGGGCTTGACGTAATGAAACCCGAAGTCATCCGTCACGGTAAACTCGGCAACGCCCTCGGTATCGCGCAGCGCCTGCACATCCGCCAACGGTTTGCGCTCGTATGAGTAAAGCAGCGCATCGGGAAACTCCTTAGGAAACTCCCAACCCGATTTGACCGACTGCCCCCACACAACGAGGCCGACGATCATCGACAGCCCCACCATCAACGCCGCACACACGGCCCCCGCGCGAATTGGCGCTTTGATAATCTCGTCGCCCAAGAGCGTGCGATGCAACGCCAAGGCCGCCGCCACGACAGCAATGACGACGCGCGCGATCAACACAATGATCACCGGCGTGAGCGCCGCTGCCCCCAGATACAACAACACGATCGCCGCGATCGACCAGACATCGAACGTGCCGCTGCCGCGCTCGGGCAACGCCGCCGTCATCACAAAGTGACCGATGATTAGCACCGCACCGACGCCCAGCGCGAGTAGCAACCAACGATTTGTCGCTTGCCCGACGCCCGCGCGGCTCGCCTCGATTGGCGAAACCTCAAACGCCGAAATAGCCGGGACCGCCGCGCCTAAGATCGATGCCCCGATACCGCCCAAGATCGCCGTCGTCATGCCCCAGCGATTAATCGCGAACTCACCCAAATACTGCGGCACCTGATCGAGCGTGATAACCTGCAACCAAAGGCCCAACGGCACGCCCACTGCCGTGCCGATCAGCCCCAACGGCAACATCTGCAACAACACGACGCGCGCAACCTGACCGCGCGTGACGCCCACGCAGCGCATCAGGCCCAACTCGGCAATGCGCTCCGTCACGCCCATACTCATCGTCGACAGGATGATGAAAAACGCCGTCAGCAACACGACCGACGCGAGCAGCATCATGATGAAACGCAACAGCCCCTTGGCCGCGTCCAGTTTTTTATGCTGGGCCGCCGTCGTGCGCACCTGCAACTCTTCTTTGCGAGACTCGCTCGCTTCGAGCTTGGCGTCGCGTGCTTTGAGTTTGTCGCGCAGTTGCCGGGCGATTTCCTGAATGTTCGCGACTGTCGGGTCGGCGGCGATGATGTCGATCGCCTTGATGATGCCTTCTTCGCGAATGATGCCTTGCGCATCCGTCAGCGGCAGCCAGACCATCATCGCCTGATTCACACTGGCCCTACGACGATCCGCAATGCCAATGATCTCAAACGCCTGCAGAGGCTTGGGCTTTACGTCGTCTTGCAGATAAACCTTATCGCCAAGGTTGAGGTCGAATTCCTTGGCCAGCAACCGTTCGATCACGATGACGCCGCGATCGCCCTTTTCTAGAAAGCGGCCTTCCTCAATATTGTGCGTGCGAAAGGTGCTTTCCTTATCCGGCTCAACGCCCGACATCTCGATATCGATCATCGGCTGATCGGCATGATGCGTCGCTTTGATATAGTCGCGCGTGCGCGTCGTTACGGCAGCGATGCCGCCGATATCGTCCGTCAGGTCAACCACATCGTCGCTGAAGTTGCCCCACACGCCCGCCGACGATTCGATCACGACGTGGCTGCGGCCGATCCATTGCAGCACCACATCCGTCACGCCGCGCCGCACCGACTCGTAACAGCACGTGACCCATACGACGACGGCTACGCCCAACGCGATCGATGAAATCGACAGCAGGTTGCGCCCCGGCTTACTCCACCAGTTGCGCGTAGCGACTTGCCACCAGTGCTTCATCGCCGCCCCCCTGCGTTTCGACATCGCCCACGATTTGACCGCCGCGAATCATCAACACCCGATCCGCCTGCGCCGCTGCCACTGCTTCGTGCGTCACCATGATGACCGTCGTATCGAATTCGACGCACAGATTTCGCATCAATTGCCACACGTCGCGCGACGACGTCGGATCGAGATTGCCCGTCGGCTCGTCCGCTAACAGCAACACCGGATCGAGCATCAGCGCCCGCGCGATCGCCACGCGCTGCTGTTCGCCGCCCGACATCAGCGCCGGTCGATGTGACAGACGTTTGTCTAAATGCACGCGACCCAACATCTCCGTCGCGCGTTGCCGCGTGCTGTCGGCGGCTTTGCCATCCACCAGATACGGCAGCATCACGTTTTCCAACGCCGTCAGATTCGGAAACAGGTTGTACGCCTGAAACACAACGCCCACGTGCCGACGCCGAAAGACCGTCCGCTCCGCGTCAGTCATCTCATTGATCGCGCGTCCAGCAATTTCAATACGACCGCGATCCGGCACATCCAACCCGCCGATCAGGTGCAGCAGCGTCGTCTTGCCTGAGCCGCTCGGCCCCATGACGGCCACAAACGCACCGGCGGCCGCCGACATTGATACACCGTCGACCGCGCGGATGGTTTCGCCTTCCAGCTCGTAATGCTTTTGAACGTCGGTCACCCGCACGTTCGCGTCGGCCTGCTTGTTCTGGGGATCGCTCATTTCATGATTCGCGTAGAGTTCGTTTTCGATTTCGCAGTGTGGATCATCACCGCCGACGCCATGACATGCAACATGCGACCGCGACGAAACAGACCTATTCATCCGTAATGCATGAATTAGATTAAACGGCTTATCTCTAACAGCCTCGCTTATAAATTGTGCGGAAGATTTGACGGACGGCGGCATATTCAAGCGTCGAATGCCAAATCAATACGCTCCCACCCGCTGATCGACTATCATCACCGTCAAACCATGCCCGAATTGCCCGACATCGAGGCCTATCTCGCCGCCCTGCGACCGTGCATCGTCAACGTGCCGATCGACGGCATCGACCTGCTCAACCCGTTTCTGCTGCGCACCGTCGAGCCGCCGGTCGAAGCCATCGTCGGTCGCGATATCGTTAAGCTCTCGCGCCTCGGCAAACGCATAGTCTTCCACATCGACAACGGTCAATTTCTGATCCTGCATCTCATGATCGCCGGTCGTTTGCGCTGGTTGGCACCCGGCGCGAGGGCGAGCGGTAAGATCATGCTGGCCGCCCTGAGATTTACGTCCGGAACATTGGCCATCACCGAGGCCGGCAGCAAACGACGGGCCATGTTGCACGTCGCGTCGGACGTCGCTCAATTGCAAGCCCACGACCCCGGCGGCATCGAACCGCTCACCTGTACGCCGTCGGAATTCGCCAAAGCGCTAACGCAACGGAACCACACGATAAAACGCGCGCTGACCGACCCGAAAATCATTGCGGGTATCGGCAATGCGTTTAGTGACGAAATCCTGCTGGCGGCGCGGTTGTCACCTTTGAAATGGACGCAGAAACTCTCGGACGATGAACTCGCCCGCTTGCACGACGCGACGACGACCGTCCTAACAGAATGGACGACGCGCTTAAGCGAACGCTATTTAAAGAAATTTCCGGGGGCCGGCGAAGTAACAGCCTTCCGACCCGAATTCGGCGCGCACGGCAAGTTCAAGCAGCCCTGCCCGCAATGTGCAACGCCGATTCAACGCATTCGCTATGCGGACAATGAAACGAATTATTGCCCCGCCTGCCAAACCGACGGCAAGGTGTTAGCCGATCGTTCGCTTTCGCGTTTATTAAAGGACGATTGGCCGCGTTCGATTGAAGAATTGATGTAGCAGGTGCATGCAATCTAAAAGATTGCCGCGATAAAACCGAATAACGCGCCCATTGCCAAACCGCCGCCCAAAATCATCATGCGTTTTTTCTTGAGCTGCTTGTTGCGGTCGGCCTCACTGCGCGCACTTCCACCATCGTCGCTAAACCACTTACAAATCGCTCGTACCTGTTGCTGGCAAACACTTGAGAAACCCTTGCCCGCCTGTTGTACGCGACCGGGCAATGAATTGCGACGCTTCTCTAGCTCGTCTTCAAACGCGCGGGCTTCGCGAATCCGTTTGATCAAAACGTGCTTCTTGACGCCAAGCTTTACACCCACATCGCGCGCAGCGCGTTTCAACTCCGCCCACGTCATATCTTCCAGCGCGACATTACTTTCGTCTGGCGCGTGCGTGCGACCTTTGTCTACACCTTTGATCGACGGCGTCAGCCCTGCGCCATCCCGATGCGATTCCAACGTAGCCGGCATCTGCGAGACCTCCGAATTGATAATCGTTCCGCTCAAACGGTACGATACGCGTCGGTCTGGGGAAGCTGGGTTAGTCCGGGAAATGGGCTATGGCTGATAACAAGGAATGACTCGGACGCGCACCAATGGAATCATTGTCGTACCGGCCCGAAAGTAAGACTCCAAAAGCTATAAAAAGACGACGAACCCGTTTAACGAATTCGTCGCTTGCTTATTATGACTTACGTCATTCGCTAGCCTACGACCGCGACGCCACCTGCTCGCCGCCGTCTACAAACTCAACCGGCATGCCGCGCCAAACCAATTTCGACAGTCGCTCAACATCCCAGTTCGTCAGGCGAAAACAACCGTGCGACCCCGTCTTGCCGATCATCTCTGGCTCGGGCGTGCCGTGAATACCGTACCCCGGCACGCTCAGACCGATCCAATACATGCCAACCGGGTTACGCGGGCCGGGCGGAATCACGAGGTTCTCGTCAATGCCCTTAACTTCCGGCCAGCTTTCCGGGCGGAACAGATATTCAGGGTCTTTAATAATCGTTTTGATCTGACAGTCACCGCTAGGTCGATCGCTCGCCGCCTTGGCAATCGAACAGTGAAACAGCGCCGCCAACTTACCGCTTCGGTCGAGCAGTTCGATTTGCTTATCCGCGAAGTTCACGCGCAGCGTTTTGATCGAAACCTTCGGTACTTCGTCGCTCACGTTGGGAATCACGATCGTCGTGCCCGCTTTGATGCGATCCAAATCGACGCCGGGGTTGAGGCGTTCCAACAAGCTGCGTTTGCAATGGCCTTCGAACGTGGCGACTTCTGCCGTAGACTTAAACGGCAGGCTCTTCGCTTCGGCCTTGGCCCGCCAGTCGGTCGGAAAACTCCCGACTTGATCGATGTGTGCCTGAGTGAACGTGAACTTGCGCGTCGGGTCAAAATCGTTCAGCCCGAGTGCCGACCGCGTCGGCGCGTCCAGCTTACCGTTGGCAGCCAAACCGCGCGCGGCCTGAAATGCCTGCACCGCCGCCGTCGTCTTGGGGCCCACGAGGCCATCGATCAGCCCCGGCGAAAAGCCGACGGCTTCCAGCCGGATTTGCAGGGCCAGCCCATCGCGAAATTCGACGTTGGTATCAACCTCACTGCGTCGGTCGGGTTGCGACCGCGCCGGCGTGGACGCAGGTGCCGAATCAGACCGTTTGGGTTCGCGTTGACGAATGGGCGTTCGCTTCTTTGGGGGTCGAAGCAATGGCTGGGCAATAGCCGCAGCCGGAACCGCCAGCGTTAACATCAACGACAAAAAACCGACAGGTGAATTGGGGCGTCGCATCGCATCACTCCCTTGTGCTTAGCGCAGCATCGACCGTTTCCGGCCAATATATCGTTTATCGGCTTCGGCCCCAACCACAGCTTGACCGAATTCGGCAAAACTTGCGCGGGCAGCGACCGTTGCGGCCGAGCGAGCCGCCATATAATCCGTCCGTCATGGCAGCAGCCCCCCTCACGATCACAGTTCTCGGCTCGGGCACGTCGCACGGCGTGCCGATGATCGGCTGCGACTGCGACGTCTGCATGTCCGACGATCCGCGCGACCTGCGCACACGCCCCTCGATCGTGGTGAGCTGGGACGATGCGTCGATCCTGATCGACACCACGCCCGAATTGCGACTGCAATGTTTGGCCAACGACATCCGCCGCGTCGACGCCGTGCTTTACACGCACTATCACATCGATCACGTAGCCGGGCTCGACGACCTGCGGCGTTTCAATTGGCTGCAAGATGCTCCCGTCCCCGTCTACGCCCAGACCGACACGCTGGATCGGTTGCAAGCAATGTTTCCGTATGTGTTTGATCAGGAAACGCAGCAACCGTCGGCGATTCCCAAGTTGGATTTGCATGCGATCGATGGCCCTTTCGAAGTTGCCGGTCGTTCGATCACGCCGATCCCGCTGTTGCACGGCACCATGCCGGTACTCGGATTTCGCTTCGGCAACTTCGCCTACTGCACCGACGTCAGCGAAATACCGGAAACCAGTTGGCCACTGCTGGAAAACTTGGATGTGCTGATCCTCGATGCCTTGAGACTGAAGCCGCACCCGACGCATTTCAACCTCGAACAAGCCATCGACCACGCCCGGCGCATCGGCGCGCGGCAAACCTACTTCACCCATATCGCCCACGAGATCGGTCACGCCCAAGTCGAAGCCGACCTGCCCGACGGCATGCTCATCGCCTACGACGGTCTCGAGTTTCAATCCCAATAAAAAAAAAACGAGCGACGCAAGCGTCGCTCGTTTCGTAGATTCAGATTGTTTATGCAGCTTAGCCGTTGTGCTGCGAGCGAATGATCTCGCTGGCCTTGTTGGTCTTGATGTTCAACGCACCCAACGCCTTGGAGGCACCGGCACGGAGAATCAGATCCGACTCGTTCAACGTAAGGTCGATCAAGCGCTGCACCACATCGCTGTCGCCCATCAGGTTGCCATAGCGGCGACCCGACTTGGCCAACGCGTCAAACTGTGCGATGCGTTCGGCCAGGTTGTGATCGGCGTTGAGCGCGACTTCGGTCAGCACTTCCTGAGCGCTCGCCGAGTTGACCATCGCCAAGGCACCGGCCACTTCGATGCGAAGCTTTTCGTTGTCGCCGCGAATCGCCGAGACCATCGCCGGTTCGGCACGATCGACGTCGAACACACTGCTTTCGCCAACCACTTCCAACGCTTCGGCAGCGCGAATCGCCAATTCCATCGCCGAGTCGCGATCGACAGCGGCCAAGCCGAGCGAACTCGACGCACGAGAGATGCGGCTTTCGACGGCGTCTTTAATGCGATCCGAATCACCGATATCGATGATGGCTTGATCCAGCAATTCAACGCCGGCCTTGCCGCGGGTAAGACGATTGCCGCGACCGACGTCATCGGCGATCACCAAAATCGGTACCGATGCCGTATCGAAGCTGCCCCGCAGCTCGCCAACCGCACCGAGCACATCGGGCTGGCTCATCTGCAGGCCGAGGAACACGGCGTCATACGCGCCGATGGTCTTTTCGCGGCCATCCTGCAAAGCGGCGTACAACGTCGAACCGGAAGCCACGCTGTAATCGTTGGCACGCAGCAGGCTGACAAACTTATTACGCGTATCGAGGTCGGGCATGACCAGCAAGGCAACTTTGCCTTCGGTCGCCTTCAGCGATTCCGCCAATACAGGCACCACGTTTTGTGCGCCGGTGAACTGACTGTCGGGCTTGGCGAGGGCCAAGGCTTCCGCAGCTTTGAAACGCACCTGACGATTCGGGAAGCTCAATGCCTGCACCAAAGCTTGCTTGTAATCTTCGTTACCGATCAGGTTGGCTTCGCCCGCCGTGCTGCGCAGAGCGGCGATCGCCCCCAAGGCAACCGGCGGATCCTTATCTTCGACGGCGCGTTGCAACATCATGTGGTTGTATTGCGCACCGGCGGCACGGTTGAAGTAAATCGCACGCGGCGTGTTGGCCGGTCGCGTCGAATCCTTATTTCCGAGCGGATCGGGCACGTCGCTCTCGACGTTCATACCCAACTTGGCTTCGCGACGCGTATTCGCGGCAAGCCACAGCGCGATGGCGTCGGCACTGCCGTCGTTGTAATTGAGCACTTCTTCGGCACAGCGCATCGCCATGACGTCGTTAAAGACCGGCGTCGGCACGGGAATGTAGCGCAACTCACCGTCGCGGAGGTACCAGATGTTGGCGAGGTCGGCGACCTTCACGGGTTGCAGCGATTCGGCATCGTCGTAGTACATCTCGGCCAGTTCGAGGAACAATCGGGCCGGATCGAATCCGCCACCGATGCCGAGCTTCTGCAACGCTTCGCGCGAAGCCGATTGCACAATCGGCGACGTCGACGTGTCTTGCACCAACTCAACGAGGTACGGCACGGCTTGCTTGTAACCGATATCACCGGCCGCTCGAATCAGGATGGCTTTGGTAACGTCGTCATCCATACCCAGTGCCTGCACCAACGGGTTCAACGCACCGCGACCCATTTGCGAAAGCGTTTGGATCAACACGGCGTGCAGATCGGCACGGCTCGGATCTTGCAGAGCCTGAATCATGTGCGGTATGGCGTATTCACCGGCATCGCGCAGACGATTCGTTGCGTTGTAAACCATGCGCGGCGGGCCGCCGAGCTTGGCGATGTTGGCTTCGATTTCAAACGGGTTGGTGCGGAGTTGGCGTTCGCCTTCTTCGAGCAGCTTGATAAACGCCACGGCCGAATCACCGACCGTCGTGTTGTTGATCAGGCGAATCAAAATTTCGTTGCGATTAGGGTTGCGTCGAGCGAGTTCGAGCAAGCCGACCGGATCGGGTTCCGATTCGATCAACGCCTTGAAGTTCGCATCGGCCATCTTGAAGCGACCGACGGCGGCGAAGTGCCAACCATCTTCGGCCAAGCCACGTTGGCGGCGACCGTTCTTGATCTTTTCGACAATCGTCTTCACACCTTGCGGCGCGTCGTCTTGCGTGGACCAGAATTCCAGACGCGTCGTACCCGTGCGATCGGCCATCAGCGCGTAACGCAGGTCGGACGTATCTTCGGTGGCCAACGCCTCAAACATCGGCGACGCTTCTTCAAGCTGACCGCGATCGACGAGTCGCATCGCCGCTTTCCAATCGCGCCAGAGTTTTTCATTCTGGCCGACGGCGTTATCCGGTAAGCCTTCTTGCGCGTAAGCGACCGAGGCAAGTGCCGGCAGCAATGCCAGCGCAATGAGGGCAGAAAAATAGCGTAAACGGCTTGCGAACATCGGTTTCCTCCCGAAGGCTACTTCGGACGAATGCTGGGGCGGTGTGACGAATGTGGTCGAGTGAGGCGGTAGGAGCCCTGTCGCATTCCCCGCCCATCCCCTGTAAGGCTGGGTTGACCCGCCGCTCCATTGCGGAGCAGTGCACGTCAAAACAATGATTATACGGGGCGAAAATGGCCGGTCAATGAATTTGGCACATCGGGCATGGCCGTTATAACCCGTTGCGTCCGATCAGAAATCCCGCAGGCGCGGGAAGTTGTGAATACGCACGTCCCTGCCTCAATCCGGACCTGAACGGCGACTTGCGAAATTCGGACCGACGACAGCTAGCCTTGCTGCTTGGCCTGCTTGCGTTGCCGCGCCTGCCGCGCGCGGATCAGTGCCGCGATATGCGGGGCCGAGGTGCCCAGCCCCCCCGCCACGAGGTTCGCCCCCGCTTCCGATATCGTCGCATACCGTTCGGCATAGGTCGCAGGCTTCTCAGGATACACGCGCCCCGTCTCACCCAATTCCGCAACGCCGGCGTTGGGCTCCACGTAAATTGGCAGGTCCGTCGCACCGCGCATAACCGAAATGATCGCAGGCAAACCGTCCGGGAACTCGGTGCGATCGGCACCGACCGCATCGACGCCCAGCTTGGCCATCTCGTCGCACATTTCGACGACACCGGCCCCCATGACCGTCTCGAGCCCATCGAGCCCGGCGTCAAAACTCATGCTGGCAATGACGGGCACTGCGTCCGTTTTTTGGCAGGCCGTAACCGCTAACACCAACGCACGAAGTTCCGTAAACGAGCGACACAAAAACGCTTCGATGCCCGCGTCTGCCAGACGCTGTGCTTGCGTCTGATATGCCGACGCCATTTCCGATTCTTCGATTTCGCCCAACGCCAAGATCGGCTCGACCGGCCCCAGCGCGCCGAGCAATTTGATATCACCCGCCGCCGCGCGCGTACGCTTCACCATCTCATCGATTAGCGCGAGCGACTTATCGGCGTCGGCATCGTCGAGCGCGCCGAGTGTTATCGGATTGATGCGATCCGTCGGCACCACCCACGCATCGACACCGGCCGCAACTAGGTTGCTAAGCGTTAACTCAAACGACGCCGCATCGTCGAGCAGTTCCGATTCCCATAACTGGCGCGCGTCGCCCAGGCCGATAGGTCCGGCCAAATCGCCGGCGATCACCAGCGCTTCTGATAACCAATTTGTCGACGTCCGCTGATTCAATGCCTTACTCGCTCTGGTCGCCGAATCTTCTAAACCTCGCTGCCAATTCTGATAAAT
>JAUIHO010000076.1 GCA_030432035.1 Phycisphaerae bacterium
TTAGGAATCTCAGTAATTAACTTCCTACTATCGGGGCACGTTCCCCAACCACTTATTGCTCAACGGCGTACGGAACCCAATTCTAATCGAAGCAATACTGCCATCCCTTCCGATTGGCTAACCGGCGAAAAAACTCTCAATGTCGAGGTAAACAAAGGTGGTGATGGGTTTCAACGATTCGAGAACGGATGGCTACTAACGCATTCTGGCAGCAATTCGATTTTTTCGATCATTAAAGAAAAGGATGGCCAGATTTCGTGGACTCGTTCTCCAGATAGGTATCAATGGGACATTGAGGATCCACCGACGGAGTCCAACGATGATCCTAAAGTTATCCAAACTCGGTGGGGTTTCGATCTACTGTTAAAGAATGCCCCCGAAACAAGGGCCTCGCTCGGGACGCCGGTATGTAACGAGTACAACGCGTGGATCCAGTGGCAACAGTACGCTAATGGAGTGCTCGTGTATGGGTTCCCATATGAAAAATGGGGTGATGATCCGACCAAAGGATTCACGTACCTGTCTCTTGTTTTTCTTGAGAATGCTCGCTTGGAAAACAAAAACGAATCCGGGACCGGATTTGGCAGAATCGTTCCGATCGAGGCAAAAAACACTATTCTCGGGCTTGACCCTTACTGTTGCGCTGTCTGGCATCCAGTACACCTGAAAGGGCCGCGCCGGCTGCCGTCGCCTGATATCCCCGAGTCTGCAAAGAGCCACGATTGCTCTGCCGGTTTCAAAGATGCTGAGTGGTTAACTCAGGTCCGTGATTGCATTACCTTTTTTGGAGAGTGACCCATCGCCCTGTACGGGAATGCAAGTTCATAGAATGGCACGATTTCGTCCCCCTATTTACTCTTGATAAAATATCTTATCAATACTAACATATCCCGAATGAACGACCTGACCAAAACCGAAAATCCGACTCCGATCGTGCGGCGGGTGAACTCGGTAAACCGAGTTCTGACGGCGGACGAGTTTCATCAGCTGGCAGCGGTGCCGGCTGCGGCCGTTTGGTTCGCCAATATCGATAATCCCAATACGCGGCGGGCATATCAGAATGACGTGTCCGAGTTCATGGGGTTTTGCGATATCGAGCATCCGGAGGAATTTCGGCATGTGACCCGGGCTCACATCATCGCCTGGCGGACCGATCTCGAGTCCCGCGTCGGACCGACCGGCGCGCCGTTGGCCCCCTCGACCCTACGGCGCAAGCTGTCGGCCGTTTCCTCGTTGTTCGAGCATCTGTGCAACGAAAATGCCGTCAGCCACAATCCCGTCGCCGGCGTCAAACGTCCAGCTGCCGACGCCAACGAGGGCAAAACACCCGCCCTGTCCGACGATCAGGCCCGCAAGCTGCTACAAGCGCCCGAAGGCGACACCATCAAAGCCGCCCGCGATCGGGCCATCATCGCGGTCTATCTCTTCCACGCCCTGCGGCGCACCGAGCTCGCCGAACTCAAGGTCAGCGCCCTGCGCGAACGGCGCGGGGTGATGCATTTCACGGTTAAGGGCAAAGGGTCAAAGACCCGTTACGTACCTATCCACCCGGCCGCCCTCTCTGCGATCGAGGAATATCTGGCCCTGGCCGGCCATCGGGACGAGCGTCACAAAGCCCTCTTCCGGCCAGTACGCAACAATACCACCGGCACCCTTGAGAAACCCATCACCGGTGATGGCGTTTATAAGATTGTGAAAACCTACGGTAAGAAGGTCGGCATCGCGGTCGATGGGCTCTGCCTACACTCGCTTCGGGCGACGGCCGCGACCAACGCCCTCGAACACAAGGCCGATCTGGCTTACGTGCAGGCTTGGCTGGGGCACGCGAATGTCAGCACCACCCGGTTATACGATCGTCGGCGATCGCGGCCGGAGGACTCGCCAACATTTAAGGTAAATTACTAGGCAGTTAATTTCCCGTATAATCGAATAAACTCCTGCCAGATCGTCAATGCGCACCGCGAGCGAAAGGAATCATCGTGAGTGAAGCAAAACAACCGCCGAAGTTATTCATCTCATATAGCTGGACGACACCAGAACATGAGGATCGCGTCCTCAGATGGGCCACGGAGTTGAGAGAATCCGGCATCGATGTGGTGTTCGATAAATGGGACCTCCAGGAAGGAAATGACGCGGTCGCATTCATGGAGAAGATGGTCTCTGATCCTGATATCAAGAAAGTCGCAATGTTTTGTGATCGGGGTTATGTCGAAAAAACCAATCAGCGCAAAGGCGGCGTTGGCACGGAAGCGCAGATCATATCTAAAAACGTCTATGAAGCAGCTGACCAAAACAAGTTCGTAGCCGTGGTTTGCGAGCGTGATGAAAATGGAAAAGTCCAGGTACCAATTTACTACCAATCACGGATACACATTGATTTTAGCGATCCGAGTAAGTTCAGCGACGAGTTCGACAGACTTATTCGATGGGTGTTCGATAAGCGGCTGTACCAAAAACCAGAAATAGGTAAGCCGCCGGAGTTCCTACAGGACGAAGGTACCTCTGCAAAAATGGCAACTTCCGTCGTCTTTCGCCGAGCAATCGACGCCTTAAAGACAGGGAAAAGCACCACTGCTGGTGCTATTGATGATTACCTGGCAACTTTCTCTCAGGAACTACAAAACTTCAGAATCGAAGAAAGCGGTGAACACTTTGACGACCATTTTATCAAGAATATAAACGACTTCATTCCGTATCGAAATCAGTTCCAAGAATTCACCGAGACGTTGGCTCGATACCATGGTGGCCTAGAGATTGGGAGTCACTTCCATCCATTCTTTGAGAAATTAATTCCGTACCTTGATCACGACGGTGGTTCGGGGTCCTATCGTCTTACTGATTTTGACAATTATCGCTTTCTGATTCATGAGCTACTTTTGACTACGATAGCGACCCTTATACACCACCGGGCTTTTAACGTTGTAAGTTATCTTTTATCAACTGATTACTACTCTCCGATTCGGCACAATAGGCCCATACATACCTACTCAACATTTCAACGCGGAATCGATACTTTACGTGAGCGAAATGAACGTCTCAAATTAAATCGGCTCTCTCTATGGGCCGACCTTCTAAAGGAACGATGTACAGGTACTCAGCTTTCATTTGAGCTACTAATGCAAGCCGACTTCATTCTTTATCTCCGAAGCTACTCCGACTCAGCGCGAGCATCAATGTGGTGGCCAATGTCTCTCCTTTACGCTACGGAAAGAAACTACCCGTTTGAGATATTCGCAAGATCTCGTTCGCGAAGATTTTTCGATTCGATCAAGTCAATGATTAACGTTGACGACAAGGAGGGCTTAGGAAGGCTTATTTCCAATATGAAAGAAAACAGATGTATCCCCAGTTGGGATTCCTTTCATTGTGTCACATTAACTGGACTGACGGGCTATGACGAACTTTGCTTGACTGAGTAAGTCAAATCAATATATCCCATAAACGCCGTTTTGGGATACATTTTCTCAGACCTCTCCTTCTCTTAATAATAAAATTGAATACGCAGTAACTATGGCCCGCCAATCTCGAAAAACTTCTTGAGTTCTTCGTCGATCACGTCATCTGCCATTCCTCGCAGTTCGTCTCTATCAGACCTCATCTTTCTTACTGCTGCCGCCGCATATCTAATCGCTAGTTCATCACCACTTTCCAATATTGACTGAAGCTCTGAGATTGATAGTTTTTCTGAACTCGCAAAGAGATCCAGAAGACATTTATGCTCTTCTGCCCTTTCACCTTTCCGGCCTTCCGCAAATTCGATTGCAGCACGTACCTGATCCTCGCTTGCGCGACTTAGAAGCAACATCGCATGACATCGGATTTCTGAATCATGATCGGCTAGCATCTCGACAACATGATAGAATTGGTCGGCCCCACAACTCTGGTAGTAACTACACACCATTATCGATTCCATAGCATACCAGCGAATACTCATTGACTTATCACGGAGGAGCGGCACAACATAGTCAACAAGATCGCCGGCATCCTTACCTAACTCCGCCACGATAAATACAGCAATCCGCCTAATTAAATCGTTATCACTCTGGAGCGCCGGAATGATTGATTTACGTGGAAATCCGTCGAAATACTCTTTCAACAATTGGTGCGATTTCCCAGCATCATAAAATGACTTTGGATCGCACATCATCTCGTCAATCAACTTTGCACCACTTGATTCTATCACTTACACAAATCCTTCAGATATTTCTTGATACTATGAATTAACTGCTGTTCAGCTGCTATTCTAGCGCTGTGACCTGCGTCTGCCCCATGTATATTTGTCTGCCGAATTCGCTCCTGAACACTCTGATTCAACTCTCTCATCAATTGCTCTAACTCTTCCTTCGAATACTGACGGAGATCTTCCGGTTTCGGTAACTTACCATGAACCTTGCCCGTAGGGTCAAGAGTCGGCAAGTCATCATCAGCCTTCTTAGGCTTCTGCGCCGATCCGTTGTGAACCAAGACCGACATCTCGCCGTTGGCTCCAGCGATAAAGTAATTTTTTGCACCCAGGACATGAAAGTTGTACACAAGCACGGCACTTGCGCGCATATCAATTGACGCTATGCTATACGACCTACCCTCGGCCGACAAGAAACACATATTAGTATCAAGATTGCCGGCTAGGACATATCCGTTTTGACTTGGAACGTAAAATGGATGGCCAAGCGTGGCGGTCGCAGAAAACGAATTGCCATCGTCGTCCTCGAATAGGATATCAACAACCTCGGCGGCTTCAGCTACGAAGGTCTCGACGACCAAAGAGTATTCCGCGCCGTCCTGGTTTACCGGATCGAAATCCGCTGCAACTAAATCACCTGGTTCGATCAGTTCGATCGGCTTAAGTGACCCATCGGCCATTACAACAAACGTACCCCGAACAAAACAGCCGCCGCCCTTTTTGGCATCGCCGACCTTGTCCGCAGCTTTCTTTGCATCTGAGGCTTTGTCGGCCGCCTTTGCCGCATCGCCAGCCTTGTCGGCCGCTTTCGCCGCATCGGTCGCCTTGTCTACTGCTTTCGCACCCTTCACGATGGCACCTCCTACGCGTGCTCCTCGCGCGACGATCCCTGCAACTATAAGTTCCTCCGGCCCTGGAATAAGGATCATTACACCACCAACAGTTACCCAGACCATGACTTTTCCGCCTTTCTCGGTTCCTCTTGGGTGGAGATCTTTGGGCTTGAAACCCTTTTCCCGCAATTTCCCTCCAGTACCAGGGCCTAGGTCCCAGCTTGGGCCAGCATCCATTGGGAGAAGCCCAAACGGATCGACGAACGTCCACGGATTATTCCCCACATAGGTGTACCCGTTGCCGAGGTTGTTCGGATCGCCCCAGACACCGATGGTGTCGAGCGTGAGGAACCGCCCATCCTCCGGCTTCATGTAACGCGTACGGTAGTAGTAGAGCCCGGTTTCTGGATCGAAGCGACGCCCATTAAACAGGTGTTGCCCACCATTGGCCGATCCTGCCATCGGTGTGCCAGCCGCGTCAAAGAAACTAGGGGCTCCATAATCGTCGTAGGCGTATTGTTCTAGAATAGTGCCGTACTCATCGGTCATCATGACGACATTGCCCATGTCATCGCTCAGATAGTAGCGATTGGTCTTGAACAAGACCCCGATACTACACAACAGAATCTCATCAATGCCGTTGCCGTACACGTAGGTGGTCTTTACCTTGCGCGTGCCAGGACCGAACTTTTGCTCGTGTTCTTCAATTTCTTGCCACGTCAACGGAGCAAAGTAGTAAAACTGAAGCGTATCGGTCGGCCCTGATACATCGATAGCCTTCTCGATTCGACGGTCCAACGGGTCATAAACGTATTCATGGGTGAAGCCCGTCGATGCATCGTAGTATTCGACCATGCGATTCCGGAAGTCATACACCATTGTGTCAGCGCCGATTGTGACTACATTGCCGTTGGCATCGTGCGTGCGCGTGCCGGCTGGCGTGGAATCGTATTCATTGACAAAGAACCCATTCGGTATCAGACACGGATCGGTGCCCGCACCACCCATCGTATAGGCACCATCCGCAGGCGAACTACCGATGCTGCTGACCACAGCGAGTCGGTTATGCACACCGTCGTGCGGGTATTCCGTAGACCGCACAGTTGTGCCCGACCCACTGTTCTTGACATTGACTGAGCCGAGACGATCGAGCGAGTCATAAACATAGGTATGGTCATTGGTGATACCGACACCGGCAATCTCATTCGTGCGTTTGAGTTTGTTATAGTTCTCATCCCAGAGGTAATCTCGACTATCCATAATGGCTCCAGGAGTCGCATGTCCTGCCGTCGCGACATGCCGCGTCTTGATGACCTGCTTGACACCGGAATCACCAATGGGATTTGGCACGCCTGTGATGCCGTCATAGGTAAATTGAATCTCGGTATTGTTGCCCATCGTGCGTTTATGGACACGGCTGGGGCCCGCGTAGAGATAATCCGCGATCGTCAAAGTCGTACCACCGGTGGTATCGTCGATGGTCTGCTTGCGATTCAATTCGTCGTATGCGGTTTCGATGATACGACCACTGGGATAGATACACTTGGTCATATTGCCAAGGGCGTCATACTCGGCCGTCGCCGTTTCACCATTAAGTGTCTCGGTCAACGGATTCGACAGCGAGTCATACGTCCAATCTACGTATATCGATGTGTTGTCGCTTGTCTCTACCAATCGCCCGAATCCATCATAACTAAAATTCTCGTTGATCGTATTGCCCGAAACACCCGCACCTAGGGATAGCACAAATCGGTCGCGCAGCCGGTGAACAAAGTCAAAAAGATTGGCTACTATTGTGCCGTTTGGATCTTCCACAATCACCGGATCGTGAAAGTCGTCATAATCGAACTGCCAAGTTGAACAGTCCGCTCGCTCAATCTCAATGCGCCGATTGAGAGCATCGTACGTATATCGTTCTTCGTTGCCGTTGTCATCGATGCTCGCGACGAGCCGACTGGTATCATCCCATTCCTGTTGTACGACCACGGTACTAGTTACCGTTCCGCCGCCGGTGCCCGTGTTGGTCAAGTCGCGTTCGGTTCGCGTGAGACGATTAAGGCCGTCGAAAGTATTTCGTGTGACGTTTCCCCGCGCATTAATCTGCTTTACCAAGTTGCTACGAGAGTCATAAGCGTTTGTGACCACATTCCCATTGTTATCAATAGTGGTCAACTGGCGATCTAACCCGTCATAGGTGAAGTCGGTCGTGAACGTCTCCGCCGAAAGACCTGTGGATGTGTCGTGTTGATCCGTTTCCAGCACAGCCAGAATATTGGAGTTGGCATCGTAGGTATACGCGATATCGTTACTCAAGATATCCCGCGTATTCTTCAGGCGGTTGGCTGTGTCATATCGGAAATCGACATCGTGCCCGCGATCGTCCTCAATTCGCCATGGCTGCGAATTATCGTTGTATTCGATGATGGTGGTAGCTAAGCCATCACCGATATTCGCACCCGATGCGACGACGAAGTGATCCACGTCAACCCGTGTGAGTCGATTCAATGCATCAAAGGCATTTACTCTTCGGAAGAGTTGTACATTGGTCGCCGTCGTGGGGTTGTCCAGCAATTCTCCATTGACAGTCTCAATCTCAACATTGCTGTTGGCATCGTAGTTGAATGACCTTTCGTTGAGGTTGGCATCGGTCACCGTGTACAACCGGTCGTATCCGTCATGCACATAATTGGTTGTGTACTGAAATCCACTTGACGGCCCTTCAAGCCGCTTGGTTAGATTGCCGTTACCGTCATACACGGACTGTTCGGCTGTCTCGTCGGCATCCGTCTTGGCCCAAGTTTTCTCGAATAGCAGGTCGCGTTCGTCAAACACGTAGTCCATTGTATTCGTCGTTTGATTGCCATTAGTCGCCTCGCCAAACTTGATCTGAATCAAATTTTCATTCTCGTCGTAAGCGTACTCCGTCGTAATCGATGCAGTTGAGCTAACCTCCTCGTTGATCGCGATCAGATTATCCAAGATGTCGTACTCATAGCTGGTTGTGAAGTGGCTATTTGCCAACACAACACCATTTTCATCAATGTTTTGTACGTCTTGGTGCTCGAGTTTTCCATTGGCGTCGAAGAACGAGTCGACCTGGTAGCGGGTCCCACTCCCGTCAACATCGCGTGTAATGGTACGTACGACTTCATTTAACTGATTTATCACATATTGCGTGTCATTGCCTTTCGGATCTTGCACGTTGACGACGTTTCCAACCAAATCGTAATCGAACGTAGTCGTGAGCTTTAGGTTGGCGTCATCAACAACTTGTTTGTGCAAATAGCCTGTTTGGGGACCTGACGTGTAGTAAGAATAGGAATCCACCCGTTGGGTAGTTCCGTTAGAAGGAAGTGTGTGGGTCAACACCTGACCGAAGCTGTTGTAAGTCCAAGTATGGACAATGCCGGTCGTGACATCGGTCTCCGTCAGCCGATCTCCGGTCGTCGGATCGTAAGTGTAGACTGTTTCATTGCCGCGCCCGTCCGTGTACTTGGTTACAAAATTGGCACCACAACACCCGCCGAAACTGGTGTTATATTCATATTTCTCGGTGATCTTGGTTTGGTCACCCTGCGGCGTATGCGTACCCGCCGTGCGCGTTTTCTCGCGCAGATTGCCGCGTTCAAGTCGGGTAGCGCTAGGGTTGAGGTCCAACTCGTATTCGAACTCCACCTGATTGCCATTCGGCATGATCTTCTTGGTTAGCCAGCTATCAACATTCCAGAAATACAGCGTTTCGTAAAAGTCAGGATCGGCGGATCGAAGCTTGCCCGTCGGGCGATTTGCCGCGTCAGTGGTTTGAATCGTGGCGTCGGGTGCGGTACCAGTATACTCGCGGGTGGCGACTAGCTGATGGCTGCTGTTATAAAATAGCTCTTTCACATGGCCGCGCCGGTTATTAATAATGGTTCGTTGATCAACTGAGGACGCGACGGAAGCCGGCAATGGAGGTGTCGGCGTCAACGGAGCATCGTAGTAAAAATTGAAATGATCACCGCCATAAATCTGCTCTACAACTTTGTCGGACACATAGAAGTTCTCAAGATACTGCTGCCCCTTGGCATCCGTAATCGTCTTGAGACGGGAATTGGCATCGTAGGTGTATGTGACGGTCTTTCCCGATGGATAATTATTGCCGTTCGGGGTTCCGGTGACGGCTGGCGAGGTAGCTGTCGCGAGGTCGCCGATGGATCCGTTCGGGTCACTCAATGTGTAGTGTGTGAATGTCACTACGCGACCGGAAAAGTCGGTCACGGTCTTTAGGTATCCGTCAGTGCCGTAGGCAAAATCTATGTCGCGACCCAGAGTATCCGTAATGGTCTCGAGCTTGCCTTGATGCGTACCACTCGTGTAGTAGCTGAACGTCATCGTGTTGCCATTGCGGTCCACGATCGACGTAATCATACCAGGGTTATTTCCCGTGGGATCGAATGATGCGAAGTTAAACTTCGTTAGGTCGCGCGTGGTCATGGTGAATGTATCATCACCGTTCTTGACCAGCGTCCGCAGGAACTCATCCTTGGCGAACGTGCCCGTCGTTCCTGGATCGGTAAAGACGTCTTCCTCGCGCCCCGTGCCGCTGTAGAAACGTAAGTCGCCTGCAACGTCTTCCAAGAAAAGGTTATAACTATGATCCCAACCATCGCCCATCACTGAGTTAAAGCCGAAGCGACTGCGGTATTTGCGGGTAAACTCGAAGTCGATCCCGCGCCCCGGAATCTCTAAATCAGTGACATCCAAATAAAACTCACCGTTGTGCAGATAAACTGGATCACTGGTGGCGGGGGCCGGCAATGTTTGTCCGTGGCCACACCCACCGCCATTTATGATCCCAATAATCGGGCCGCATGGCCAATTGTCAGCAAACGGCTCATATGGAAATCCCGCGAACGCAACAGTGTTGCCCATCGAGGCCAATACAACTGTGACAACAAAAAACAGACTCTTGTGTGGGCGAATTAACATGCGATCTGCACTCCGGGTAATTTGATCTAGTCTGGCTTTCTGGTTTGGGCGTACTATCCGCGCCATCGGAAAACACCCAATCACATTGACCGTGATTTCTGCACTTCAGGAATCGAAAATAAACGACGACGCCGAGACGTCGTAATTGGTTTCTATTCGATAGCCTTGACCGGCGCTCCTTCAATGACGAAGCAACCGCCGGGCAAATCAGTCGATACATACTCAATTGTGTCGCGGAGTCATACTCCGGCCCCCACAGGGCACGCTGCCGATCAGCACGTATGCTGATCGATACATCCCCCAACATTCGGACTATACGCCATGATTATGTGTCGCGTTCTTAATATGAGAAAAAATTCTTATCCAGCAAAGTCAAATGCGCTTTGTAAGTTTCGCGCCCAACATCACTTAACATAAAGTCCGTACACAGAAGATTTTTGATTTTTTCGACATGAATTGTGATTGACGTTCTTGCTGGGCACGTCACCATTCTTCTCCTAGATCAGTCTCGACGTGTTACTTACTTGGCCAGTCAATTTCTCACGGATGTAGGCGGCAACAACACTTCATTCGGCGCAAGCTTCTATAAATCAAACAGTAATCCCTGTTCTGACTTGGGCCATGTAGGCTTCACGCGCGGCGTAGATGGTAAAGGTTTGCGTGGCGGTGCATCTGTTTCAGTTAGCGATGGCGTTGAAACGTGCTCGCGCCGATGGGTGGACTGCCTTTTTGAGGGCGCGTTTGAGGGTATTGGCGCGGGTGTCAGAAATACCGGCGGCCCGCAAAGCACGAATGGTTTATCGCGATACGTCACCGGCACGCCATGCAATGCGCCGTTGGGATCGCTACGTGCCGCAGCGCCCTTTTCCATGGTGCTAAAGCGTTCCTCGTAACTCACCGGCGTGCCGTCGAACAATGCCGGCGTCACCAAGCGATAGGCCTTCACGTAGTGATGGTCGGCGCTGCAACAACCACCCGCGTTGGTGTAAAGCTGACCGTTGAGTTTAAACGGCTTGCGAATGCGCCCGGTGGTGCCGAAGCGATCAGCACTGTAGGCAGCCGCGATGTCGCCTTCGCCGAATGCATGTGTCTGTCTGCTGGCACCAGGTGCCGGATGCCAGGCGTTGCGGATCGACCTCGATGGTGACCTCTCTAAGTTCGCGTTGATTGAATCCGCGCGACCCTAGCACACCCGCACGGGCGGGCGCAATGGGTGCGAGATATTTCGCGGCGGGATTAGGGGTACTCAAGTCGACCGATCGCGATCAGGCTTGACTCCCCCGCCCCACCGATGGCATCACAGATAAATCATGTCACTGGCACTGGCCGAACGCTTTCGACGGGCACGCCTGAACCTGCGCCGTACCGTCAAGCCCAAACCCCAACGCCGTCGGCGGCGGCGGCCGCGCTATCGTTACCGTCGACGTCCGACGGCCGCGCGCCCCAAGCGCTGAATGTGTTGTCGCGAAGTCGAACATCCCCACTTTCCCGACCGCCCACCAAGAAGAACGAAAAACAACCACCCGACGACGCTGCTGACGCCGCCGGGCGGTTACGCCCGCAGGGGTCAGTGTTCGGACGGCAGGTACAGCACCCAGTGGTCTTCCGACCGACCGCACCAGATGTCGATCTCCGCCAACGGAAAGTCGGTGTAGTCGATGGGCTGGGTGATGGCCGGTTCCTCATCCGAGTCGGCGCGACAGGTCAGCACCGCCGATCGATCGTCGTTGACGGTGAGTTGCCAGAACTGCAGGGTGGCCAAGCGATCGTCATTGGCTAGCGCCTGCCGTATCACCGGCGATCGCAGGTGTGACACAATGGCGTCGATCAGCCAGTAGGCCTCCCCCTTGGCAGCCAGGTATTGAACGCCGTCGGTGTACAGCACTTTGGTATTCATGGGATGGCGATACCACTGGGTGGTGCCGGTGAACTGGGCCAGGTCGGCCGCGTCGAGGTGCGGTCCGGGTTGATGGTTGGGGGTGTCGTGGTTGCGTGGGTCCTTGGTCATGGGTCCAAACTCCTGTGCGGTTGGGGGTGGCGGACCCGGCGACCGTCGCCAGGCCCTTCGCCAGAATTCAGGACCTGCGCGTCGCAGCGCCGGAGGAATGCCACCCGCGCACAGGTGGGAATGGACCTGAGATAGGCATGGACCCCACAGCGATCCGCCCCTGCCCGACCGCCACGCATGGACCGACTGGGTCGATTCCGGTACCTCAAAACGCCGTTTTTCGCCCAAGAAGACGATTTTACTTGCCGATGTACGGCAATATGACGTACAATAGAGATAGAGAATGAAAGGACATCCAACCATGCTGCAGGAACACGATCACAAAAAGTCCGCCCGCTTGGAGGCGCGCACCACCCCCGCCATCAGCGAACTGGTGCAACGGGCCGCCGCCCTCACCGGCAGCAGCCTGTCGGAGTTTGTGGTGAATGCGGCACGCTTGGCGGCCGAGGATGCCATTCGCCGTCACGAGGTGCTGGAACTCAGCGCCCGCGATCAGGCGCGCTTGGTCGATGCGCTATTGAACCCGCCGCCGGTGGCCCCTGCCCTGTTAGATGCATTGCAGGATCACCACCATCAGGTGGAACCCGGCTGATGGGTCAACCCTTTCGGATCGAATACCTCGATAAAAAGCAGCACGACCGCCAATCGTTCGATTGCGGCGTCGACGTGCTCAATCACTATCTGCAACGCCAAGCCACTCAAGACATGCGCCGTCAGGTGGCTATCTGTTACGTCGCCGTCGACACTGCAACCGATCATTTGGCCGGTTACTACACGGTGGCGGCCGCCAACATGGCGCTGAACGATCTTCCAGAGGCCACTGCCAAAAAACTGCCGCGTTACCCGGTGATCCCGGCGGTGCGAATCGGGCGGCTGGCCGTCGCACGCAGCTTTCAGGGGCGCAAGCTGGGCGGCCTGCTGCTGGCCGATGCTATCAAGCGATCGCTACATACCGGCGTGGGCGTCTATGCCGTCTTGGTCGATGCCAAGGATCAGCAGGCGGCGGATTTCTATGGGAAGTTTGGGTTTATGCCGCTTTTGGATCAGCCGTTGACGCTGTTCCTGCCGGTCAGCGCCCAGCTATTGCAAGCAATTCAGTAGCCGATTGGTGCCAACGATCGCCGTGAAGTGCATCGCGGCCGCCGGCCATCCCGCAGAATATTAAATTTTCGGTCAGGTAATGGGTATTTTCGCAATAGCCAACGTGACGGACTACAATGCGCTTGCATGCCCGGCGGCAAGAGACTTCCTTTCCTTTCTCTACTCTCCGGCCCGAGATGCTGTCGGGCATGCCTTTATTTTCCCGATTACGCTAAATCTGACACGGCTTGGCGGTTACCTGCCGTCACACGCGTTCGCCCCCGTCCGCGCGGCATACCCGTGTGCTAATTACGCATTTCGCCGTCAGCCCAAGCGCGGATCGTCATCGACCCGCACATTGCCTTTGAGATCGTCGGAAATGTTGTCAAGCCAGAAGCCGGCGTAGCGCGCCCCGCAGAAGGCGCAGGCAAAGTGAATAGCATTTGTACGATTGGTAGCAATACGGATCGGCAGGTCGAGTTGGCATTCACAACATTTAAATGGGTGTTCAGGATAACCGCCTTCAGCGGCGTCCATTCCCCTTCTCCCGAATTGTCCATGCCTTCGATCGCACGATCAGTCCCCACGCTTATCATCGACCAGCCGGCACTGTGAGCCATCAACAATTCGGGCGTACTTAAGGTTCCTCGCACAACTATTGATACAGATGGCCCCTAGCCCCCCTGCAATGACCCTTTTGGGGCCAGATTTCATCGAAATCGGCTCTTTATTCCCTGAAGCACCTGCCCCGATGGCATCTCCGAATTGGGCCGACCGCAACCCGACGACCTGAGCGCAGCGGCCCCATTTAGCGTTTAACACATTGGCGAGGCTTGGTTGGCCGCGCACGCCCAAGACCCCCTGAGCCGCCTGTTGTGTGCGTCGACGCTTCGGCGTCGCACGACAGGCGGCTTGTTGCATATCGAAAAGCAAGGAGCGCGTTTGGCGCAGGAGAAGTTAAATCAACGGCGGGATTGGATGCGGCGCATGGTGAGTGTGGTCGCTAAGTTCGGTACCGGCCCGTTGGACAACATCGACGAACGCCATCGATTCCTGGTGCGACACCTCGATGCCTATCTGACGGCGGCCGGTGTCGGCATGCAGGTTGCCGTTCGCAATATCTCGGGCGGCGGGCTGTGCGTGGTCTGCGACCTTCCGTTGGCCACCGGCGACCTTTGCACCGTTGCCCTCGCTGACGGCAATCCCGCAGGTCGCCCCTATCGTGCCGAGGTCCGCTGGGTGAAGTCCACGGAGACGGACCTGTTCCTGGTGGGCCTGCAAATTCTCAACGCGCTCGAAGCGTAGCCATTGCCAGTCTGTGGATCATCGAGGCTTGGCCGTCACTGCCCCCCGCCATACCACCGTTCGCGTTGGCGAAACTGGTAATCCCCGTGGGCCTGATCCCATCGTTCGCGTGACCACTGCCATTTTTGGCGGGCGACGTCAAAAGGATCGATGGGCCGACGACCACGCGTGTTCAACTGCTGCACGACACGCAAGCAGCTCTGAACAATCTCTTCGTCGTCGGTGCGTTCCATCACCGCCGATCGCGCCACCGCCGAGGCCGAACCACCGCCCAATTGCGCCGCGTCAGCACCACCATCCATCGCGTCACGATCCCCCCCTACCCCGCCGGGTAGTTGCTGCATCATCGAGCGCGGTCCCTCGCGCATCTTGCGCAGCCGATCGGCCGCAGCATCCTCATCCGCCTGGGTGATGTAGTCGAAGCGGCGCTGCACCAACAGCCACTTGAACAGCGCGCCGGGATGGCGACCGCGTGCGCGCGCCCTTTCGGCCAAGGCGAAGAAGTCCAACCGCCCTGCCTCACAGTCGGCAATCAAGCCTTGCTCGACGGCTTGGCCGAACAAGGCCAGCAAGCGATCATCACGAGCCAGGTCGGCGGGTTGGATCTCCTGCAGGGCCGGTGCGGTGGGATCACCCCCCCGCTGTCGCCACCTTCTCCCCCTACTGGCCTGCTGTTTTTTTTCCAGCGTCTCAATCGAGACACCAGCCGGGCCTGGTGGCTGTGCCCCAAGCGTTCTGTTGTTTAATTCTTTTTCTGATAAGAAAAGCGACCTGTTAAGACAAGGGCTAGCAGAACCGGTGTCATTTTGAGGCCGAGGGCTGGCAGATTCGGTGTCAGGCTGTGAGGCAGGTTCGGTGTTATCACAGGCACCATCACCGGCATTGTCAGTCGTGCTGTCGGTAACACCGTCGGCCTCCGCAGCGCGCGGCTGCCAATCGACGACGATGGTGTCGCGCACCCCCCACCGATTCAGTTCCCACTGGTTGCACTCGACCTCAGCGATCCAACCGAGTTCGATCAACTTGCTGCGCGCATCGGTGACAGCGCGGCGACTGATGCCAAAGACCTCGGCGATCCAGGCGAGTTTGGTTCTGCCATCAACCCGATAGCTACCCTCACTGCCTTGCCGGCCGCGTTGCCAAAAGAGCGATCGAATGAGCAAGGCCAGCATGACGGCGGTCACAGCGCGGCTAAAGCCGCCGGCCAGCGCGCGCAAGGTCCGGCGCGGGATGGGCACCCGACGCTTCTGATGTGGCAGTTGTGCATATATCGACCAAAAGCCGGAGACATCGGCAAGCCGAATGTGCTCGATCGAGGTGGCATGTTCGATGGTGTGATCGGTGACGGTAACAAGTCCAAGCTGCGCAAGTGCCCGTAGATCGGATTTCAGGGCTGCTGCAGCGCGTTGACTGCCTCGCCCCCCCACCAGTGCCTGAATCTCTTCCACGCGATACAGCGGCTTCCTGTCGCCATCTGAGACCATGTGACGCCGACGTTCCAACAGTTCGAACGTCGCAAGCCACACCCGAAACTGGCGCATCGTGATGTGACCGGCGTGATAGAGCCACCAGCCAAGGGCCAGTTGATGGGTGGAGATGTGAACAAAGCCGCCGCCGATCCGTTGCTGACGGATACCGCCGGTGCGGCTGTTGGACGCCTTGCCCGTCTCCACGGGCGACGGCGCGTTGATTGGTGCCTGCATGGCTGGCTTCCCTTCCGGCCATTTTGCGTAGGCGCAACAATCCCGTGCTCGGTTGCGGAATTGTCTTGACTAAGAGGAAGGGAAGAACTATCTTGAAGGTGTTCAGACTTACAAGTAGTTGCTTCCCGGCTCCGCCGGACAGGCAACCAAGTTGGAAAATACCGCCGTCTCCACGGCGGTTTTTTTCTTTTACAGGCTCGCTACTTCACGCAAACGCCTTTCTGTTGTTGAGCCCCCTACCCGCTTGGATCGCGGGCTTGGCAGTGTGGTCAAACCTACGGGGCAATTTGTACCAAATTCCATGATGTTGATTCTCTCGATCATCGTCAACATCAAAATGCATGCGACGCCATCGACTTACGTCGAAACTCCGGTTTTGTTTATCCATTCATGGATTAATGATGTTCCATGTATGGATAAATGTTGTTCCGTAGATGGAGCTTTGTTTTTCCGGTTTTGAAGTCGTTGTCGTGGGTGTTGTGAATTTAGTGTGTTTGCGATTTTTTGTTGACACCAAAGGGTTTCTGGTGAAAACTCATTTTTGATACTCCGATTATGTTTTTCCGATATAGGAGCATCGATGATCCGTTAACGGATTTTTGAAAATACAGTTTCGGGTTTACTGTGAAGGGCCTGAAAAATATTTTGGCAGGGAGGCCACGAGCATGTCTGAAAATCGCAATACACGTGTGATCGCAGTTGGCAACCAGAAGGGCGGTTGTGGAAAGACGGCAACAGCCATTCACTTGGCAGCGGCATTAGGTGAGTTGGGTCGAAAGACACTTATCTGGGATTTGGATGCTAATGCTGGCCTTACCGATGCATTCCGGGTGCCGAGTGTGTATGGCGGAACGTTGGAGTTGCTTCTCGGCGAAAAAGATGAAGAAGAAGAGTTCTGTGATCCGATTAGTTATGTGATTGACGAGACCGAAGAGGGGATAAGCCTTCCGAAGGGCGTGAGCATAATCCCAGCCAGTCGGGAGCTTGATAACCTTGAAAAACATTGGCTAAACAGCGACCGCAAATTTGAAGATGTGAGGGATGCGCTCGCCGAACCGCTTTCAAAATTAAATGGCCATTTTGACTATATAATTCTCGATACGGGGCCGAACGTCTCAGCAACAACCGTTGCCGCTTATAAATCGGCAGATTGGTTCTTGCTCGTTTCTCAACCCGAGCCTTTATCAATCAACAAACTAGAAGCTGCGTTGTCAGATATCGTTACGGTCAAACGACGCGGCAATGAGAAATTGCGGGTATTGGGGATTGTGTTGACCTGCGTGATCCGCCGCCGCGCCCTTGATCGACGGATGTCGCGGCGTTTAGAGCAAGATTACGGTGAAATCGAAGGGCTGGGCGTATTTGACACGACAATCAGCAGGACGACCTATCTGCCACGGTCTCAAGAGCATGGCAGGACGATGTTCCAGGATCATCCTGATCATGAAGTGTGCGAGCAATTCCGCGCATTGGCGCGATCCGTTGAAGACCGAATAAAGAAAGCCGATGGCGAGCCTAGCAAGCCTGCAACAGCAACACCCGAGCAAGGCCGAGTAGGGGAGGGCGTAGCCGTTGCCTAGAAAGATCAATCGTGACAATGGCGATGACTTACCAAGGTCACCTGTCGCTTCAAGGCTGCTGGCAGAGGCGACACAGACGCGATCGTTAGTGGTTCCTACCCCCGAACCTGCACCGAAGCCTGTCATTCCGGCTGAAAAGCAGGAGGAATCGCCAAAGCCAAGAAAAAAACCCCAAAGCGTCATCAATCGAAAGCGAGACCGAGTTAGGCGGCGTAACGGTACTGGGCAAAAGGAAGTTCGCGTTGCGCTAGACGTCGAAGATTACGATGAAGTGTCAAAGTTACTTCGCGATTTGCAGCGATCGACAGAGTCGAATGTGTCAGTAAGTCACCTTGTCCGTGCATTTCTCTCATTGGGGGTGAGGTCGCGCGAGGCTATCAAGGCTCAGGCAGGGTCGCAAGCAGCGAAAAATGTGCCGCCACGGCCCGCAAACGCGCTGTATATCGAATTGGCTGCTTACGAAGAGAAGCTGGCAGACTTTCTTCTCGTTGCACTAAGAGATCGAGATTACATGGAGTAACATAATTGGATAAATGTTACTCCGTTTTCGATACTCCGATTTTGCCCTGCAATTCGAGGGGCGTCATTCGCCCCGGTGACCCCCAAATATCACCAAGGGCTAATGACCGTTCAGGCCAGTTGATGCGGGATACCGTGACGACGGCCGAGCTCGCGCATTCGGCGGCGTTCGCGGCGTATCCAGTTGGTCTTGTCGTATCTACTCCGTTTGATCCGACGTTCGGCAAGTAGGGCGGAGTGGCGATCCAGAAAGCATCGCACCGCCAGGAGTTTCCAGGTCTTGCCGTGGGTATAGCTGTCGTTCTCGACGGCGTTGTGCTGTCTGAACCGCCGGCGCAGATTGCTGGTGTAGCCACAATAGATCTCGCCATTTTCGACGGCGATGATCAGATACACCCAAAACCGAGGCAGGCGGGGCGCTACGGTTCGGGTCGTGGCTGGGCTGTCTTTTTTTTTGAGCCCATAGAAGCCCGTAGAGCGTCGTTCCAATCTGAACCGGGGTGAGGGGGCTGATGTACCCTGAACGCAATCTCGGGCGTTCCTTTGCTCAAACAGAGGGCTTCCAGTTGCGATGCTAACCGGTCACCGGCCTCGTCATGATCGAAGATGGCGATGACCGCTCGCGGTTCGTGCAAGTTTTTGATCGCGCGACGAATGATGTCGGGCTGTTGTTGATTGAAATTACCGCAGACCGAAGCAACCTGCATACGATCGTGACCTTGCAGCGCGAAGTAGGAAAGGGCGTCGACGGTCGACTCACCGATAGCGATCGTGGTTACATCATCGCCGGCTTCGCTGAGATACAACCCTTTGCTACCGCCGCTGCTGAACTGCTTGAAGGCAGGACCGGCAATCTCATAGCCGCACACATCGCCGGCGGCGTCATAGTGCGGAAAGATTGCGTTACCGCGTTCATCCTGCCGGATGTTGGCAAACCGGTAATCGGCCAGTAGGGCGGAACGGATACCGCGCTGTTCGGTCAGATATGGATGCTGCGCGGGAATACGATCGTAACTCAGGTACTGCGCTTGCACCTGCATGATGTTCTTCTCGACCGGCTTGGGCTGGGGTAGAGGGGCAGGGGGGCTAAAGCCCGCCAGTAACGGCCGCAGTTCCTTCCGAACGTGGCCCAAGGTGGTGCCCGGTCCCAAACGTTCCAGGCAAAAGTCGATGATCGACCCTTTAAATTGCGGATCGGACAGCGAAAAGAACAGGTGATGGCCGTCGTTACCCGTTCCCACCAGTAACTTGTCACCGGAGTTGTCATTGCGCATGACGAGCCACGCGGAGGTCGATTTGCGCCGATCGAGATAGTAGCCCCACTCGACCGCCAAATAATCGGCAAGGGGAATCTCGCGCTTGAAGCGGTCAAGTTCGGTTGAATCATGCTGGCGTGGTTTCATGGCAGACGGTATAGCGCAGCGAAATACCACAATAAAGGAAAATTTTTGGTGTCACTTTACTTCACTAAATTGGATAAGTATGCTCATCGCGATGGGCAAGCAATCCGGTCGTCATGCTTCATCAAAACTGCATCGGCAGTTAGAAACCGCTTGGTCGAAGTTGCAGGCTGTCGACTCGCGAATACCCGACGTGGTGATTACGACATTAACGGCGGGGGAACTCCGTCGGAAACTTGGACACGCTACCGCGAAGCATTGGCGGGGCAACAAGGACGTACGGCACGAGATCGCGGTGCATCCCGGACATTTGCGCAATCCTGAGGAGTTGCTGGAAACGATGGTGCACGAGGCAGCCCATGCGATTCTGCAAGAAGAAAGCGGCGGGTGCCGTCCGGGTAGCCAATATCATCGCACGCGGTTTCGGGATGTTGCTCATGAACTCGGATTGGAATGTGTCTTCCGTGACACGCGCTATGGGTGGTCGATCACGCGCTGGCCAACGGATGGTGTTCCCAAACGATACCGCAAGGTTCTGACATATCTCAGTAGGATCAAGCCCATCCATACATCCAGATTGCCGAAGCAACGGCGTCGACCAGAGGGGCGTGCGACTCCCAAGAGCGGATTGAAACCCTTGGTCTGTGGTTGCAGTCCGCCACTTCGTATTCATGCCGGTAATCGCGTTATCGATGGGGCGGGCGTTCGTTGCGTTGAATGTGGAGACTTGTTCAAGCCGGCTTCATGACCGCATGGTGCGGGCCATGCTAGGGGTAGTGCGTCGGTCGCCTGTATGTTTTCATGCAAACGGGCCTCGTTGGGGACAGTTCCGTGACCTCGTCACGTACCCGCAAAGTAAGCCGGGCGATGCCGATTAGGCATAACTAGGTAGCAATCTGGACAATAGAATAGGAGCAAAGAGATGACGACTCACGATAAAGCGGAGGAGTTTCGCCGACAAATGGTCCGCGACACCATTCACGCGTTAAGCGGCATGGATCCGAAAATACGTTCCATCGAACCAACAGTGGTTGCGAAGGAGAACAAGAAGAGCGAGCGACAAGTACGTTATATTCTGACTTCATTCGACGGGGTTCGAACGTGGAAAATCAACCCCTTCTGTACGCCCTATCACTATCAGTACTTTCTCGATTTAAAGATCAATATGTTGGCGTTGAAGCGCTGGGTGGATGAAACAGTGCGGGACTTCAAAAATAATGAGGCAACATTCGCCGAAGAATGCAACGCGTTGACTATCCGAGAAAATCTAAAGAATGCCGCTTTAGCTAAGAAGTCAAAAAAAGAGGGCGCGCCCGACCGTCAAAACACTATTGGAGGGTATCGGATCGACCTAGCAAAGGCTATTAAAAAATTAGATGAGTCAGGTAAAAAAATGTCGGCTGCAATTATTGATGATCGTCCGATCGACGCGGTCATTGAATGGATGATCGAAAAGTTAACCGATAAAGACGGCAAGTACTACGAGCACATCATCGTCC
>JAUIHO010000326.1 GCA_030432035.1 Phycisphaerae bacterium
TTTATCACCCCGGCCGGAAAGGTTGACGACAATAATCTGATCGGCGGCGAGTTCGGCCGCGCGTTGCAGCGCGAACGCAACTGCGTGTGCCGATTCGAGCGCGGGGATTATCCCTTCGCACTCGGCCAACAAACGGAATGCGGCGACGGCGTCATCATCCGTGATCGCTACGTATGACACGCGTCCGATGTCGGCCAAGTACGCGTGTTCTGGGCCGACACCGGGATAATCGAGGCCCGCCGAGATACTGTGCGTGCTGAGGATTTGGCCGAAGCGATCTTGCAGCAACATACTTCGTGCGCCGTGTAACACGCCCGGCGCGCCGCCGGATACCGATGCCGCATGTGCGGGGGACTCCACCCCGGATCCCGCGGCTTCAACGCCAACCAACTGAACCGTTTCATCACGGAGGAATGAATGAAACATGCCCATGGCGTTGGAACCGCCTCCGACACATGCGGCAACGATATCCGGCAAACGCTCGAATCTTTCTAAACATTGCTTACGCGTCTCGCGCCCAATCACCGATTGAAAACTCCGCACGATCAGCGGAAACGGATGCGGCCCGACGACCGAGCCGACGACGTAATGGGTATCATCCAACTCGGTTATCCAAGCGCGCATCGCTTCGTTGATCGCGTCTTTTAAGGTTTGGCTGCCGGATTCGACGGCGACAATCTCTGCACCGAGCAGCCTCATGCGTTGCACATTAGGGCGTTGCCGCTCAACATCACGTGCGCCCATGTAAACGCGGCATGGCATGCCCAACAGCGCCGCGGCAGTCGCCGTGGCAACGCCGTGTTGACCGGCCCCGGTCTCGGCAATGACGCGCGATTTCCCTAACCGCTTAGCAAGCAGCACTTGGCCCAGCGCGTTGTTGATCTTGTGAGCGCCGGTATGGTTCAAATCTTCGCGTTTGAGGAAGATGCGAGCCCCACCCGCGCGACGCGTCAGATTCGCAGCTTCAAAGAGCGGCGTTTCGCGACCGACGTAGTCTCGCAATAACGTCTCAAACTCAAGTTGAAACGATTCATCGTGTTGCACAGCTTCAAATCCGGCTTGCAGTTCGTCGAGTGCGACCGTTAGCGTTTCGGGTACGAATCGTCCGCCGAATGCCCCGAAGTATCCGCGTTGATCGGGTTCAGTGACGAGCATCATGGCTCCTTATGATTGAAATAAAGGCCGCGAGTTTCGCCTGATCTTTCACGCCCGGCAGCGCTTCGACGCCAGTGCAGACGTCCACGCCCATTGGCTTTGCGATCGTTAGCGCGGCGTAGATGTTTTCTGGGGCGAGCCCGCCAGCTAATAGAAAGGGGCTTTTTACCGATTCGAGCAGTGACCAATCGAAACGCTCGCCGTCACCGCAACCGGGATCGACGAGTGGGATGGCATGCTCGATGGCGTCAATCCGCTGCGCGAGATCGCGTGCCGTGTCATTCGAATTCACGCGGATGCGCTTGATGATTGGCTTATGCATTTGCGAGAAGTCAGCGACATTTTCATTGCCGTGCAGTTGGATGTGTGTGATGGGCACTTGCTTAACCAGGTCGTCGATGAAATCCGGCGATTGGTTCATGAACACGCCGACGTAATTGCCTATTCGCGGAAGTCGGCGAAGGATATCGCGTGCCGCCTCGACGCTAACGCGACGACGTGATTCGGCGAAGATGAAGCCGATAGCGTTGGCACCGGCGTCGAGTGCGAATTGGGCGTCTTCATAGTTCGTGACGCCGCAGATTTTGATAAACGTGTCGCGCGTGGCCGCAACCGGCAACGATTCGCTTCTGAGCGTCGGCGTTTGTGAGGTGAATGTCGGCTCTGGTGCGGGCGCGTTCATGATGCCACCCCCGCCCGAGCGTTTACTTCATCAACTTGCGAGCGAAAATTGCTCTGTCCGGCAGCAATAAATTCTTGCAATCGCCGATCAACATCCGCTGCGGTAACCAGCGCCGTTCCGACCAATGCGGCATCAAAGCCGACATTGCGAAGTTGCGAAATGTCGTTTGCCGTGTTGATCGCACTTTCGGCGACGGCGATGCACGCGCGCGGTATCCGATCTCGCAGGCGTAGGCAGCGCTCAAAGTCCGCTGAAAAATCGTCGAGATCACGATTGTTGATGCCGATGATGCGAGCGCCTGCATCGACTGCCGCGTCGATCTCCGCTGCATCATGTGTTTCGACCAGCACATCAAGGCCACAGGCACATGCATATTGATGCAACGCGGCAAGCCTTGTTGGTGTCAAAATGCGAACGATTAAGAGAATGGCGTCCGCCTGCATTGCCACCGATTGATCGATTTGGCGTTCGTCCAAAATGAAATCTTTGCGCATTACTGGGATGGTGACCGCACAACGTACGTGATCGAAATCGTCGGCCTCCGCGCCGAAGAATGTTTGATCTGTCAAACATGAGATGGCTGTCGCACCGCTAACTTCGTATCGTTGTGCGAGCAGTGCGGCATCAAGTGTTGTGCTTAGGCTCCCCGCAGAGGGCGAACGCCGCTTGATTTCCGTGATGATCGACACACCGGGTTGACGCAATGCACGCTCGAAGCGTCCAGGCTCGTTCGCATTTGGCTTCGGATGGACCGGCGCGCTATTTACGGGCGACAGCTCGGCAACCTCGCGTTGTTTTTGGGCCAGTATTGCTTGCAATCTTTGATTCATCGGGCTGCCCCTTCCCGATTGATTTCAGAGCGATGCTTCGCTTGCAATGACCGCAACAATGTGCCCGCTGCGCCTGAACGGATCGTTTCTTGCGCTTTTCCAACGCCGGCGGCTAAGTCTTTTACTGTTCCGCCAACGTACAGCGCCGCACCTGCATTCAGTGCCACCGCGTCGGCTGCCGCCCCCACATTGCCGCATATAGCGTCGGTAATCATGGCGGCGCTGTGTGCCGCATCGCGCGATTGAATGGCGCTCGGCTCGTACCTTTGCAAACCAAACTGCTCGGGTGCGATCTCATATTGCGCGATTCGGCCGTCTCGTACTTCCGCAACTAACGTCTTGTCGCAAATGGAAATCTCGTCGGCTCCGTCATGGCCGTGTACGACCAGCATGTGTTGCGTTCCTAATGCAACCGCCGCATTCGCCACTTCGGAAACAAGCCGCTTTTCAAACACGCCCATCACCTGCCGTCGCGTCGCTGCGGGGTTACACAGCGGCCCCGCAATATTGAAAATTGTTCGAAATCCCAGCGTTCGTCGAAAGTCTGCGAGCCTCCCAAGCGCTGGATGAAAGCTGGGGGCATGCAGGAAGGTGATGTCGAATTCTTCGAGATACTCGGTCGCAGCTTGCGGCGATTGATCGACGCGAATGCCCAACTTCTCTAGCACGTCGGTGCTGCCGCTTCGACTCGACACGCTACGGTTGCCATGCTTCGCGACTGGGCAACCCGATGCTGCTACGACCAGTGCAGCAGCCGTCGATACGTTGAATGTTTGCAGTCCGTCGCCGCCCGTGCCACACGTATCGACGCATGCGAGGTCCCCGACATCAACTGCAATCATTCGTTGTCGCAGATGGCGCGCGAATGCGGCGATTTCGATTCCGGTCTCGCCCTTACATCGCATTGCGGTCAACAGCGCGGCGGCGCGGCTCGTCTCAACTTGGCTGTCGATGATCGCCGCTGCGACGGCGCCGGCGAGTTCGATGGGGAGCGAATTCCCCTTTAATAGCAGCTCAAACGCATGATCGATCGCGTTTGCGGGTGCTTTTTGCATGGTCGGTGTGTCGATGGCAAGCATGGTTGGTAAATCTCGATTCGGTAGGCGCACAAAAAAAGCCCTCG
>JAUIHO010000077.1 GCA_030432035.1 Phycisphaerae bacterium
GTGTTGCCGACCGCACAAACAGCGCGATTCGAACATCTGCGAATAGTTCGGGCGCTTGCACGGTTGCGTGCCGCCTTTGCTACCGAGCACCCAGTTAAACTCGCGCGCGTTGGGTTTGCGAATACCAATCCAGGCTTTGCTGCCGTTGAAATCGTGAATCAATCGATTGAGCACGGGCAACAGCAGATCACCGACACTCGCGTAACGACGCAATTCGGCGAGCAGATCGGCAGTTTGGGTAACGGCGATGGCCGGCAGTGTAAGTCGGTCGTCGTCCTTACGAATGATCGTGTCGAGCGGCAGCGTGTCTTTGAGTTGCTTTTCGAGCTTCTGCACGCGCTGGGTGCGGCGCTCTTCGGCAGTCGCTGCCGGGTCGAGATAGAACCGCAAGGCGAACGGGCCGATCTCGATTTCGTCGGCATGTTTGAGTTGCGCTCGCGCTTTTTGCACGGCGCGGTTGAGGCATGTCGGCACCGACGGGTCTTGCACTTCCAACCACCAGTTGCCGGTATCGTCGAGCGCCAAGCTAGCCTGATGTTTGAGCAGTTTCGGATCGGGCAGGTGCACGTCGCACGACGGATCGCTGCCGATCGCCAATCTTCCACCGGCAGCGCGCACGGTGCGCCGCAACTGATTGTCCTGAATAACGAGCAATTTCATGGCCGCACCTGCAAGAAATGATGAGCGACGGCGATCGGCGCGGAATCGCGCCGGATATCTATCATTAACGTGCTGATATGGCTAAATCAACGAAAATGACGGATGTATAAATGGGTGTAACGGTTTAACGCGAGCGTCGCGCGGTTCGTGAAATATTTAACGAGGTCAGGTGCCCCTGCCCCTCCGGGGCTGGGGGACTTTCCCAATTACGCCGAAGCACCGCTGTAATGCTTCAACCCAAACCGCCAGAACCAACTCGAGAGCAACACGCTTACAACGGCGATCCCCGCGGCATAGTAAGGTGCCGCTGCCGGTACACCCGTCGCCGGGTCGGCCAATAGCGTGCCCGCCGGAAACGTCGTGATAAACGCCAGCGGCACGAGGAACGTTAGCGACCATTGCACCCAATACGGGTAGATCATGACGGGGAAACGACCGGCCTCGAAGACGTTCCAAAACACCATTTCGATGTTTTGCACGCGAATGAACCAAAAGCCGATCGTCGCCAGCGCGAGCCACACGGAATAGATGATCGCGAATCCTGCGGCCAACATGAAGACAAATGTCGCGATTTGAGTTGCGCCGATGTCTTTCGCTAGCATCGAAGCGCCAATCGCCGCCGCGGTACCGCCGTAAATCAGATCGGTGATGCGCCAAAAGACGAACTCGCGAATGCTAACGAGAAGTTGCGAGTTCACGGGTTTGAGTAATACGAAGTCGAGCGTACCTTCGCGAATATCTTCCAACACGCGTCGCATGTTGGGCACAATGTAAATGCGAATGCCGCCGGCGACCATGCGATACACGCCGACCAACACCAGCATGTGCGGCAAACGCCAGCCCGCGAGGGTTTCGGTATTGTGAAAGATGGTATCGACCACGATGAGTTCGGCGGCCAATTGAACGAGCGACATGATGCCGCGCAGAAAGAAGTCCGCCCGATACGCGGCGAAGTTCTGCACGCTGATGCGCGCGAAAAGCAACATGAGAGTAAGGGCTCGGCTCATTTACGGTTTACTCGCGAGGACAGTCCCCCCAGCCCCAGAGGGGCAGGGGCACCCGTGCGCTGTGGCATCGGTTTGTAACCGGTGTTCGTCGGAGGCAACTCAAAGTGTTGCGTACGCTTGGGTGCCCCATCCGTCGCGCCAGCGAAGGGTGGGGAATCGCGAAAGCAATATTGTTACCCATTCAACCACTCACCGCCGAATAGCGCTTCACCGCCAGATGCCAACTTATCCGAAACACCAATACCACCAACATCACCCATGCGGCTTGTATCAACAAGCCCCGGGTCACCGCATGAACATCGTCGCGCATCCCCGCCAACACTTCGACCGGGAAAGCAAACATCCACTTAAACGGCAAGAACTCGGACGCAATTTGCAGGTAGGGCGGCAGCGCATCGACTGGCGCCATACGCCCGCCAAGCAGCATGCCCAGGCCGAAGTAGATCTCACCCACCGCGTCGAGCTTCGTCGTCCAAAACGCCACCAACGCGACGGTATAGCACAACATGTAATTCAGCGCCGCACCCAACAACAAGGCAATCATGCCCAACCCGGCCTGCCACCATTGCGTTTGAAAACTGGGCTGCGTAATCAGAATAAAAACCAACCACATCGGCGCGGCGAACATTAGCGTCGTGATCTTGTATGCCAAATTGCTACTAAGCGATTCCCACATCGGTAGGATCGGTCGCAACAAGAGCGGTGACAGTTGCCCTTTGCGAACGAGGTAGCTCATGTTGTACACATCCCATGCTGCCGTGAGATGGCCGACGATCAACAAGAAGAAGTAATAAACGGCGAAACCGTTCTGATCGAGCCCGGCGATCTTACCGTCGGGCGCGCCGCGCGTGGCGGCCGACCACATGACGTACAACACCGTCGGATTCACGATGCCCCACATGCACCAAAGCAGAATCTCGCCGCGATACTGCAGCATCGCTTGAATGCTGACGCGCAGAAACGCGGGAAAGGCGCGCAGCAAGTGACTCATGCCGATGCCCCGGCTGTTTCAGTGGTTTCGGCATCGTCGCGTTGGGCGCGACCGCCGAAGACCTGCTTGATCACGTCTTCGATAGGCGGGTCTTCAATCGTCAAATCGAGCACGGACAGGTCGGTCAGCAGTTTAGCAGTCGCCGCCGCTGCTTCGGCCTTGGGAACCTTCAGTTCCACCTTGCGATCGTCGCAACTGATGACTTCGCCGATCTCGGCAAAAGGATAATCATCGCACTTCGCGTCGAGATCGATCTTGATGACCTTAAACGGGGCCATCTTCTCGCTCAGCGCCGGCAGCGAACCGTCGAATAGCAGTTGTCCTTGGTCGATCACGATGATGCGCTTACACAGCGCCGTGACGTCGGCCATGTAGTGGCTCGTCAGAATGATCGTCGCGCCGTGCTTGCGGTTGTATTGACCGATGAAGCTGCGAATGCGTGCCTGCATCTCGACATCAACGCCGATGGTCGGTTCGTCCAAAAACAGCACGGCGGGGCGATGCAACAGCGACGCACAAATCTCGCATTTCATGCGCTCGCCCAGCGACAGCGTGCGGACCTGTTTCTTCAGCACTGGCCCGATGGCGAGCAACTCCACCAACTCGTCGAGCGTTTGTTGGTAGTCGGCCTTGGGAATGTCGTACACGGCTCCGTGCATGTAGAACGAATCGACCGCGGGCAAATCCCATTGCAACTGCGAGCGTTGGCCCATCAACATGCTGATGCGGCGCAGATAGTCGGCCTCACGCTTCCACGGCGTGTGGCCCAACACGCGTGCCTCACCCGCCGTGGGGTGCAACAATCCCGAGAGCATTTTCAGCGTCGTCGTTTTGCCTGCGCCATTGGGGCCGAGGAAGCCGACGATTTCGCCCGCTTCAACGGTAAAGTTGATGTCATCGACGGCCCGCACGTCGCGATATTTGCGCCGAAACAGGCTGCCAATACTGGCAACGAGGCCGGCCTCGCGCTCGGGCACTTTGAACGTTTTCCCCAAATGTTCGACTTCGATTTGTGCCATATGTGTCGGTGATTCTGATCCTTTAGTTCGTCGGGAATCCTAGTCGATTCGGGCGGGGCCGCCACGAATCACCGGGTCGCCGAGCAAGCTTGGCGCGCAGGTGGTGGCCTCTGCGTCGTCAATTCGCGGGCGCCGTCAGGTTTGTTCACGCCGCCGCTACAGGCTTCCGATGTCAATAGACGGGCGCGATCCGCCCACGACTTTTAACCGGCAAGATTTGCCGATGACGACGCAACTTGCGCATCGCCCCGCGCGGTGCCGTTTGACATATTCAGGATTTTCAGTGAGTTCGCAACTTCGAAAGATTCGCGTTGGTAAGGCGCTGATCGTCGCGATCGTCGTGATCGTTGCGGTGCCCAATCGTCACGACAGCCAAGCGCAGGACGGCACCGCCGGACAACCTGCGACCAAGTCCGTCTCGTCCGAGGCGGTCACCATCGAACTCATGCAGCGTCGGCCCGAGGTGGCAGAGGAAGACACCGAACCGCGTTTTACCTTTCGCGTCACGCCCGATTCGCTGTTGGAACTCATGAGCTCACCGGCAGTGCCCGTGTTGCTACGCACCGACCGACAACTGGCCGAATTCAAGACGGCACTGCCCGTGGTCAGCATGGACGCCGTGTTGACCGAGATGCTGCCCGTGCTGCAGCAGCGGCTCGGCACGAAGTTCAATGCCGCGCGCGATGCGATTTACATGCCCGTTGAGTCCGCCCGCCGGGTGGAGGTGCCGGTGCCGGGTGCGTCGGACGATCGAACCTACCGCGGCCCCACGCGCGAAGTGGTTGGGTTTCTATTGCACGACGTCACGGAAGGTGAAGCTGTCGCGCTTGGCATTCGCATCGCCCAAACCGGTCGACAGATCTATGACAGCGGCTCGCCCGCGTTTCGGCGCGATACAGAAAAATATCTGCGCTCGCTCGCCAAGCGCGAGGCACTCGAAGATCGCGCCGCCGTGCAATCCGAACGCGAGTCATTGGCCGATGCCCGTGCGGTGCGCGAACAAATCGCCGAAGAGTTGGGCCTGCCCAGCTCTGATCCTGAAGACAACGGTCGCAGCGGCAAGTGGCTCAAGGAGTCGCGCCGCTTTTCGTACATCATTCGCGATGGCGAGTTTATCAGCCGCCTGCAACCGTTGGTCGAGCGGATCAACAAAGAGATGGAGATCGCGGGCTATTCGCCGCCGTCCACGCTCGATCGCGCCGGCATTCACTTCGACCCGGAAATCGGCGACGTCGATATCGTGTTGCCCGCGGGTATGTTGCGGCGCTTTTTGGAGGAAGCCGACGACCTCGAACGGCGCATCGCCGTCGATTCGGTCATCAGTATCGAGGCCGTGCGTCTGACCGATCGCGATATCGTGTCGGGGGCGTTGGCGTCGCGACTTACGGGGCAATTTCAGGGCGAACACGACGTGCGCTTCGGCGCGAGCAGTGGTCGCATCCTGCGCGAAACGTCGCTCAATACGTTGCTCGCTGTTGCCAACCAACAATTGCAAATCTCAACACTCAGCGGCGTGGCTGGCGGCATGTTGCCCGCCGGTACGACGCCGATTTCGATTGTGCCGCCGACGCTGCCGGCGTTTCCCGCGCGCGAGTCGACGACGATCGGCACCGACTTCTCGGTTGGGGCCGACGATCTCTTTTTCGATGGTCGCCAGCAAGTTGCGTCGTTTAGTTATCTGGGCCCGGACGGCGTGCAGCATCAGATCACCTCGGAAGTGGTCGACAGCTTGCGCGAATTTTGGGATCGCATCGAACGCAACCTGATCGTGCATAAGATCAAACGAACCGAGCGGTTGACCGAGTTCACCGTGCCGGTCGGCCCGACGTCGAACACCTATCAGGGCATCGCCGCGCTCATTAGTCAGGAAAACCAACAGCAGGTCGTCGCCACCGGTACGGGGGCGATCAGCAAGATCGAAGCGACAGCCGGTACGTGGTTGATTATCGAAGATTTCACGATTCGGCCGATTCCCGGTTCGTCGACCACGTTGACCGAAGAGGAAAAGCACAACGTCGAAGCGCGCGTATTGCTGACGATGTTCCTGCGCGATTCGACGTTTCCGCCCGGCACCAAGCTGCAAATCCTGGAAACACGCAGCCCGCAACAAATGCGACAGTTGCTGGTACAGGAATATCAGAAGCGCCGCACCCATCGCGTGCGCCCCGGTCGCGACGCCAAGACGTATCAACAGATTTTTGAGAAGCGCTTCGCCGAAGCGCTGAGTGACGCGGCCTATCAGAAGAAGGAAGAAAACTCGGCCATCGCGCTCACGTTCTATTCCTCGCAGGGAAACATCATTCAGCAGGCGGGCGTGACGGCCATTGGTGACGCGAACGACCTGACGTCGTTTACGACTGAGCTGCGGCCCAACGTGGTGACGCCCATCTCGTCGTTCTTTACCAAGTCGGGCAGCGGTGCATTGGGCAGCAGCCCGTTGACGGGCGTGGATCGCGGCGAGCGCATCGACAAAGAAAAAACGATGACGCACTTGTTGATTCGGGCGCGCTTTCCCACGCTCGATCGCGAACGACGCGACCGCGACGAGGGGCGGCACTTGGGTTACTTCAACTTGCCGATCGCGCGCGAGCCCGCGAGTACCGTGGACGTTCCGTTCTTAAGTAGCTCGGAGCATCCGTCGGAACGCTTGGCCAAGTTGCGCATCGGTTTGAGCTTCGATGTGCTCGATCCGGATAAGGTGCGTAAGCCGTTTGCGGCGTGGAACCCGAATCGTTTCCCCGGTAACGTGCCGCCCGAAGTTCACGAAATGGCGATGACGCGTTACCTGATGATGCGCCGCATCATTTCCGATTCACCCGCGAATCAACCGACGCTAGCGTCGGAGTATCGGCAGCGCTTCATCGTCGAGGTGCGCAGCCTGCTCGAATACGACGACGAATTCTTCGACGCGCCGAACTTTGCCTTACGCAACATGGCGCAATGGAACGATCCGTATCGCATCATCGTGGCGCTCAACAACAGCCCGAATCGATTCGCGCTTACGCGGTTGGCACGCCTTCTCGACGAAATCGGCCGCATGTTGGTGCCCGATTCGTACGTCGATAACAACCTCGCCGTGGCACCGAAGGCGGGGTGGGATCATCGTCGCCTCTATCCGCTCAATCCCGATCAGCTCGCGCTGTTGCGGCGCGACGTGGCGGCGCACTACATGCGGCTGAGCGAGGTGTATGGCGACGCATTTCTCGAAGCGATTTCGCGCATGTTGGGCACGGGGTCATACACGAGCCTCGAAGAAGACGAGCAGGAAAAGGCGCCGTTCTGCGGCTATCAAAACCTGGTCGTGTTTGATAACTCGGGCGAGTTGAATCAGCAGAACCCGCTGCACGACAGCGCCCGTGATGAGTTCCTCTTTTTGCGGTCCGGCGGCTACGAAGGCAAGGGCTTGTTCGAAAAATCGCGCCTCGCCGTCAGCGATATGCACGAAGAGAATCGACCGTTCGTTTTCCTCGGTTCGGACATCTTAAAAACGCTTAACGGTCGAGCAGATTTTCGCGGGGATTAGCCATCCGCCTACGAGACGTCGCCCGCAATACCACTACATTCCGACCATTCGGCAATCGACCGAACCATTGGACCCCGGCCATCGTTTCTTTTAACGTGCGCCGTTCGGCAGCCAGAGCAATTCCGGCATCCCGCAATCCGAAGAAAAGGGTTCATTCGCCATGGAAGAAAACAAACCCCAACCACCATCCGGCGGTACGCCCGAACCGCGACCGCGCGTGATCGACTTTAAAGCAAAGCCCGGTACCGGCAGCCCACAGGGTTCCGTACCGTCGCCGACGCACCCGCAAACCGAACGACCAATACCTGCGCGCAGCAGTGACGCACCGCCACGAGCCGACCGGCCAGCGCCGGCGACCGGTCATTCTGACTTTGAAAAGGCGCCGCCGCTTCGATTGCACGGAGGCGCGTTGCCGTGGTTGTTGGCGCTGATGGGGTGGACGCTGCTCATCGGTATCTACGATCTCGACGGCGGGGCGGCCTTTGAGGGTACGGATTGTTGGGTCGGCCAGACGGCGCGCGAGATGAAGGAACGCATCGATGCCAAAGACAGCGGCATTGAAGCGTGGCTCACGCCGTATTTCAGTGGCGAGTTGCGTTTGCAGAAATCTCCGGGGCCGTATTGGGCCGTCATCCTCACGAGTTACATTCGCGGCACCGACGTGGACGAAGTGGCCACGCGCCTACCGAACAGTTTCTTCGCCGTTGGCATCGTGGGCGTGGTGTTTTGGCTGACCCGGCGCATTGCCGGTGTGCGACCGGCGGTGTTTGCGGGCTTGGTGGCCGCGACAACACCGATGGTTTTGCAATGGTCGCACCGCGGCGCGGCCGACTTGGGGATGACGTTTTTCACCACGCTGTCGTTGGCGTGTTTGTGGGTGGGCGTTGCCGATGAAGGGCCGGGCCGACGGCGCAATTGGTATCTGCTTGCTGCGTATTTAGCGGCGGGCTTCTGCATGCTCTACAAAATGCCGATGCCGTTGGTGACGATCGGCATACCGGCATTGGGTTCGTTGCTGCTGCAAAATCGCTGGCGCGCGTTGGCCAATCCGATTCATTTGCTGGGGCTCGTTCTGTTCCTGCTACCGTGGTTGCCGTGGGTGATTTACATCTACATGAACCAAGGCGATATCGCGCTGATGAAATGGCGCGTCGAATACATCGATCGCATGACCGGCGATTTGCCCAACGTCGAGGCCAACAAAGAGACGATCTTCTACGTCTTCTATCTCGGCGTCGCGTTTGTTTACTGCCTGCCCTATGCGATGTCGCTGCCGGCGGCATTGGCACGAACGGTGCGTAACACCAGCGGTGTAAGCTCCGACGGCAAACTCTTCATGTTGATTTGGTTTGTGCTGTTGCTGCTGTTCTTCACGGCTTCGACGGGCAAAGAAACGCGCTACTTCTTACCGGCGCTGCCGCCGTTGTTTGTGCTGCTGGGTATCGAGCTGTCGGACTTCTTCGATCCGCATCGCAAAGGCTCAAAGGCGCTGGCGCGGCTGGGGGCGTTTGCCGTTTGGATATTCATTCCGCTGGCCGTCATCGGCGGTGCGTATTACATGAAGGGGACCGAGCCGGGCGAGATACCGTTTATCAGCAAGACGTTCCCAGGCTATCACGGCGTCAATGCAGCGTTTGAATGGGAGGCGTTGGCGGTTCCCTATGTCGTGCTAGGCCTCATTCTCACGGTCGGGCTTTCGACATCGGCGGCGTTGTTCTTGCGTGGCACGCGTAACGCGTCGTTCGCAGCGCTGGTGCTGACTGTTTGGATTACTTTCATGTGGGGTTGGTCGCGCGTCGCGCCGGTCGTTCAAGGCCAGCGCGCCAATATGAGCTTCGCACAGCAGTTGTCGAAAGAACTCGATAAGAAGTATCACAAGAACCTCTGGCAGGTCGCTCAACAAAATCCGACGATTATCTGGCACAGCGATGTGCGCTTCCCGCGTGTAATCGATCAGCTAGACTTATTGAGAGCCCAAGGCGGCGTGCGCGACCTGGATACAGAAACAAGCATGGTCTTGGAAGAGATTGTTAAGAAGTTAAACGGTGACGAATTAGCACTGTTTGTCATTACTCGAGAATATTGGGATATTCGCCATCACTTGATGGATTTTATTAATCGCGAATTCCCCGATACCCATCTCTGGATTCAAAGCGACGAGGGCACGATCAAGAATCAAACGTTGCTAATCGGCAATCAACCACCGCCGTGGCCCGAACCGACGTTGCGTCAGCCCGACAGACGCGACGAACCGCTCACTAAGCCGGGCACGAACGAACCGATCGAACCGGCAAACGCGGCGTAGTTTTCAGTCGCCCCTTTCAACGCGAGTTAACCGTTGACGACCGATTTACAAGATTCAGCCGTGCTACTGTCGCCAGACGAACCGCCGGCAACTCAGGTCGAGCCCGATGTGGCCGCGCCGAAAAAGCCGTGGAAGGTTTGGCTGAAGCGTGTGCTGATCCTCAGCGTGCTCGTCGCCGTCGGCTGGCAATTCACCAAACTCTATAACGATTGGTCCGATCAGAGTGAAAGCATCTGGCAGCGCGGTGTCTCGTGGTCGTGGGTCGGCGCTTCGACGGCCGCGTTTATGGTGGGCCAAATCTTCTTCGCCTTGCATTGGCGACAAATTCTGATCGGCGGCAAGTATCACGCGCCGCTGTTTTCTACAGTGCGGGCGTATTGCGTCGGCACGCTCGGCAAGTACATCCCCGGCAAGGCGTTCGTCTTGGTGTTGCGCACCGGCCTGATGCCACAGTCGCAAGGGCGGCGCTTTGAGATCGGCATGGCCGTGACCTACGAAACGTTTGCGGCGATGGGCGGCGCTGGTGCACTCGGGGCAGTGGCGTTCTTTCTGTTTCCGACGCCGCTCCCGATTTACACGATGACGGCGATCGGCATAGCCGTCGGTTTGCACATCGCCATGTTGCCGCGCGTGTTTGAAAAGCTGTCAAAACTCGTATCGGTGCCGTTCGGTCAGAAAGGTAGGGTCGTCAGCGTGGCCGGTTGGCATCCGACGGCGTTGCGCTGGTCGCCACTGTTATTACTCGCCTGGATGGGCTCGGGGTTGAGCCTGTGGGCGCTGACGCAGGCGCTCGCGATGCAGCCGCTCAACGGTAGCGCGACTGACTCGATGAACGTTTTGTTCGTCGTCGGCACGGCGTCGTTCGCCACGGCGGCGGGGTTTCTGATTTTGTTTCTGCCGGCAGGGCTGGGGGCACGGGAGGGTCTATTGGCGGCGCTGCTCACCTTTTGCTTCGGTGAATCGGCCGACATTCTGATTGTGGTGCTGATTTTGCGGACCGTGTGGACGCTCGGCGAAGTCGCTCTGGCCGGAATCTTCTATCTGATGCCGGGAATCGGCTGGGCGGGGGCAGTCGCGGCTCGACGATTGGCCGCTGGTGCGGATAATTAGGGTTTCGATCACCGTCATCCCGCACGCGAGACCTTATGGAAGCCACTGCTATCGAAACCGAACGACCCGCCACGCGTCATCAGCAACAAACGCCGCGACACGATCGTTGCGACCTCAGCGTTGTCGCGCCGGTTCACAACGAAGAAGAAAACCTTCGCGAATTGCATAGGCAACTCACTGACGCGCTGGCACCGACAGGGCTCGATTACGAATTGATCCTTGTCGACGACGGCAGCACCGACACGAGTTTGTCGATCTTGCGCGAACTGGCGCAGGGCGATCCGCGTGTGACGGTTCTCGAATTGCGGCGCAACTTCGGGCAGACGGCGGCAATGGCGGCAGGCATCGACAACACGCGTGGCGATGTGATCGTGCCGATCGATGCCGACTTGCAAAACGACCCGGCGGATATCCCCAAGCTGCTTGAGGTGCTTAACGGCGAACCGCGCTACGACATTGTGAGCGGTTGGCGCAAGAAGCGTCAGGATAAATTGTTCTCGCGACGCGTGCCGTCGATCATTGCAAATAAGATCATTCGCTCGCTCACCAACGTGCCGATTCACGATTTCGGCTGCACGCTCAAGGCGTATCGTCGCGAGGTGTTGGAAGACGTGAGCTTGTCGAGCGATTTGCATCGCTTTCTACCGGCCTTGGCCGCATGGCACGGCGCGAAGATTACGGAGATGGTTGCCAACCATCGACCGCGCACTGCGGGCGTGACGAAGTACGGCCTTTGGCGCACGGTGCGCGTGGTGCTCGACCTGATCATTGTGCGGTTTCTCGGCACGTATATGACCAAGCCGCTGTACTTCTTCGGGCGGTTGGGGATTTTGTCGTTCGGCCTTGCTTTGTTTGTGTTGGGTATAGCAGTCGCGCAAAAGTTTGGTTGGTTCTGGCAGCCAGACGGTTTGAACCTGAATCGCAATATTCTCGTCTCGCTTAGCGCGCTAATGGCATTTTTTACCGTGCAGTGCGTGATGTTCGGCATCTTGGCAGAGTTATTGGTACGCGTTTATCACGACCGGCAGGGACGTCGCATCTATCGCATTCGCGAGGTCATCCGAAAGGGCGGCGACGATAGCAATTCGTAACGTCGCTTTGGTGATACCGTCCGGGGTGCCATGCCGACCTAATCCAAGCGATGAAGCGTCGGGTATCGGGGTGCCATGCCGGATTCGCGCGAACGTGTCAATGCTTGAAAATGGTATTATCGATCGGGATGCGCCAAACCGTCCAAGCCAATTTCTGATTTTTAGTGTTTTCGTGAATAAGACATGCCGACCTTCGCATTGGTCTCGCGGTTGTGTGTTCTCGAGGTAGGTGACCAAACTACTGACACACAAATCAACACGGTTGGGTCGGCATGGCACCCTCGCTAAATATTGTCAGAATGAGTCGCGTCGCGCTTTCCGTGGTCGATTTGGCCTCGTACCGCCCATTCCTTATCATAACGATTTGAACTTTTGATTTCGTTTACAGAAAGGGCATCCTATGGCCGCTGACGATTCCGCCACGTATCCACCGCCCAGCGACTTCGCCGCGCAGGCTCATGTGAAGAGCATGGAGCAATACCGCGAACAATATCAGCAGTCCATCGATAACCCCGAAGCGTATTGGGCGGAAGTCGCCGCCGATTCGCACTTCTTCGAAAAATGGTCGCGCGTGTTGGAATGGAATCCGCCGTTTGCCAAATGGTACGTCGGGGCAAAAACCAACATGTCATACAACTGTCTCGATCTGCAGATCGAGCGCGGCCGCGGCGATCATCCCGCCATCATTTGGGAGGGCGAACCAGCCGAGGCCGACGGCACGCCCAAAGATCAACGCACGTTGACCTATTCGCAACTTCGCGACGAAGTTTGCAAGTTCGCCAATGCGCTCAAGGCCCAAGGCATCAAGAAGGGCGACCGAATTACGCTCTATATGCCGATGGTCCCCGAATTGGCGATTGCGATGTTGGCCTGTGCCCGCATCGGCGCGCCGCACTCGGTGATTTTCGGCGGCTTCAGCGCGCAAGCCATTGCCGACCGCCTGCAGGATGCCGATTCGCACGTCGTGATAACTGCCGATGGTGGTTGGCGACGCGGCAACGTCGTGCCGCTCAAGGCCAATGTCGACGAAGCCTGCGGCATGGTCGGTAACGTGAAGAAAGTGATCGTGCTCAAACGCTGCGAGAACGATATCGCGTGGAACGATGAGCGCGACGTCTGGTGGCACGATGTCGTCGCCAACGCGTCGACCGATTGCCCCGCCGAACAGCTCGATGCCGAACACATGTTGTTCCTGCTATACACCAGCGGCAGCACCGGCAAGCCCAAGGGTATCTTGCACACGACGGCCGGTTATATGGTGTACACGCGTCATACGACCAAGAACGTGTTCGACCTGCACGATGACGACGTGTATTGGTGTACCGCCGATATCGGGTGGATCACCGGTCATAGCTATATCGTGTATGGCCCGCTGCAAAACGGCGTGACCAACGTGATGTACGAAGGCGCGCCGAACTTCCCGGATTGGTCGCGCTTCTGGCAAATTTGTCAGCGCTATAAGGTCACCAAGTTCTATACCGCACCGACGGCGATTCGCGCCTTTATGAAGCAGGGCGAGAGCTTCTGTCAGCAAAGCGACTTGTCGTCGTTAAAGTTGCTCGGCACAGTCGGCGAACCGATTAACCCCGCCGCGTGGACGTGGTATCACAATCACATCGGCGGCGGGCGTTGTCCGATCGTCGATACTTGGTGGCAGACCGAAACGGGCGGCATCATGATTTCACCGTTGCCCGGTGTCATTCCGACCAAGCCCGGTTCCGCAACGCTGCCGCAGTTCGGTATCGATGCCGCCGTCGTCGATGCGCAAGGCAACGAAGTCGACGCCAACGAAACGGGTTTGCTCATCATTCGCAAGCCCTGGCCCGGCATGTTGCGCGGTGTCTATGGTGACGAAGCGCGTTACCGCAAGCAGTATTGGTCTACGATTGAGAATGCGTATTTTACCGGAGACGGTGTTCGGCGCGACGAAGACGGCTATTTCTGGATCATCGGCCGCGTCGACGACGTGATTAAGGTGTCGGGCCACCGCTTGGGAACGGCAGAGATCGAGTCGGCCTTGGTCTCGCATGAGGCGGTCGCCGAGGCCGCGGTGATTGGTTATCCGGACGAAATTACCGGCGAGGCGGTGGCTGCGTTTGTCACGCTCAAGGGCGATGCACAGCCGGGCAACGACTTGGAAGAAACGCTGCGAAAGCACGTTGCAACGACATTGGGGGCAATCGCCAAGCCAAAAACGGTGCGATTCACAGAAGGGCTCCCCAAGACGCGCAGCGGCAAGATTATGCGACGTTTATTGCGTGAATTGGCCACCACGGGCCGCATAGAGGGCGATATTACAACGCTGGAAGATCTCACAACCGTCGCAAAGCTGCGCGAGTCCGAGTCATAGGCCCTGCTTCGCGCAGTAACGATTTTCCGCTATAATGGGGCTTGTTGTCGGCAGGAAACGGGGGATTGATGTCGATCCCGTGTGACCGAACACGCCCGCGCAACGATGTCTGGTAATCGAGCCGACACCCACTCACGGGGTTACCAAGCGTCGCAAAGTTACGCGGACCAGACGGGAAGGCGTCCTGGCGCGTGGGTTCATGTTCACCTCTTTCAGGTTTTTGCCCCACCGGGGAATTTGTTCGTTCAATAATGCCCGATGCTTCGGGCTTTGTGCATAAGGTCTGCCGCCACAGCGGGCGGTGACAGGGAGGACTCGGTCCCATGGCAATGGAAGCGACTTGTCAGCTGCGAGTAGGCAAGGAAAAGTTCGAAGGCGATGTGCGCATGGAGGCGGATCATATCGACTTCGCGGGTGCCACGAAGTATCGCTTTCGACTGGCCGAGCTGACGAACCCGCGGCGCGACGGCAAGGGTATCCGCTTTAGCTTCCACGGCAATCCGGTCACGATCAGCTTGGGCGATGACAAAACCGCCGAAGGTTGGATCGGCTACATCCAAAATCCGCAAACGCTCGCCGATAAGCTGGGCGTTGAAGATGGCCATACGGTTCGTGTGCTCAACCTGCAGGATGACGAAGAGTTGATGAACTCCCTGCGCGGCCGCGAATGCAAAATTCTTTCCGAAGGCAAAACCCGTTGCGACATGGTAATGATCGGCGTCGAACGCGCCGCCGAATTGCGCCAGATCGGCATGTTGGCCGACAACCTGAAACGGCGTGGTGCGATTTGGGTGATTCTGCCGAAGAGCGCCCGCACGGTCACAAAGGCCAACGTGTTTGCCGCCGCTCGCGAGGTTGGTATGCAGCAAGTTAAGGTGTTGGACTTCACGGACAACCGCGCGGCGTACAAGATCGTGCGACCTGCAACGACCAAGAAGGGCACGACGGCTGCGGGCAAAGCGGCGGCGGCACCTGCCTAATAACGCGACGCGATTGGCGACCTTTGCCTGATTGCGATCATGAATGAAATCATCGACATGCCGACCAAAGAATGGTCGGCATGTTTTTTAATCGCGACAAATGTCGATACGGTTTTTGAACATTTCGTTGCGGTGTAGATCAGTTCAAACGCGATTGGATTCACCCTAACCCACATGCCAATCATCCATTTCCAACACGTCATTTTCGATATGGATGGCACGCTCACGCGGAGCGGTCTCGATTTTGATCTGATGCGACGTGAGATCGGTATCGAAGACGGTCAGCCGGTATGGGAAGCCGTGCAACAGTTGCCGCCTCCCGCGCGCGAACGCGCCGAAGCCGTCGTGTGCCGACACGAAGCGCGCGACGCCGCAGCGTGCGAGTTGCAACCCTACGCCGCTGAGGTGGTACGACGATTGCGGGCGGCGGGAAAGGTCGTGTCGCTGATGACACGGAATTCGCGGGTGTCGGTCGACGTCTTTATCGAACGCCACGATATCGCGTTCGACTTGACGCGGGCACGGTGTGATGGCGTGGTAAAGCCCGCCCCCGACCCGGTGTTGGATTTGTGCGCCGCCGCCGGTGTTGCGCCGGCCGCGACGATTGCCATCGGCGATTACAAATACGATTTGGAATGTGCTAACCGTGCAGGGGCGGTTTCGGTCTTGTATTACGAACACGAATCGCCGGTGCCCGCGTGGGCCGAGGCCGCCGCTCATGTGGTGCGGGATTTGCGCGATTTCGCGGCGTTGTGCGGCGTTTCGATGCGGTAGGTGCGAAAAGGGCGTTGCTTGAAGGCATCGCGCGATGCACACTACAATCCCGATGGAAATCAACGCTCGCCTAAAAATCACGGTTCGCTAAATTGGGCTGGCCCAACCGATTTGGATTGCAACATGCAAAGTTTTTATACACGACTTATTCTGCTCGCGGTACTGCTCGTCAGTGTCGGTGTTGGTCGCACGATGGCTGACGACAAGCCGGAACCAACAACTCAACCCGCCAATAAGCAGCCGGCAGCTAAAAACGATCGCGCGTCATCGGGCGAGAGTAGGGTCGATGCCGTGCTCGATAAGCTCGAACGCAAAGGCAGCGATATCAAGTCGCTCAGCTGTCGATTGATCTATACGTTTACGACGCCGGGCCCGATCGAGGGCATCGTCGATACGCAAGAGAAAATCGGCAGCATGTACTACGTGCATACCGGCCAACCCCGTTTCCTCGTGCACTTTACCGAGAAGATTGCCGACGGCGTAAAGAACTCCGACTCGGAGTATTACGCGTTCAACGGTGAGTGGTACATCGAGCGGAACGACCGCGCGAAGACGGTGGTGCGTCGCCAGATGGCGCGCCCGGGTGAGAAACTCGATTTGTTCGAACTCGGCAAGGGGCCGTTTCCGTTGCCGTTCGGGCGCAGCCGCGAAGAGATTCTCAAGCATTTTGAAGTGAAGCAGAAAAGCTTCAATATCGGGGCCAGCGAGAAGCCGATTCACCTGCGGTGCCTTCCGCGCCCGGCGACGGACTTGGCCGAACGTTACAAATACGTCGATATGATCATCGACCCGATATCGGATTTGCCGGTGAAGGTGATCTGCGAACGCGCCGTCGACGACAGCGTGATCACGGTCGAGTTCCGGGAGATTAAGGAATCGGCCGATATCGATGCGAATCGATTCAAGGTGCCGACGCCGACGGACTTTCAGGAATCGGTCGAACCGCTCGATAAGAATGAACCGGGTGATGCACAACCTTAAGGGTTAAATTGAGGTGCGAGATATGACGTCGTCGAGACCCAACCCGATTCGCCGGAGCCTGTGGATGGTGGCATTCGTTTTTCCAACGCTCGTCGGTTGTGTGGACATTCCTGCCGGTTCGACCGAGAAAAACAACCTGTCCGAGATGGATACGGCCGGCATCAACGTGGCCGATAAGATGACGTACACGTCGTACGTCGCGCGCACCAGCGAACAGCAGATGCTGGGGCTGATGAACACAACCCGCGCCGAATTGGCCGATGATCACGGGATGTTCTTTGTGTTCAATGGCGATGGGTACCGCAGCTTCTGGATGCGTAACACGATCATTCCGCTCGATATCGCGTATATCCGTTCCGACGGCACGATCGTAAAGACCTATACGATGGAGCCGCTGAATGAGATGGGCTACCCGTCGCTGGAGCCGGCGAAGTACGTTCTCGAAGTAAACGCCGGACAGTTTGCCGAGCATGGCATCACCGAGGGTGATGTCGTGACGATACCGGACGATCTTTGATCGCGCGTCTCAATCGGCATTGTGATATCGATGTTGTTAGTCAATCTCTTATTGGCTGCTGTAGAGGTTAGATTGTAAATCCCGCGCGAAAGCAACCCTCCCCTAACCCCTCCCTGAAAGGGAGGGGGATCAGTCAGGTCGCCTCTAACAAAGTGCTTCCGAATAATTAGATTTAGTTTGCTTCATTGCGTTACACCGGTTGCAAACCGGTGCCACAGCGCAGCCAAACCGGTGCCACAGCGCGGTCGTCCGATTATCCCGCGTCCTTTTGCACGCGCTATCGACACGTCCTAGTTCAACGTCTGAGCTTACTCACCCGACCTAATCGTTAGAGACGTAATGTACGCTAACACTGGAAAGGGCCGCGCCGTTCCGGCGCAGTCGGGTGTCATAAAATGAACCACGAAGCCGCACCATCGCATGTGTCCGCGCAAAACCGTTCGCGCTTTGCCACGCCCGGTGAGACCGTCGCCATCGGCGTGATCGACTATGGTGCGCGCCCGCACGAGGCGATCGCGCATCTGAATGAAGCCGGTTGGTGCGAATGCGATAAGGTCAACATCACGGCGGATAACGACTTCGGTCGTTTGCGTAGCGTAGACGTAATTCTGCTCGTCGACGGTAAGCCGCTGACCGAACTCGAAGACCGCAACCAGTGTCGGGCGATTCAAGACACGCTGGAACTGTTGCGCAAACGGCGTATCGGTAGCGTGATACTTACCGAGCGTGCGTGGCAGTATGCAAAGTTTGACGCCGGCGTCGTCTGCATGCCGGTTGGTTCGACGACCGACGCGATCGAGGGGGCCGTGCGGGCCATCGCGCATGTGCGACCATTGATTCGCCAGATCGATAAGCAGTATCTTTCGATGCAGCGTTTGGGGCGTACGTTGCAGCGCCGCTTCGAAGAGACCGATCGCGAGTTGCAATTGGCTTCGCGCTTGCAGCGCGACTTCTTGCCGAAGAATCTTCCCCAGCCCGATCCGTTTCGGTTTTCGTCGATCTTTCGACCTTGCTCATGGGTAAGCGGCGATATCTTCGATGTGTTTCGATTGGACGAAGATCATTGGGGCTTTTATCTCGCCGACGCGGTGGGCCACGGTGTGGCCGCCGGTTTGCTGACGATGTATATCAAGCATGCAATTCGCCCCAAGCGCATTTTGCGTAATGGTTATGAATTGCTGTCACCTGCCGAAGTGCTCGGCCATCTAAACGAATTGCTGACGGCGCAGCGCCTGCCCGATTCGCAATTTATCACCGGCTGGTATGGCATTCTCGATGTGAAATCGAAGTCGCTCGAGTATGCGGTAGCAGGGCACCCGCCGCCGCTGTTGATTTCGTCCGACGGGTCGCTGCGCGAATTGCATGGTGAAGGTTGTGTACTCGGCATCAACCCCGTCGAGCAGTATTCGAATGAGACAGCCAAGCTCGAACCGGGCGATCGGTTGATTTTGTATTCCGACGGCTTAGAGCCGACGTTGATCACGCATCGACCGCCGTTGCCGATACTGCCGGAGTTCGAACCGGCGGCGTCGGACTTGTTCCAGTTGCCGGCGGATTCGTTCATCACCGAGATGCGGTCGTTACTCGACAACGCGCCGGGTAGTTTGGCACAGGACGATGACGTGTCGCTATTGATGTTGGATTACGACGCGTATCGACCGCAAGATGAGCCGATTGCGGGGCGGTGATATCAGTGGTTGGCTTTTGCTAGACCATGTTTCATTCCAGTTTGGCGTCGTGATAGCCTTTCTCAGCCCCGGAGGGGCGCTGGTTGAGAGACATGGATGAAGCGGCGCTAGCCGCGCAATCCATGGTCCATGTTGATTCGCGCGTTAAACCGCGGTAGCGGTGTAGGTACCTACGCCCCTTGCCGGGGCTTAATACTCTCGCGCTCGAAGACCCCGGATTACGCTCCGACCGCTGTCGCGGTCTGCGCTCCATCCGAGGCTGTCAACCCATCAGCCCTGCCGGGCTTTAAGATTCAATAAACTAAACGCGGTCAGCTTCTGGCCGCTACGGTCAGTTGAAAAACGCACTAGTTTCCGCGCGCATTAAACAGAGCTGTGGCCTATGGCCACCACATGAATGCGGCCACAGGCCGCGGCTCTGTGATTGTTTGAGTTTAATTTCTTAGCAGCAAAGATGTCGCGATAGGCTTACGACGCCTTCACGCTTTCTTCGGCGACTTCGCTGTTGTTTGGCTCAATCGACGGCGGCGCGACCGGCGTGGGGGCCGGGATGCGCATCGGTTCGACCGTCGAGCGATAGCGACGCTTGAACTCGTCTTCGCTGATGTTGGCGGCCGACGATAGGCGGGCCAGTGACACCGGGTCGGTGAAGTCGCCTTCTTCCAAACAAATCATATAGCGGCGCGCGACGCTGTAGGCATCTGATTTCGGATCGACGACACGAATGCGCGTTCGGTTGGTCTTCGGGTCGACCATGTCCTGGAAATTCATCGGGCATACGTTGCTGCCTTGCATCGTGACCATCACGCCGCCGCGCACGTCGAGCGTTTCGTCGCGCAGCAAGCGAACGGCACCGTTGCCGAGATCGCGGCAGTACGACATATCGAACGGCACGGGCGGGGCGCAGCGCAGCATGTAGCCGAGCGTTTGCGGTACGATCGTGGTCTTGCGGCCGCGGTCGGCACAGCGTTTGGTAAGCTCGTCGCACATCAGTCGCGCGAGCGGCACTTCGGCGAGGCGCAAGTGACCGGCGGCGTCGAGCGGCACCTTCTTACCGAGCAAGCCTTCGATTTCTTCCTTGTCGCCCAATCGATACGCCAAACCTTCGGCGAGTATCGCCACGCCGTACGGACGATCCATTGTTTGACGCTTGATCATCGAACCTTCGACGATGTCGGCGAGGTGTTGCAAGCGAATGTTGTCCGGAAAGGTTTCCGGAATCATCGTCAACGTCGCGCCGGTGCTCTTGCCGATGCCGAGCGCGAGGTAACCCGCATGGCGACCCATGACGACGACGACGTACCAACGCCGCGTCGTGCGCGCGTCTTCCATTAGGTTGCGCACGAGTTCCGAACCGAGATGGCGGGCCGTGTTAAAGCCGAACGTTGGAATATCACCCGGCAACGGCAGGTCGTTATCGATCGTCTTCGGGCAATGCACGACGCGAATGCGACCGTTGGTGTGTTCGGCGACGAATCGCGCGCTCAGTGCCGTATCATCGCCACCGATGGTGAGGACATGCGTGACGCCGAGTTCGTTGAAGTTGCGCACGACTTGTTTGATCTTGGCCGGGTCGGGCTCAACCACCGTCGTTTCGGAGAGCTTGTTCTCATTGAGCAGCGTGGTGCGCGAGGTTTGCAGAATGCTGCCGCCTTCAAAATGGATGCGCGCCACATCGGGGATTTCGAGCGGTCGCGTGTGACGTTCGCGCACGAACTTGTCGGAAACGAGATATTTGAAACCCTCGTACATGCCGATGACCGACATGCCGCTGTTGATGGCTTCGATGGTGGCGGCGCCGATGACGGCGTTGATGCCCGGTGCGGGGCCTCCGCCGACGATGATTGCCAAGGTAGATCGTTTCACTTCATTGCCTCCGATATGGCGCGGAATCCTGCTCGTTTTTCTTGCGGCGCGGCCGGGCCGCGCGCGACGGTGTCGTTGGGTTACTTGGTTCGGGATTGAACGTTATCAAGCACGTTCATGAAATTGATATAGCTGTCGTAGGGCGACTCGTAGGGGTTGAAGTACTTGTGCACGTCGCCATCCGCAAAGTACTTAGTGCAC
>JAUIHO010000078.1 GCA_030432035.1 Phycisphaerae bacterium
GCTCACACTGCTTATCGACACCAATCATACGGCGAATGCGCGGCGCTGAGCGGCGCGTCGTAGCGACCGCACACACAACCACCACAACGACCACCATTCCAACGACAACCATAGCAACGAAATTCACTGGAGATACACAAGTCATTGAGCGGTTGTTTTAAGAATCCCAGGATTTCGTTTTTGCGGCTTTCCGCTTCCTTGATAATGCTTTCGGCTTCGTTTTTCGCACCGGCGCGCTTCTGATTGTCCAGAAAAGTCTTCACGACCCAGCCGCCGATGAGACCCACGACCAAGGCCCCGAGGGCCGGCCCGATCCAACTGGTGCCTTCCGCGATGATCCATGCATGCATGATGAATCCACCTTTTGCCCATGCAGCTTGGACAACGGCCCGACTATTCGCGCGTTTTGTCGCGAAATTCGCCGTGCCGCACAGCCATGCTGCGTTGATCTATGTTGCACTTTCGAAGCGCTGCGGAATGCAGCCGAGAAGGGGCGGATTCAGGGAGCGTCTTGCGATGTTTCGCGTCAGTTGTGGACGAGGTTTCTGCCGCCTACCTGCGTTATTCGTCGCAGTGGGCGTGACGCCCTGCGGGACCGGCCTCCGGCAGCCATGACCACCGAGGATGCAGGTTGCCCGGCGGTGCCGTACCGCTCGTAGGTTCAGAAACCCTGCCGCACGCCGCCACCGGCGACCATGCGGTACCACTGATGCATAGGGGCGCCGCGATCATCGACCGCGATGCATACGCAACTGCCGCGCCTACACCCGTAGCCGCGACCAACAGAAGCATTAAAAGCAAGACGAAGCTCATATCCAGCCCGACCCATACGTGGCTTGCGCCGCGTTTCGAAAGTCGGCTCTATCCCAAGACGCGATCGTCGATCTGGTTGAACGGGCGACACGGAAAATGCCGCAGATTCAGGCCCATCGACCGTCAACGTCCGGATCACATAACCTTAGCGGGAGCACACACTTACCCGCGTTTCTGGAGTATAATTCGGCATAAACCGGCGTCAAGAAGATATTTACGGAGATTTAACATCGAATGGCATGAGATCCGCCGTCAGGCGTAATTCAAAATCACAGCCCGCCGCCCATCTGCGGATTCGTCCGCAAATTCGGCTGGGTTCGTGAGCCTTGCGGCGGGATGCCGGTTTTTCTCTATGATGTAGCCGTTATCTTTGCCCTACGCGTCGATATCTGAGCCGTAGGGCCATCAATACCAAGGGTTTCACCGCATGCGAATGCACAAGTCGATTCCGTTCCTTGTACTCTTCGTCGCCGGCCTGCTGACCGCAGCAGCCCCCGTTTGGGGCCAAGGCAACATGCCCAAGGTCACGGCCTCTGCCCTCGCCAACAAAACAGCAGGCGTTGCCGGGAGCGATTTAAAGCTGCTCGTCAAACTGGAGATACCGGACGACGTCCACATTTACTGGCGCAGCCCGGGCGGAACCGGCCTGCCGACCAAGATCGAGTGGTCCGGCCCTCCCGGCGTGAGCTTCGGCCGTACCCAATTCCCCGCGCCGCAACTCAAATACGACGAGACGCTCAAAGAAAACTCGTACGTGATCACCGGCACGGCGATGTTCGTAACGCCGGTGACGATTGCAAAGGGCGTGAGCGCCGACTCGCTCGATCTGAAGGCCACGGTCAGTTGGCTTGCATGCCGCAAAGGCCAATGTGTACCCGACGGTGCCGAGCTGTCGGTCACGTTGCCCGTCGCCGCATCGGCGAAACCGGCGAATGCCGATGCGTTCGAAGAAGCCGAATGGAGCCTGCCGGTCTCGATGGCGAAAGCGGCGAACGCGAAGATCAGCGGCAAGTCGGATGCGAAAGCGCTCAAGGCCGGTGCGACATTTACGGCAACGCTTGTGGCCGACATCGAAAAACATCACCACATGCAATCGCACAAGCCGCTCGAAGATTATCTTGTGCCAGCGATTGTATTTCTCGAACCAACACCCGGCCTTGAATACGGTGAGATCAATTACCCGAAGGGTAAGGTCCGCAACGACGAGATGCTCGGCAAGCTCAGCGAGTACGCCGGTAAGACCGAGTTCCGAATCCCCGTCAAAGTGACCGACGAATACGATCCCGCGCGCACCGATGCGGTGCGCGGTGTGCTGCAATATCAGATTTGCAACGATTCGGGCACGTGCTTTCCACCGCAAATGGTAGCGTTTGAAATTCCCATAGGGGATGGGAAGGGGAGCAAGACGACGGCGCTCGGCAACAACGCATCAGCTATAGCAAATGACGATGCCAACGAATCGAAGAAGTCGTCGCCCGCGACTGACCAAAAATCTGACACCAAGAAAGCAGCAGCAACCAACGACGAAAGCGACATTGGCTGGTTAGCCCGCAGTCAAAACTATCTATTCTCGTTCGGATATGCCGGCGTTTTAGTAATGGCCTTCATCGGAGGCATGGTGCTAAACCTCATGCCCTGCGTGTTGCCGGTGATCTCCCTAAAGGTGATGTCATTTGTAAAGCAAGCCGGTGAAGACCGTGGTCGGGTGCTTATCCTCGGCATCACTTATTGTCTTGGAATTCTGACGTTCTTTAGCGTGCTGGCAGCGCTGTATTACAGCGGCGGCACCCAATGGGGTGAGTTGTTTCAACAACCCTTGGTGGTCTTGATCTTAGCAGGCGTCGTCACTGGCTTTGGTCTCAGCTTATTCGGCGTGCATGCCGTTTTTACGCCAAAAGTCATCAACGAACTCGGGCAAAAAGCGGAACAACAAGAAGGCCTGCCATCAGCATATTTCACCGGCGTGCTTGCAACGATGCTCGGTACTGCATGTACTGCACCGTTTCTAAGCGCCGCCCTCGGCGCTGCCAATGATTTTGGACCATTTCGAGGCGCATTGATTTTCTTTGCGGTGGGCCTTGGTATGGCCGCACCGTTCTTCTTGCTTTCGGCTGTGCCTGCTTGGTTAAAGTACGTTCCGAAGCCCGGCAAATGGATGGGGACGTTCGAGGCCGTCATGGGCTTTATACTGCTCGCCACTGTCGTGTGGATTCTCAATCCGATCCGCGGTCAATTGGGCGATTTTGGTTTGTTGATGTCGATGCTGTTCCTGCTCGGCGTTGCTGCGGCCGTATGGGTGCGCGGCAAGGGGCAGTTCGGCGCCAAGCCCGCTGTGAAGCGCGCGACGACGGTAGGATTCCTCGCGATTCTCGCCTTGGCGTGGATCATTCCGTTTCAGTTATTCACGACGGTCGCGGAGTTGCAGGCAACTCAAGCACGCGAACACGAGTTGATCACATTGGGGCGCATTAAAGAATCGGAACCGCAGTCGGGTGATCGAGTCGCGTGGGATACTGATTCACAATGGGAGCGATCGGGCGGCGAAATTCCTTGGCTGTCGTATCACCCTGATTATGTCGAACGCTATGTCGATGCCGGTTACGTCGTATTTGTGGACTTCACCGCAGACTGGTGTGCCTCGTGCAAGACCAACCTCAAGACCTCGATAGACATCGAGCAAACGCGGCAGCTCATGCAGCAACTCGACGTCGTCCCATTTGAAGGTGACTACACTGTCAAGGTGCCGACCATTACCAAAGCATTACAACGCTACCAACGGGCGGGCGTTCCGTTGTATCTTGTGTTTCGTCCCAATCAGCCGAACGATCCGATTGTGCTGCCGGAGCTTTTGACACCGGGGATGGTCGCCGAAGCACTGAAAAGCGCCGGCGAAACCCGTCTGGCAAACGCAAAAGATTAGCGCAGGGTACGCGGGGATAGATTCAAAAATCGAGCGTCAGTCGGCCAATTACCTCTTTAGTTGAAAACCTCTCCATCCCCGACCAAAATCTCAGCATGGCAAACCATTCCATTCCCGATCCCGCGGCTGGTCGCGGGCCCGACAAGCTGCTGGCCATCGGCGTTTACGGTGAGACCGTGGCGGCGTATCGCTATGTGGTGATGTCGGAAAAGACGGACAGTGCCGAGCACCGTCGCGAGTTTGAGGCGATGGCCGACGAAGAGCAGGAACACAAGGAGCGGCTCCAAAAACTCGTCGAACAGATGTATCCCGGCCAGCAGTTTGTGCTAACGCAAGACGACAAGGATTTGGTGGTAACGGGCCCGCGCTTGCTGGATATCCGCAACGAGCGCGACTTCCTCGAAGCGATGGAAATGGTCCTCAGCACCGAACGCAAGACGGCCAAGTTCTACGCTAACTATGGCAAGTACATGCCCGACGCCGGCGTGCAAGCGCTGTTTAAGGAATTGGCCGAAGAGGGCGTCGAACACTATCAGCGACTCAAAGCACTGGCACGTGAAGTCGGCGTGACGGAGTTTGAAGCTTAGTAAACGTCAAAACGTCGAAATTTCAAAACTTCAATACGTCAGTACTGTGCGCTGCCGTCAGCATAAGGCGACGATTTAGAGCCGCGGCCTGTGGCCGCATGAAAACGACCGCGCGCGGCCCAAATAAAAGAAAGACCTCGCACTTTTCTGCGATTCCGTCCGGATTTCGGCCTCTAAACACGCCGTACCTTTTCATGCCGCCTCGGCTCGCTATATTCCCCATAGATCAATCGAAAAACCGGGCGGCGATTGCCTGCCGCCAAGTTCGCTTTGAGGATGCTATGTCACAAAATCAAATTTCCGCCACGCCGGGTATCGCCGAGAAACTGCCGGGCGTCAAAAACGTAATCGCCGTCGGTGCCGGGAAGGGCGGAGTCGGCAAATCGACCATCGCCGTGCTGTCGGCTATGGGGTTGGCCAAGCGGGGCGCACGCGTCGGCCTAATGGACGCCGATGTCTACGGGCCCTCGATCCCCAAAATGATGGGGCTCGATGCCGAAAAGCCGTCCGTGCGTGACGACCGTATCCTGCCGATCGAATCGCACGGCATCGGCGTCATGTCGATGGGCTTCATGGTCGAACCCGAACGCGCCGTTATTTGGCGCGGCCCGATGATTCACGGCGTCGTTAAACAATTCCTCGAACAAGTCGAATGGGGCGAACTCGATTACCTCATCGTCGACTTACCGCCGGGCACCGGCGACGTGCCGTTGACGCTGGCGCAAGCATTGCCGATGACTGGCGCTGTCGTCGTATGCACGCCGCAGGAAGTCGCGCTGCTCGATGCGGTCAAGGCGCTGCGTATGTATCAACAACTCAACGTCGACATCCTCGGCATCGTTGAAAACATGAGCTACTTCGTCGCGCCCGATACGGGAAACACCTACGATCTGTTCGGTCGCGGCGGCGCTTCGAAAGCGGCGCAACGGTTAGACGTTCCGCTGCTCGGAGAAATCCCGATCAATATTTCCCTACGCGAAAGCGGTGACCGCGGTACGCCGGCCGATGCGTTCGACAAAACCGACGATGCCACCCGCGCCGCAATCTTGCACTTCACCGAACAACTGGCCGCACAGATCGAGAAGAAAAACAGCGGCAGTTTGAATGATCTGGAATTGCGAATTACGTAGGGGATGGTCGGCGTTGGTTGTTAATGAATTCGGTGGTGAATTTGAGAACGTACGCGTCGTCGTTTCATTCAATCAATCGCATGCTATGTCCATGCGTTTTGAGAGAAGCTCCATTTATTGAATTCACGATTCTTAATGAGCGATTCCGCAATCATTCGCCTTCGCGAAGTGATGAATGCATGCGCGAAAACGAAACGTGGAAATTCGTCCCGGTAGGGACTGACTGAAAATAGCCCACCGTTTTCAACGGTGGTGGAAAGAGTCGGGTACCAGAAGTTTCGTCCTGTTAAGGACGATGGGATTGATTCTTGCGATTCCTTCTATCCCTACGGGATGAAATATTCTAATTCTACGCTCTGTACCCCCCCCACAATGTGGGGGGCTATTTTCCGTTGATCCCTCCGGGATAAAGAGCAGGTCGCGCTAGCGGTCGGAGTGCAATCCGGGGGCATCGTGTGCGAGAATGTTGAGGCAAGGTAAGGGGCGGAGGTAACCTGCACCGCCACCGCGGTTTAACCAGAAGTGCCATGCTTAACCATGGACTGCGCGGCTATCGCCGCTCCATCCGGGGCTGAGTGTGAGATTTGTAACGCGAGGATGGAGTGAAAAATGCTCTAATAGCGTCATTTCCTACCGCATCCACCCATCCACCGCATCGAGAATGTCAGTCGCCGCCCGACCGGTGCCGTACGGATTGATGACCGACTTCATTTGCTCGCGAACGGTTCCATCATCCACACGTTTGATCGCGTGCAGGATAGCTTCCGCATCAAACGGCACGTCGATGACATTCTCGGCATGCACCCGACCTGCCTGCCGCAGTCCGATGTTGACGACCGGGCATTGCAGGCTGGCGGCTTCGATGATGCCGCTGCTCGAGTTGCCAATCAGGCAGCGCGTTCGATTTAGACATTCATAAAAAATATCGGGCTCGACCGACGGAACCAGCCGCGTTGCCGGTCGATCTTTGGCAAACGTCGCCAACGCTCTCGCGACGACATCGCTACCGACATCACAGTTCACGCCGAGAATCAACATACTGCCTTTAAGCGTTTTCAATGCAGCAATCACGGTCTCGACCTGCTCCGTCGCCGTTAATTCCGAGCGCGTTTCAGGATGAAACAAGACGGTGTAGAAAGCTTCGTCGCGTGGCAATCCCGTGGCAGCCTCAAACTTCTCGTTGCTCGGTACCCGTCGATTCGCAATCGCATCAAGCGCCAACGCACCCACGCATCGAATTCGATCCGCAGGAATCCCCATGCCTGCCAGCCGTTGTGCGTGTGCAGGCAACGCAGATAGGTGATACTCGGCCAACTGCGAGATCGCGTTGCGAAACTTGTCGTCGTAGGCGCCGCGCGTTTCGTCGCCGCCGTGCAAGTGTGCAACGCGTCGGTTTAGCATCACGGCTGCCATCGTTGCCGTAAGCATCTCCGACCGATCGCCCAACACAAAAAGCAAGTCCACCGACCGATCACGCAAGCCCTCGGCGTAACGCACGAGCGTCGCGCCGGCAATTTCAAAACTCGATGCGTGATCGGCATCAGCTAAGGTGAGGTCCACGACTTCCGTGCCCTGCAGCTCGCGAAACATCTCAATCGTTCGGCCAAAGCGTTCGGAGCCGTGCGTGCCGCCGACAAAACACGTGACGGCGTGGTCGCACCGCAAGGCTTCAACGATCAGTGGACGGTATATGCCTGCATCGGCACGCGTGGTGGAAATGATGCCGAGATGGAGCGGCGTGGGCATGATGCGAGTCATACCAGCGCCGTACGCGTCGAACAAGACGGCGCGCAATGAAGTTACTTAGAAAAAACTTAATTCGACTCGGGTTGGATACGTGCCGGCGCGGCCTCAGGATTCTCTGCCAAATCGCGCAAACGCGGCAACTGCTCTTTTAACACGTCAGCCTGCGGCGACTCGGGAAAGTCGCGCATCAACTGTTCGGCCAGATTGACGGCCTCGACGTACCGACCTTGCCGGGCGTATTCCATGATCTGGCTTTCGAGCCGCAGGCGGAGGCTGATTTCCGAGTTTTTTTCGAGCGTCGGTAGCTGCATTCGCAACGCCTCGGATTCTTCGCAATTCGGGAAGCGCTGAATAAACGTCTTGGCGGCGGCCAGCGCTTCTTCCCAACGTTTACGCGTGGCATACCGTTGCGCTTCGGCATACATCCGCCGACGCTGTTCGCCTTCAAACTGTTGATATTCTTTTTCGATTCGCACCAACAGTTGTCGCGCTTCGGGCGAATCCGGATGACGATCGTGCAATTGCTGGGCCACTTCCCGCGCTCGACCCCATGCCGAAATTGCGATCAGGTCCGTGACCTGTTCGCGACAGGTTGCCACGTCGTCGTGTTCGCGCTTTTCGCGTGACGACTCGACGAAGTCCAGCAACGCCACAGCACGCGGTTCGTTTGGGAATCGTTGCGCCAATTGCTGCGCCGCCTCGCGCGCATGAGCGAAATCGCCCGCATGCGTCAATTCCCGAATGCGCGCTTCGCCAATCTGAATTTCCGCGTCCGTCAGCCGCGTGCGTTTCTCGATGCGCTGTTCTTCGGTCAACATCGACGTATCGCGAATGTCTTCGAGCAGCGTAACGATGTCCCGCCACGGTATGTCCGCCGCGCTGCCATCTCGCGGCGATTCCGGTGGTTGCTTGTCGAGTGCTGATCGATCGAAGATTTGCGTGCCATCGAGTTGGCGCAGCGCCGGCAGTTCGACCTGCTCGTATCGATGTTGCTCCAATCGCGTGATCGCGGCGTGCAAATCGCGGAGAATGCGCAACAGCGCGCTCAGCCCTACGAAGAGACCGCCGCACACAATCGCCGCGGCGACATACAAAATAAACAGCCCCGTCCGCGTCAGCAGCTCGCCGTCTGGCGCGGCGCGGCCTGCAATTTGTGCGCCGCCACCCGCCATCACCAATACCAATACGACCAACCCCATCCAGCGCAAGATAGCGGCCGTGACGCTGCGGCGGGGTGGTTGCGGCGGTTTCGTCTTGGAAGACGATTCAGGCATGCTTCAACTCGTCCTGGTTGGTGATGGTGTTTACTGGGTGGGTGGTGTGCTGCTCGCGAGCAACTCTCTTTATTATTGAACGCTCGGGTTCCTTATTCAAGCAAATTCCCTCTTCCGATCTTGGACCCGTCAATGAAACATGGTGCGGCCCAAACAAGGGTCCGGTAGCATTCCGAATCATGAAATATCCAGACCCACTGCCGCTGCCGCACACGAATAGCCCCCTCAATGCCACGGTCGAATTGCCCGGCAGCAAGTCGCTCACGAATCGCGTTTTGCTGCTGGCTGCGCTGGCCGACGGCACGTCGCGTTTCGATAACGTGCTGATTGCCGACGACACGCGGCTGATGGTCCAGGCTCTACGCTCGCTGGGCGTTAGCGTGCAGTGCGACGAAATCAACGGCAAAGCAATCGTGCAGGGTTGCTCGGGGCTGTGGCCCAACGACGAGGCGGTGCTCGATGCGGGGCACGCCGGCACGGTCGCGCGATTTATCACGGCGGCTTGCTGTATCGGTCGTGGGCAGTTTCGAATCGATGGGAGCCCGCGGATGCGCGAGCGTCCGCTGCGACCGCTGATTGGCGCGTTGCGTGAGCTGGGGGCCTACGTGAATTGCGAAGGTGAGGAAGGGCACTTGCCGTTGGCCATCGCCGGACGCGGATTGCGCGGCAAGACGGTCACGATCCCCGGCGTGATCTCCAGCCAGTTTATCTCGGCGCTCTTGCTCGTTGCGCCCTTGGCGCAGGGCGATGTGTTGATGTCGTTAGAAGAGCCGCCACCCAGCAAGCCGTATATCGGGTTGACGTTAAAGGCGATGGAAGCCTTCGGCGTGGGCGTTGCCGAACACGACATGCAAAAGTTTATCGTGCCTGCTCCGCAGGCGTATCGAGCGACGAAGATGGCCATCGAGCCAGACGCGTCGGCGGCTTCGTACTTTTGGGGCGCAGCAGCATTAGCGGGCGGTCGCGTGGAAGTGCGAGGCTTGAGTAAAGCGAGTTGGCAAGGGGATGTTGGCTTCGCTGCCGTCCTAGGTGAGATGGGGTGCGACGTTGAGTTCATGGACGACGCGATCGCCGTCACTGGGCCGGAAGATGGCAAGCTACGCGGCGTGGATGTCGATCTGGAAGCCATGCCCGATGTGGCGCAAACGCTGGCTGTTATCGCCGCATTTGCTGACGGTCCGACCGTGATGCGCAATGTGGGAAACTTGCGCGTGAAAGAGACCGACCGGCTAACGGCAGTGGTCAATGAACTCGGCAAGATGAATGTCGCCGCAACCGTCGAAGACGAGCGTGATTTACATGTGATTCCACCAAGCGATGGGGCGGTGCACGCCGCGTGCATCGCCACTTATAACGATCATCGCATGGCGATGAGTTTCACTTTGGCATCGATTCGGTTGGAGAATATGGAGATCGAAGATCCGCAATGCGTAAGCAAAACGCTGCCCGATTTCTTCGATCGATGGCAGCGTTTGTGGAGTTCAAAATAAGACGCGCCGAGTGTTGAGGCGGCAACCCTACCGGTAGTTTTGTGATCGAAGCATCACAACGCACAGCATGGGTGCTCGTCAGTCAGGTTGCGGAACCCTCAAAAGAGGTGTTACTCCGCTTAGCGCCCCTTGCACTCGAAGCGTCTAATATCAACGTACCTTACCGTTTGCGAAAAGCAAAAATATTTTTTGGAATCGCGCAAGTCGCGCAAATTTTTCACCTTATGCGTTTAAGGCGTAATTAAGGTGTCGATAGCAGTCTGCTTGTCGGTGGGGCTCGCATCGGCGGCGTAGCCGGTCCAGTCGGGCTTTAACTGCTTGGCAATCGCCAGAAGCACGCGTTCGTTTGTTGCAGGTCGCGTCGTCGCGCCAGACGCATCGACCGCATAAATCATGCTGAGTTCTTGATGCACCTGTAGTAGGACAAACCGAGGATCGAAGTTTGATAGGGTTGGAGGAACCGTGTCGTCGCTCATTGCCTTTTTGAGCATGGCGTTGATGAGTTCGGCACGACGCGTAGTGATGCGATTGTCGAGCTCTTGCAACGGTGGAATATCGCCTTCGACAGTTGACGCCAACGAGCGAAGTGATGCTGCTGCTTTCTCAATTTCATTTAATGCGTCAATGTCTTCAGCGACAGATAGCTGCTCGATGAGTCGTGGCACGATATTGTTAATGACGGCACCGGCGCGCGGCCTCAGAGCGGTAGTGTCGCTGCCCTGCACGGTACTCAGATATTGCATTGCTTCGTTGGTTTGGTTCGTTGCAAACGCCAGTTCAACAATCTTCGCATCGAGCGCCGTTGTTGCATCCGTATCACTGGCATCGACCACGTTAGCAGCTTCCTGGTAGGCGGTCAGCGCTGCGGCAGCGTCATTCTTCGCGACGAGCAATTCTGCCAGTTGAATGTTTAGTTGATATTTCTGTGCATCGCTTAGCGCCTGCATCGATGCACGCTGGGCTTTCAATAGTCGAATCAATCCGATACGCCGCGCGCGAGTAGTAACTTCGTCGTGTGCTTCATAGTTCGTGGTTAATGCCCGTTGCGTTTCCACCGACAGTCGCTCGAAGACATTTTTTGCCGCGACCCAAGCAGTGTCTTGTACCTGTGCGTTTGCTTCGACTTCGGGATTCGACCGTCTTGCCAGTCGCGCGAAATCGTTCTCTGTGTTGGCGTTGCGCCCTAAGCCCGTAATAGACGCCGTGCGAACGGCCTGATTGCCGTCTTGCAACAAGGCGCGAAGCCGTTCGATCGTCGGTTCGCCGTCGATATTGGCGAGTGCAGCAATCGCTTGCACGCGAATCGCTTCTTCGAATTTGGCTTCGGTCGCAACGATCAATAAAGGTCGAAACGCTGCAGCACCCACGCGGCCCATGGCTTCCAATAAAGCGATGTGGATGCCGATGGGGGCGTCTTCAACATGTCCGTACGCGGCAATAATGGCGTCGACCACGCGCTGCGTGGCGTCGGATTCCAAATTCCCTTTACGCGCTAACTGACTCAGCGCCGATATCGCTGCCGAAAGGCTGCCATCCGGATCGCTCGCGACATACTCGAGCAGGGGCGTAATCGCAGCCGGATCGTCCAAACGCCCTAGTGCGTTGATAATCGCGTTGCGACACTTCAAGCTCTCTTCCGTCACCATGGCATCGAGCAAAACTGGCAGCGCCTGCTTGATACGAAGATTGCCGATGAGTGTGGCCGCCCGCGCGCGAACGTTTTTATTGCTGTCGCCAAGTCGCCGTAACAATTCGTCCCGCGCCGGCTGTGGTACTTCCTTCTGATCGATCACCATCGCATCGATCAGGTCGAAGCCGAGCAACCGCAGTTCGAGCATCGGTTCTTTTAACAAGTTCACCAAGCGTGCAGCCCGCTCTTCTTCGGACGCGGCCAAATAAAACTCACGATGGGCATCCACGAGCTTCGCCATCAACTCGGCATTGCGTTTCTTGGCGCTCTTCAATTGGTCCAAGCGGCGTTCGGCAACGTCGGCCAACCATTGTGCCTCAGTCAATGTGCGATTGGCGTTCCACCATTCCTTTGCGGCGGCAACATCCTCAAACTGCATTGCCGCGAGTTGGGCGAGTTGTTGAACCGCTTCGCTCGTGAGTTTGGTATCGTCGTGGTCGAGCAGTTCTGCAATGATCGTGGCCGTGCCGATCGAACCATCGGCTTGCACCAACGCGCGCATCACCATGCGCCGCTGCTCGATGCTACGATCGGCATCGTTGAGTTGTCGGCGACACTCCGCGTGTAACAACGACGCCGGATAGCGCCGTAAAACGCCGCTCAAGCCCTCGTCCGTCGCCGCCTTTGTATTGGGAATGCCACTCAGCAAGGCGGGCAGCAACTCCGGCGGTACGGTCGTTGCCTCGCCCAAAGCCGAGATGACTGCCTCCCGCGCGTGCGGCTTTTCCGCGTCGACAAGCGCCGCCGCAGCCAGGGGGGAACCCTCACCCGGCTCCAATTGCAACAACTGGGCCGCAGCCGCCTGCCGTTCTTCCGCTGTGGCGGCGGTGCGAATCGCTTCAGCCAATGCTGTGCCCGAGGACACATCTTCAACTGGTTGCGATCCCGGCTCAGTCGGCGGCTCCGCAATGACGATCCCGGCACCGACAACGACGCCTAGCATTAGCGTCAGGCCGACCGTGCAGGCTCGAATTGCCCCCCAATAGGCTGGTTCAAATGTCTCTAAGTGTTTGTTTTTCAATTCTTTACGGTGTATTGCGTGTCTGTGGTTCTGAGCAGCTTCCCGTCCCCTTTTCTTCGGCTCGTCTGACGCCCTAAACGCCATAATGTAACGTGATATACAAACGCGTGCGGCGGCGCTGCGAATAAATCCCCGCGCCGCAGAACTTTACCAATCCTGACCCGGCCGACCGACATTTGGCATTTAGCTCCCAGAATCACGGTTGACGTCATTTTGGGACGTGTAGAATTGAGTGTGGGCCGCCATCGTGCGGCGCAACTGTGCAACCCGGCGGTGAATAACCGATGGGTCCAATAGCGACGGTCGGTGCGGCCACGACCATGCTCGTTTGCAACCCGCCGCCGCGGCACGGGTAGCAATAACCAGAAACGGACGTTCGGACGCGAGCACCAATGGTGGGCTCGCCCCAACGAGGTGAATAACGCTATGACGCGAGATAACAATTCCAAACAAACCCATCAGGCGTGGATGCTGCGCTTGCTGCTTGCGGCCGGCATCGCATTGTTGGCCACGGTTCCGAGCTTTGCTCAGAACAAAGACGGTAAGCAAAACGCGGACGGCGCGCCGGCGACGGCTCAATCGCATCCTGAGAGCCCGATGCTCTGGGATACCGAAGCCATGATGAACCAGGCGGTCGATCAGATTTCGCGCCGCTACAACCTGAACGATCAACAGAAGGAATACACCCGTCTGCTCTTGGTCAGCCGAGTGCGCGATTTCCTCGACAACCACGAGATGGAAGTGCGCCAGTTGCTGCAGGAATCCATCGAAATGCGCACCGGCCAGCGACCTGCCGACGCCGTCGCGTTACAGGTTTGGGCCAATCGCGCCTTGCCGTTGTATCAGGAAGCATCCAAGGCGATTCTGGAAGGCAACGAAGAATGGGCCGTCATTCTCGATGAAGAGCAAAAGAAAATTCACGATCGTGATATGGCGTTGATGCGACGCAGCTTTACCAACGCCACCGAAACGATGAACACGTGGCAGGAAGGCAAGGGCAAACTGCCGACGGTCGCGGGTGGCAAGAAGCCGGAGCAGAACGCTCGAACGGTTAACGCGAACAGCGACGATCAAACCATGGGGGCCGTTTCGACCGACCCACAGCCGACGCGCGTGATCAAGTTGGAAGATAACTGGCTCGCCTATGTCAACGCGTTTATCAACACGTATTCGCTGGAAGGTAAGGACGAAGTCAGCGCTCGCGACAAGATTCTGAAGGACATGTACGCCCAGGCGCGCAAGTATCGCGAGTTAAACAAGCGACAGTTCGACAAGCTGGATACGCGACAAAAGAGCGCGGCCAAAGATAAAACGATTCGGATTCACGACGTGCTCAAACAGAAGAAGCAGCTCGAGTTGCCGATTCGCGAGATGTTCGTGAAGCTCGACAAGCGTCTGCGTCGTTTGCCGACGGCCGAGCAATTTGCCAATGCCGATGCGGATCAGAAGAAGAAGCTCGAAGAATACTACAAAGCGCTAGCGGGTGACGCCGTCGCCGATGAGGCACCCGCGCGGCGATCGAAGAAACCCGCCGATGCCGATGCATCGAAGGCCGACGCACCAAAGAAAGACGCCGACGCGGACAAGGCCGAGCCAAAAGCAGAAACGCCCAAGAAGGACGAACCCGTCCCCGCTAAAGAAGGCGACAAGCCAGCCGCTGACGAGAAGGCTCCGGAAAAGCCCAAGGCTAAATCCGACGAGAAGAAGGCCGACGAAAAGGCTGTGGCCTAACGTTTCAGCTAATTCGCGAATTCGCAACGAAAACGCCTGCTACATGCGGGCGTTTTTTTTTTGCATTTGACCAGTTCACGTTTGAGAGCGACGGCTGCGCTGTGGCACCGGCTAATAGCCGGTGGATGCCGACCAATTACAAGAGGGCGCAGTTATTCGTGAAGTGGTCTAGACGTTTGTCTTTGTCATATATTGATCGATGCGATTGTAAAATTCATGCGCCACGGCCTGTTCGGCGACGATGACTTCATCGGCGCCGTTCTTGAGGGCTTTGAATCCGCTCGACGTGTACCGCGTGGACGCGATGATATGAATCTCGGGCCGCAGACGATGCGCAACCGCCGTTGCCTCGATCGCATCGGCTTCATCGGGGATCGACAACGCCAGTACCTGCGCCGACATGACGCCAGCCGCGCGCAACACAGATTCGTCGGCGACGGAGCCGTGATATATCTCGACGCCAAGTGCCGCCTGCGTTTCGCACGTTTGCGGGTTCATTTCGATAACGCAAAACGGCAGCCCGCGTTGCGTGAGATATTCGGCGATAAACCGACCGCCCACGCCAAAGCCGGCGATGATGACATGATTCTGCACAGTTAGCCTCCGGATGTTTAAGTCGATGGTATGGTAGGGTGTTCGCGCGAATCGTGTAAGCGGCGCAGGGTCTTCGGTGTTGACGCAGCGGGGGCACCACCATTACGCGAGCCTCTCGCGTGTTTACGCATCACCCATCACCAACCAAAATAGCCCGCCTATGTCAGACGCACGCCGTCCATCTCGTCGTCGTGGTGGTCCACCGACAGTCTCGGGGATCGTCAATCTCTACAAGCCTCGCTGGGAAAGCTCGGCGCAGTACGTCTACAAGCTGCGCGGCGTTTACGGCGAGCGCAAGGTTGGCCATGCGGGCACGCTCGATCCGTTTGCCGACGGTGTCGTGATCGGTTGCATCGGGCGCGGCACCAAGTTGGTCGAGCAGATCATGACGCTGCCAAAGACGTACCACACGGCGTTGCAATTGGGCGTAACCAACGGCAGCTTCGATCCCGAGCAACCCTTCGAGCCCGTCGAAGGCGCGACGCCGTGCACGCGCGACAACATCGAAGCGGTGTTAACGAGCATGCGCGGCGAAGTCGATCAGGCACCACCAGCGTTTAGCGCGATCAAGATCGATGGACGAGCGTCATATAAGCTTGCACGAAAGGGCGACGACGGCGATCGACCGACGAAGCGCGTGATGATTTATCGCAATGAGATCGTGCGATTCGAATGGCCGCGCGTGGAGTTGGAAATTACCTGCGGCAAGGGTACGTATATTCGCGCGATCGCGCGCGACGTCGGTAAAGCGCTAGGCTGCGGAGCGGTTTGCGAAACGCTCACGCGAACGGCTGTCGGGCCGTTTCGGATGGATGAGTCGCTGCGATTGGGTAATTCGGGAAAGAATGAGGCAGGCAAGCCGGGACGCGTCTTCGGCGGTGTGGTGCGTGTGGTCGATGAGAAGGACCGTGGCGACGAAGAAACGCACGACGAAGAGAAATTCTTATTGAGCGTTGAAACGGCGAAAGAAAAAATCGCGGCGTATCGGGTGGGCGAGTAGGGCGATTGGTTGCGGCTTGCGTGCTTGTGCATCAGCCGAAGGCTGACGTCAGAGCCGCGCGATTTCAATACCGCGCGACATCAGTGTTACGCGACGTCAGAGCTGCGACCTGTGGTCGCATGATTTTTATAAGCACATCGGAAAGCTCAAGTTCTTCAAAGAAAACCCTTCGTCAAAGAAGCCCTTGCGTCGCGCCGAATTCTATGCGGCCACAGGCCGCGGCTCCGTGAATGCCTATCCGCGCGGCAGGTGAATCGCGCCCGTGCGGCGCGTGTAGGTGATTTGCGATTCGTTAAACAACGCGCGGCCTTCGTCGCGCAGGCGCGGGGCGTGGTCGGCCAGATAGGCATCGAGCGCCGCGCGCGAAGTGAATTCGTATTGCACTGAATACACCCGTGTGCCGTCGTCGGTATCGACCTGCACCAAGCGACCGCGCTCGGCACCGGCAGCGACGACGTCGGCGATGTGCTGATTGCGGATCCAATCGACCCATGCTTGCTCGACGGCAGCGTCGTGGATGGTGGCGGTGACTTCGTAGAGGTGCATTGGGGTGTTCCCTTAATCAATCAAACCCGCTCAATGATATTCACTTTCAAGCTGTCGCCGAACCCGGTCTTGAAATCCGTCTCAAACTTCACGTACGAATAGAAATCGAGATTGAAAAACTGCTGAATGCGTTCAAAAATCGGCTCGGTCATCGTGATGCTGCCGGATACGATCAGTGGATGTTCGTCAAGCATCTTTTCGGAGTATCGACCACCGCCGGGCACCAGCGTCACCAGTTTTGCATCTGGATAGGCGGATTCGCGTTGTTCCCAGGGGACGGTTTGTAGTTCGTAGTACGGTTGCAAGCGTATTGTGAGATCCCAATTGTGCGGTTTGCGAAAAAAGAAAAGAGCCTCATCTTGGTGTCCTAGCTTATCCGCGATCATATAATCTGGATCATCGCGATAACTTAGGTCGCCCAACGCCCATGGGTATTCGAATAGCCGAACGAAATTGACGGGGCCGAAGGTCAAGTTTGGTACACCGTCTAGTCTATCTTTCACTTCTTGCGAGACGATCCAGCCATGAGGTGAAAAAATGTCGGGAATACATGTACCTTCGCGAACTACCTGCAACGGCATGTCCTTGATGGTGCGATTCAATTGTTCGGATTCGGGTGGGGTTTCGGCGTGACAGCCATATAGGAGCCGTGACGGACGCCAAGCGTGGCCGTGGAACATGTTCTCGTGAAAAAACTCCATATGTCCGTCGCGGCGGTTACGTTTATTTATGCCGTAGAGGATCATTGAGTTCCTTCCCTAACGCCTTCCCTTCCCTCTCACCGCATACTCCCTTAACGCCGCCAGCAAATCAATAAAATCCTGCGGGTACGGTGCTTCCAGCGTGATGGGCTTTTGTTCGATCGGGTGCGTAAACGTTAGCCGACAGGCGTGTAGCATCTGTCGTTTCCAAATCAAATCCGGTGAATCCGTCGGCCGACCCGTGATGTGCTGCATGCCGATGTTGCGACCGCCGTAGAATGGGTCGCCGACGATCGGGTGTTTGATGTGCGACATGTGAATGCGCAGTTGATGCGTGCGGCCGGTCTTGGGGTATAGCTCGATGAGCGAAAAGCCGCTGAAGCGTTCGAGCACTTTGTAGCGGGTGACGGCGTTTTTGTGCAGGCGTTTTTCGAACTTGCTGCCTAAGCGCTCGGCAAAACCCGTGGCGATGTAACGATCGTGGACCGTGGGGTGTTGGCCGATGGGCACATCGATGATGTCTTCGTCAAACTCGGGCGCGCCGTGTACGACCGCGTGATAGACCTTCTCGGTGGTGCGGTTTTCGAATTGACGACTGATGCGCCAATGGGCTTCGTCGGTCTTGGCGATCACCATCAGGCCGGTCGTGTTCTTATCGAGCCGATGCACGATGCCGGGGCGAAACGGATCGTCGGTCTTGGCCAACTGCTTGGAGTAAAACGCGACCGCATTGGCGACAGTGCCGCCTTGCGTGCGATTGGCCGGGTGGGCGATCATGTTGATCGGTTTGTTGATCGCAAGAAGGTAGTCATCTTCGTACACGATATCGAGCGGAATATCTTCGGGCAGCAGGTCGTAGGGCTCGGGCGGTTGAAACGTGATCTCGATCACATCGCCGCCTTCCATCTCGTAGCTGTTTTTCGTCGGCTTACCGTTGACGAGCACTTCGCCGTTTTTGATCAGCTTTTGAATGATGGTGCGCGAAGCTTTTTTGAAGCGTGAGACGAGATATTTGTCGAGCCGCGCCCCCGGCAACTTGCGTCGCACGGTAATGCGCGCCTTGCGCACGCCTTCGCCGTTGTCGAAGGTTTCGAGCACTTCGAGATCGTTCTCGGGCAACGGATCGTGATGAGGTGGGCGTGCCATGCGGGTATGGTTTGGGCGAATAGCGGAATTGGCAAGGCGGGTGAATGGAATGATGGGGCGTTGGTGACGCGCAGTTGATTTCGGCAACGATTATAAGGCGAAACAAATCGTAGGGCAGGTGATAACCTGCCTCTGCCACCAGCGATGTTAGTAATTGCGACCGCACTCAGGGCATGTTGAAGCACTGCCGCGCAAGTCGTAGCCGCAGCCAAGGCATTTGCCGGTTTTCGTGAATCGGCGATAGCGGAACGCTTCAACAATGAATGCGGCAATGGGAATGCCGAGGAATGGCCAAAGGGGGATGTGGGCGGCCAAGCCTGAAGTATTTCCGCTGATCGCTGGGTAGTGTCTTACATAAGGAATCAATGCGAGCATCACAAAATGCGTTTTGTTTCGCGCCAACATGAGTACGTCGAACCCGCCATCTTGGCGTTCGAACTCAAGCCCGGACGCATACTCAAAGGTATGGATGTTCGCTGCACCAATGTGTGTCACAATGTGACCGCTGTGAAAGAGAATGTATCCGGCCTCAAGACGGATGGACCACGACCGACCATCACCGTAGCAAATCGGGATGACCGAATTCGTTAGCCAAACGGTTAGAGCAGCTACGGCAATGATTAACCGAGCTCGGCGGCCCTTCGAGATATTCGTCTTGCGTTTGAAGAAACGCCAATAGACCCAAATCGACGGTGGCAGCGCAATGGAGATGAAGACGAGTCCGAGGGATAGTTGGTTGAGATAATAAGCCGCGAGCATTGGGATGACCCATCGTGGTATGCTAGCTATTTTAGGCGTGCCTATTTGTCCTATATGCCTTGTTGGACAGTAGGATTCGCTGGTGTCTCGGTGGGTCGAGTACGACCCACCCTACGGGGGCATCGGTAGTAGGGCAGGTGATAACCTGCCTCTGGCACCAGCGATTTCGCCGATGCGCAAGAACATGTTGGGCGTCGCGCAATAGGCGCCTCGATTTCGACAATCTTCCAAGGTCCGTGGGATTGTTCTCGATGGACTCGTCGCGCGCTGGCAGGTTCTCACCTGCCCTACGAATTGACGCCACTACGGATCGTCGTTCGCCTTGATTTTTCCGTCGCGCTCCGGCTGGTTATCACCCGCCCTTCAAACCCGCTTCGACCTTACCGCTCCGCCCACCTACAATCCCACCATGCCAACCAGACCTTCCAGCCGGCGGCGGTACGAGCAGTACCGTCGCCAGATTAAGCATCGACATGCCGAGGCGCGCAAGAAGCCCGAGAACGGCGACGGTGGCGACGCGCCCGCACGCGCCGATGCCGTGCAAACCGGCGAAGTGAAATCGACCCATCGCAGCCGCACGTTTAAAGAGTTGTTTCGCTGTTTTTGGGGTTACCTCGACGGTCACCATCGTACGGTGTATTTATTTTTGTTTACCGTGAGCGTTTCGACGGTGCTGGGGCTGATCCCGCTCTACGGTACCAAGCTTGTCGTCGACAACGTGTTGGGTGAGCGTGCATTGCCGGAAGGCTTATCGCAATGGATCACGCTGCCGAGCGATCGCAGCGGGCTGCTGGCGGCGATTGCCATCGGCATGGTCACGCTCTCAGCGGTTTCGCTTGCGATCAACTTGTGGGGACGCTGGCAGGCGACGCGCGTGAGCAAGCATGTGGCCGTCGATGCGCGGCGGCAATTGTTCGATCACGTCGTGCGGCTACCGTTGCATCGCATTTACAAAATCAAAAGCGGCGGTGTGGCCAGCATTCTGCGCGAAGACGCGGGCGGTATTGGCGATCTCGTGTTTTCGATGATGTACAACCCGTGGCGGGCGATCATTCAGTTGTTCGGCTCGCTGTTTGTGTTGATCTTCGTCGATTGGCGCATGCTGCTGGGTTCGCTCGCGCTGATTCCAATCGTGTGGTACACACACCGCACGTGGGTGGGGCGGATTCGTCCCTTTTGGCGCGACATCCGCACAACACGGCAATCCATTGATAGCCAAGCGGCCGAATCGTTCGGCGGTATCCGCGTGATTCGTGGTTTCGCGCGCGACCGCACGGAGACGTCGCGTTTTACCGGCGGCAACCACTTCATGGCGCGGCAGGAATTGTTCGCGTGGTGGTGGATGCGTGGCGTCGACGCGGCGTGGGGCATTTTGATACCGTTGGCGACGGCGTTGCTGCTCTGGTATGGCGGCTCGCGCGTGTTAGCGGATCAGGAGCTGGTGAAGCAAGGGCTGCTCGCCGCGTCGCAGGCGTTCACCATCGGCGACTTGGTTTTGTTCCTTGCGTATCTAACGGCGCTGCTCGATCCGATTGCCACCTTGGCCCAAAGCGCGACGACGCTGCAAAACGGGTTGGCCGGTTTGGATCGCACGCTCGACTTGATGGCCGAACCGTTGGATATGGAGTCCGACGAATCCACGCAATCGCTCGATCGTTCGCAGGTGAAGGGACACATTACGCTGGAAAACGTGTCGTTCACCTATCCTGCGGGCAAAGCACCCGTGATTAAAGACGTTTGTCTGGATGTGCCGCCGGGAACGACTGTCGCGCTGGTCGGCCCGAGCGGTTCGGGCAAGACCACGCTGTGTAACCTGATCGCGCGTTTCTACGACCCGCAG
>JAUIHO010000079.1 GCA_030432035.1 Phycisphaerae bacterium
TTGAGACATCCGACGAAGCAGATGGCCAATGCGGTGCGTAACAACGTCGATTCCTTCGACCAAGACATGATCAACATCCTCACTGCCGCCTACCCTTGCGGGCGTCTTTAGGCGGCGCACATGTCCACAATGAGTTTTTCAACAGCGAACTCGACTTCACCGAGGCCGCTCTTTGAATTCGCTTCAATTCGCAACAACCGCAGCAGGACCTCCTCCCACTGGTTGCGCGAAAACCGTTTTAACTGTCGGTCCAACGCCGCAGCGCTGGTCCAAATGCGCAGCTCGCTGCGCACGCGCGCCGCGTTGGCGCCGGTATCCATCAAGGCGCGACCCGCGACCAATTTCTTTACGCCGTAAGCCAAACCACCGACGGCGCGATAGGGGCCCGCACGGTCGGTCATCAACACCTCGTGCCACAGTCGCAACGCATCTTGCGGTCGCCGTTCGGCGATGGCATCGGTGATGCCGAACACATTTTGCTCGCGCGACTGGCCGACGAGCGACTCGACATCGTCGAGTTGAATGTCTGTGCGCGGCGCGACAAACGTCGCGAGCTTGTCGAGTTCGCTGCGTAGCAGCCCAAAGTTATCGCCGACCAGGTCGCAAAGCCGTCCGGCGACGCCGCGGCCCAGCGTCAAGTCGTTCTCGCGCGCTTCGCGATCGACCCAAGCCACCAACGAATCGCGCCCCGTGGGCGGCTTACAGTTGACGGCGGCCTTTTCTTTGTCGAGCGCCTTGTGCAGCTTGGTGTTGGTCTTCCAACTGCGACATTCAAGCACCAGAAAGCCGTCGGGGCTGGGTTTGTCGACGTACTTCAGCAACTCATCGCGGTATTTCGTGACAAACTCGTCGGCGTCGCGCACCACGACGATGCAAAGCGGGCTGAGTAGCGACGGCGTGCGTACCGCATCGAGAACCGTCGATAGCTCGCAGCTCTTGTCGCCTTCGATGGGCGTGATACCGGCGTCGTTGCCGTCGTGCGCGCCAAGGTCTTTCAGCAGTTTCTCCAGCCCGCGTCGGCGCAATAGATCGTCGCTGCCGAAAACGACGTACGATCTTGCGGGCTTGGCTGCCGCCATGGGCTTACTCCAACGGGTCACGCAACGCGCTTAAGCGGTCGTGCTGATAAATCGACAGGCGTCGATTGGCTTTCTCTTTTAGTTCGGGCGTCACATCCTTCTGTGCCGCCGCCTTTTGCCAGGCGCTGCGCGCCGTGCGTCGATCGCCGACAAACAAACACGCATCGCCGTATTGAATCAGCACATCCGCATCGTCGGGACGCAGTTGCACCAATTTGTTTAGCGTGGCCTGCGCCGAGCGATAGCGCCGCTGCTTGATCTGTACCACCGACAATCCTTCGAGCGCCGGCGCATACTTCGGTTCGCTTTCGATCACCGTGCGATACGCGGCTTCGGCCGCATCGAGTTCGCCCAACAACAAATGCGTCGTGGCCAAGTCATTTTGCGCTTTGTATAAATTCGCGTCGGCGTCCAGCGCTTCGCGAAAGTATCGCAGCGCCAAACGGTATTCACCGCGCGCGCGATGCCAGCGGGCGAGATCATACCGTTTTTCGGCAGAAGTTTCCGCATCTGTTGTCGCGGCGTCGACGATTTCGTTGGCGTCCACCGATCCGTTGCGACGTTCGTCAAACGGCGACAATGTTGGGTGGTCTTGTGATTTTTCATTTGACGACACCAATTTCACAGGCGAGTTGTGGTTTGCTTGTGAATCACCTTGTGATTCGTCGTCGGTATCGTTAATCGAGACGCGCTTGTTGGTTCGGACGCGGCCTGTCGGTTTTTGATTGCCAATGATTTTCGGGTGCGACGTAAACGTATCGCGGTTGCCCGCGCGATCGGCCGCTGTGAGTTGTACGCGTAATTCGCCGGTGACGTTCATCGGCATGTGCCAGTCGAAGCTTCCGCGCGCGTCGAGGTTGCGCGCGATCGGGACGAACGCACCGAAGTTGTCGGTCTGGTACGAAAGCGTCACGGGCCCGACGGGTAAGTTGTTCGTCGCGTCGGTGGCGAGCCATTCGAGATGCAAGATGTTGCCGCCGGTACTCGTCGTCTCGATCTCCATGCGGCGCAGCCGAATCATCGGCGCGTTGCGATCGACCATCACCCAGCGCTGCGGCACGGTGCCGGGCATCGGGTCGGGCGTGCAGCCGGTCTCGCCGTGCAACACGATGTAGAAACCGAAAAGGCCATCGCCGTCGGCGGTGAAGGGCAGCGGGTTGGCGACTGGCTCGGCGATCGGTGCCTTGGTCCAAGTCGCGCCCTCGTCGGTGCTGACGTAGAGGTCGGCGGCGACGGGCGGCGGCGAGTCGGGTGCGAGTTGGTAGCCGATGGCGATTTCGGGGCGGTCGAGTTGTTCGACTTGCCCGGCGCGTAGCGCGGTGAGGTACGCGACGGCACCTGCGGTTTGGGCGTCATCTTCAATGGGTGTGTTTGCGTGTGCGACAGCCATGGGGACCGCCGCGCAGATGGTGAATGCCAACACTACTTTATGGAATGATTGAGCCACGTTTTTCACTCGCTTGCCGTTCGGCAACATTTGCTCGTTTCTGAATGCTTGCTAGCTGTTCGGCGCGGCTGCGCGCGCAACGACATCGTTTAAATATCGGACATTGCTCGCGAATCGGTCAGACCAATGGTGCGACGAGCAAGACTTCGCGCTTCTTCCGCTTTTTCTGCGAGCGTCCTGTAGAAAACTGCGCCGCTGCAGCGCGGCGCGGGGCGACATTTCAGCCCTGAAATGAAGGTGAACCCGACTACGGCGTGCGCCGATTCGCCGGGTAATAGATCGTCGGTTGCCGTCGGGGCGTCTGTAGATTTCGCAGATATCCCGACTTTCAGTGCTGCCGGCGGCGATTACCGAAGCATAAGTCGTAAGGAGGGGGAGTGCGATGAATTCAGGGCGATATCTCGCGGTCTGCAGATTTTGCGCCGCGGCAACTATTGCGTGTATCGGCGTGGCGACGGTCGGTTGCCAATCGCAACAGCGTACCTGCCCGTGCCCGAACGACTCGGCGATGCGAATCAACTTCCCGCCGCATTACCAATCGCCGAGCGAACCGCCAGCCGCCGAGCCGGTGCAAGAACGGCAAGACACCGACTCGCGTATGAAGCGCTATCAACGCCGACCTTCGCGTTGGCGCGTAAAGCTTCGCGCGAAATATGCGCGTGCCGATGAATTCGATTCGACGGTCGTTCTGCTGGCTGCCTACTAACGCACGGCGCTTCAGATTCTGGCTTGTAGGCCACTATCAAAACTTAGATCGACTTTGAGACGGTGATCGTCTGGCCGCTGCTGTACAGCGCGCCATCCGAGGCGAGCATCGCCACCATTTTCGCAATTTCATCCGGATCGAGCGTGGCGTCTTTCGGGAAATCGGGAAAGGCACCGCGCAGCATCTCTGTCTCCACGGCCCCCGGTGCGACGCAATACACGCGGATGTCCTGGTCGGCACCTTCTCGCGCGAGGAACTTGGTAAACGCCACGACAAACGCCTTGGCCGCACCGTAGGCGGCGAAGCCGGGGAAGGCGTCAAACGCGGCGACCGAGGCGGTGTTGATGATGGCCCCTTTGGACGCGGCAAGATGCGGCCAAGCGGCGCGGCTGCATAGATACACCGAACGGATGTTGGCGTTGATGTTCTCGTCGAATACGTCGACCGGCATTTCATCGATCTTGGCAAGCGGCGCGACACCCGCGTTGTTGAACAGCAAGTCGATCTGACCACACTCGGAAATCGTTTGGTCGATGAGTTGCTGAACCGCCGCTTCGTCGGCGACGTCGGTGGGGATGACGACGGCGCGGCCGCCGGCGGTTTTGACCTGTTGCTTGGTGTTGTTGAGATTGCTTTCGGTTCGCGACGCCAGCACGACTGTCGCGCCCGCTTTTGCTAAGCGAATGGCCGTGGCGCGACCGATGCCGCGACCGGCGCCGGTGATGATGGCGACTTTGCCGGAGAGATCGACGGTGATGTTACTCATATCAGTTTGCTTTGTGTTTGCCGCTGTCGAATTCGGCAGAAGGGGTGCCTACGTTGAGATTAATGAGTTCGCGCCGCGAGCCGTAGGCATCGGGCCGCGTCGGTTCGGATTTGGCAGAGCACGACCCGCAACCGGCACTCTTCGATGAGAGCATGCGCCGCAGCCAGAACGCGACGGCAGAGACGACAATTAGGATGGCGACGATGTCTTGCCACATAGATCGTTCAGATTGTAGTCGGGGATTTGGGGATGGCGAACTTTGGCAGGTGGTGGTGGGGTGATCTGGTTCGGCTTATTTCGTTTGAATTGCGTATCTGTGACCCCGAAACGATTGACCGTGACCGCTTCCTGACGGGCGCGGCTCCGATTTGTCGCGCGGTTTTGGGTGGCCAATGGTGAAACGGCGACGGCGTTCTTAGAATGCTGCGGAAGAAACGCTCATTGACCTTTCAAGGAACCCGCCATGATCGAACATTTGATTGACCGCCTGGAAGCTGCATCGCGTTGGACGACCGACCTGACGAAGGATATCGACGATGGACGCTGGTTCGAAGCGCCGCGCGAAGACTTGGGGCATTTGGCTTGGCAGCTCGGGCATATTGCCGTTTCGCGCATCGCGCTGGTGCACGTGCGCTGTTGCGATCGGACGGTCGAAGATTGTTGCGACCCGCACCTGATGAAGATTCTGGGGCGCGGTTCCGTGCCGGTTGCCGATCCGGCGGCATACCCGGCGTTGGGCGTGATTAAAGAGTTATATCGGGAAACGCAGGAGCAGGTGCTGAAGCTCGTGCGCGAGATGCCTGCGGATCAATTGCAAAAAGAAACGGTCGGACCGCCGCATCCGATGTTTAGCAACAAGGCCGGCGCGATCAGCATGGCGGCGATGCACGAGTGCTTTCATTGCGGACAGATCGCGATGATGCGACGGTTGTGGGGGATGGCGCCGCTTAGGTGATTTTGGGGGGCGTGAGACGTGGGTCTTGGGTCGTGAGGCTTGAGGCGTGAGGCGTGGGGCTAGAGGCTTGGGGTTTGGCGATTGAGGCGTGGGGTGTGGAAGCGTCGCGCGTGGTGGTTTATTTGTTTGAGAGCGGCGTGAGCCACTTCAGAGCTGCGGCCTGTGGACGCATGTTTGGCGCGACGTGATATCTATTGATCTCGTTTTGTTGCTGTGGAGCGTGCTTTTCGCCGACGTGATTGATGAATGATTGTTAGGCGTTCCGTTTCAATTATATCCAGACATCAATGACTTACATTTTTTCTTTCGAACGAACCTTGCGAACAGTGCTGTCGTATCGTTGCTGTGTTGGTTCGGCTTATTAATTCTTAAATCATCGCCGCAGGGAGGCTCGTGATGATGTTGTCTATTATTCTTGCTGTTTGCGTATTACCTGTTGAGTTTAACGCTGCAATTTCTGCGCCGCCGTCGGTTGATGCATTGCCGAGTACCCCGATCGACCTGTCCAAAACGTTCGAAGGCTACGAGGCGTCCTTTGTGCTCGTGAACGAGAAAACGCAGACGGTCGAGCGCTTCAATTCCAAACGCTGCAAAGAACGGTTGGGGCCGTGTTCGACGTTTAAGGTACCGCACGCGCTAATCGCTCTCGAACTCGGCGTACTCTCCGACGAAAACCACTTGATGAAATGGGATGGCAAGAAGCGATGGCGCGATGCGCTGAACCGCGACCATACGCTGGCGTCGGCGATGAGCGACTCGGTGCTTTGGTATTTCCAACGCGTCGCTCCTGAAGTCGGTGAAGAACGCATGCGGGCGAATCTAAAGAAGCTGGGTTACGGCAACCAAGACATTTCGTCGGGCCTGGCCACATTTTGGTTGAATCAATCGCTGAAGATCTCCGCCGACGAACAGGTCGAATTCTTGCGAAAGCTACGAACTGACCGCCTGCCTTATGGCAAGCACGCGTTAAATACAACGCGAAAGGTGATTACGCTCGAATCTGCAAACGGTTATACCCTGGCCGGCAAGACGGGCACGGCGGCGAGCGACGACCACGAGCGCATGATCCTCGGTTGGTTCGTCGGCTACGTCGAACGCGGTGACGAGGCATACGTGTTTGCCTGCAACATCGTCGCCGACGACAATGCAAGCGGGCCACACGCGAAAAAGTTGGTGTTTAAGATTTTGCGCGAGCGAGGCATCTTGCCTGCTGAAACCAAGATGTATGTTCCCAACGCGGCTAGCGATGAGAAAAAATGAATGCTTTGTAGTCGAACGTTGGTTTAGTTACTCGGAACCCGATCCCGCACAGGTTGCCCATTGCGTTCACCAATTCGATAGACCGGATTGGTCCGCATCAATTCGCGTACCAGTGTGGGGTAGGGGCCGAACTTCTTTTCATCATACGGTTCGAGCCAGGGCAACACGCTGCGTTGCATATATAGCGCCGCCGCTTCATCGAGATCGCGCGTGCCGTATTTTTCTTCGACGATGCTTTCGATATAGCTTTGTAGCGAAGGGAACTTTTCAAAGTCGCCCAGTTGCCGCCAATCCGGTCGTTCCGATCGGAAGAAGTGGTTCATATCCGATTTGATGTTGCAATGCATCCAGACTGGCGTCGGCCAGTGAATCACTTTCATCAATCGGCGAAAACGCGCCGTCTCGCGCCGCTTTCGTCGGACGAAGGCAAAGCCCGGAAACCAACGATAAAACCGCACCATCGGTGGGATCATGCCTTCGGAAACGTGTTGTCGTTCGGGATTGGCGCGCCAACCACCGGGGCGCATGGGCACGCCGGTATGCCAATAGTCGCCGACGATGTTGGTTTGTGGTACCGAAACGGCCAACGGTCGCAACGTTCGACCGCGCGATAGGAGAAAGTCCCGCAATTTGCCGATGTCGAAATCGCCGTTGTCGTAACAGATGTAATCCGAATCGGCGCGCACCAACCATTGATAGCGCGACTGGCTGAGGGCGAATTGCCGGTTTTGATACAGGTCGGGCAATTCGGGCTTGTCGAAGAAGCGAATTTTCTCAGGATGCTTCGCCGCCAAGTCGCGCACGATGTCTTTGGTGCCATCGGTCGAACCGTTGTCGACAACGATTAACTCATCGCCGAAATTCAGAAACGAAAGAATGCAACCCGCGACGACGGCTTCTTCGTCGAGCGTCGGGATAAGCACGGAGATACCGGGTTGGCGTTTGTCGTTAGGCACTTGCGTCGATGTTGGCAGACGCGGCATCGCGGTCGGCCGCGCGCTTGTTCTTGCGTTGTTTAAGAACCGTTCGCATTTGATCGCCGAAGGCGGATTTCCAAGTCCACCACAGGGCGAGCAGCATGACGACCAGCTTGACGGTTAGGAGCGGCCAGAATGACAGATTCAGCCCGTACTGGCAAGCGCCGATTACGGCGGCGCAAAGCAGTAATATGGTAAATGTGACGCGCAAGCCGTGTATATCAAATTTCAATGGTTGATATTTACGCGTGAGACACCAGCAATAGATAGCTGCTATGCCCAAGCTGATGGTCTTGGACCATGCGGCGGCAACGGCGCCGTAGCGGGGGATTAGCAGAAAATTCAATCCCACGCTGACGGCAGCTTGCAAGATGCCGCCGATTGAGATGAGTAGTGTGATCTTATGATAATAAAGTATTGCTGAATGTAGTTTGCGCACGCCTCCGAGCACGAAGGCAAACGCGATGACAGGTACGATCCAGATGCCGTCGTAATAGGCCTTTTGCTTGACGAGTAAGGCGAAAATTTCGGGTGCGAGCACGCTGAGGAAGAATGCCATGCCGACCATCACGTGAATGAGGAATGCCTGAAATTGCTCGATCCGCGGGATGTTGGCGGGGGCGTCTTCTTTGAGCATGCGATAGATCATGGGGGTGTAGGCCATGAAGATAGACATAACAAGTAAGTTAATAAGCCGGCCTATGTCGAAGGCGACGGAATAGACCCCTGACGATTTCATATCGCCCAGCTCGGCCACAAAGATGGCGTCGGCTTGACCGGCGATCCATGCCGCCCCCGCCATGGGCAACACGCCAAGGGAGAAACGCAGGCTCTGCGTGAGGAACGTCGTCGAGAAAGCGAAGCCGATTAGGCCTTGACGAAAAAGGTTGGCATAGGCCCAAGCGGCGGCGATACATGGGCCGCAAAGAGCCCCCCATAACAGGGCGGTCACGCCCATGTCATACACCAACAGCAATACGATCGATATAACGGCGCCGCTCAGAAATCCCGCTGCGGATGAGAGTGCCACGATGCCGGACTGATGCTGCGATCGAAAATGCGCCGCTGCCAGCACATTGAGTTTGCTGACCAGAGGAATGCCACAGGCCAACGCCAATTGGGGGATGGCGCTGGCACCGAGCGAGTTGACCGCCCATCGTCGCAGAACAAAGAAGCCCGCAACGCAAATCAATGCGCCCCAGCCGATAGCGAACCAAAGCAGGGTGCTATAAAGCGTGCGCAATGTGTTGCGATCGTGTTCATGATCGACGACGAAGCGGGAGTAGGCGTAGTCGATGTGCAGCGAAACGACGATGGCCATTACGAGGCCGGCGGAGATAAGATTTTTGAAGATGGCGTATTGATTGGGATCGAGTTCGCGCGTGTAGATCGGCAAAAGCAGCGCACTACCGCCGGTGACGAGTACGTTCGCGACCATGTACAAGCTGCTATGCCCGAGGACTTTTTTGAAATGGCTCCCAGCGATAATATTGCTGTGTTGCATTACAGAAGTACGGTCGGACTTAGGCGTTGATCGTTTCGTCATCGGCCCCTTGGTTCCAATGAGTTAAATCGCGACCGATTAATTGCGCGAGCTTTTTGTTTTCATCCTTAAAAATTGGCAATAATTCTTCGACAATGTGCGGCGGGACTGTTGTGGTTTCGGGTTTGACGATCTGGTTCCGAATAATTCGTACGGCAATTTCGAATGACCGACGAATGGGATTCGGATTGGAGGCCTTATGATTGCCTACCTTGAACAGACGCCTCACTAGCGATGCCCCCCTTGATTGGATTTGGAAGCCGGTGTTGACCTTCTTCTCGAACTCCGGCGGAACGAAATTACTATCGACTTCAAGAAATTCGAAGACGCGCGCGATTGTGCCCAACGGATCGGCGCGGACATCATCGAATAAATAAATGAATAATTGCTCCGATGTAAAGTGCTCAAGAAACCTCTTGAGGTGGCGAAAATAAAACGCGTGATCGATCAGGCTCGATTGGTTATCAAATGTAAGGCTGTCTGATGCCGCTCGGACCGTCACACCGGGGTCGATGCGACCCGCTAGAACGTGGCCACGATAGGCCGAATAGGTTCGGTCGATCGGATTTCTCAGGCAAACGATTAGCTTAATATTCGGGAAGTGTGACTTGATACGCTGTGCTGTTAGTTGGTGGCACAAGTACGTTGGAGTTACTTCTCCGCATACCTGATTCTCGCTTTTATGTTCCCAAAATCGTCGATACCAGTCGAGCCCCTTTTCGTAGTTGCTGTCGCGATTGAAGAAGTTTAGTTCCTTGGGACGCCGAGGAACACATGTTTGCGGGTGAGCCGTTAGGCAATCGTGTAACCATGTTGATGCGCAACGTGCGCCGCCGATGAACAGAAACTCGGGAATTTCGCTCATGACACGGCCTTTTCACGAGTGGCAAAAAGATTGCACTTATAGGAAACGCCTAACTGGGCCGTATATGGTGGCGGTCTCTTGGAGTCGATAACAGTATCGAAGCCCGCCTCGTCAAGGATGTTTAGGATGTCTACCAGTCGATTGTTCGGATTGCAATCATTGTAATGGTATTCGACGAACATCTTGCTGATTTGCCTTAGTAATCCCCGGTCGCGCAGATCTTCAAGGATTTCCTGCTCCGCGCCCTCTACGTCGACCTTCAGAAAATCGACGGGTTCTACAATTTGCGATGAAAGGGCAATGCATTCCACGCTTTGCTCGACGACGGAACGGCCGGATTTTTCACGCAACCGATCCGTTAGGCTCGCCCCCAACGATCCGTCGTCATCTGCGTCACTGAAGAAAACGCGTGTTTCCGTGCGGTTCGCAACGGCTTTTCTATGGAGGGTTACGTCGCGCAGCGCGTTTTGTTTGACATTGGCGGTGAGGTACTCAAACGCTGTGGGGTTAGGTTCAAATGCCAGTATGCGCGCATCGGGAAAGTGGTGTTTTAGATACAATACCGACATTCCGATATTGCTACCGCAGTCGATGATCAGCGGCTTTGGTCGCGCGTCTCCGATTTCGTAATCGCGGCGCATATAGACTGTTTGAAGCAGAAACGCTAAGGCCTCGATACTCGGAGCGTCCACCCGCATGCCGCAGATATTCACGCCCTTTACCGGTCGTCGCTGACGACCCAGCATCGCACGCAGCAGGTAACGCATATGGAGATATATGTGCAGACGTAGCATCCGACCGCGTTGGATGCCGCTACTGTTGCGGCCGAAAACCAGCGAAATGCCGCCTCCAAGCGACCGCACCCATCCCTTAATGCCTTTTCCGTGCATAGTCGAATTAGTCCATCGGCCGACGACAGCGAACTATCATCATAAAACCGTTTTTTCCTCGACAGCGCACCATTCGCTTCATGTATTGTTTAAATAGAAATTCCCGTAGCCCGCGGTGATTCAGGATGAACATGCGATTTGTCAGAATTACCGATAGCAGGCGTCCCCAAAATCTGTCGTTGTTAAGGTATTCGATGCTTTCGACCGTGAAGTTCGGCTCGAGCATTGCGCGGGCTGAGTCGTCATCAAAGTGCTGGTAATGACGTGAAATATTCTTAATCGGCAGATTTTTTGATGGCAGCACGACCAGCAATGTACCACCTGGCTTTATTGCGCGGCGATGCGCAGCCACAAAATCTGCCAAATCTTCCGGTGGAATGTGTTCCAACACGGCGATCGAAGTCCCTACGTCGAATTGCCGAGTCGGTGGATTATTGACCACATCATCGCAATGGTACTCTAGCGAGCCAACACCTTGGGTGCCGGGATTACACAGCGTGTTGGCAAGTTGGATAGCTGGTTCGCTGATATCGATCCCTACCAGTTGCTTATCTCGAAAACGATCCGCTACATGTTTGAGAAAGAAGCCGTCGCCGCAACCGATATCGATCAGCGAATCGAATTCCAAGCCTTCCAATTCTTCGATGGTTCGAATCAGATATGACGCGTATCGAAATCCGCTAGGGCTATTCTTGGTTTGGGCAAAGCCCGAGTAATTCGATGAGTCGAATTCCATGATATGGTGATACGGAAAGCCGTACATGGCTTCCTGACGCGCGCGCGACGGCGCAAATGCTTCAGCGGTTTCAGATTTCGTGGCGGGACCGATCATGGGGCTGGCGAGGCTCGGTACACCTCTCGCTCCTCTTTCAAGGTCAATTATTAATCATCGAACATGAACTTAGCGGTTTCTCGGATTGATGCCAAGAACTTCCCGACTAATTCCTTTGCTGATTTGAGGCAAGGCAACCGGAATCGGCTCGATATGGTCATTTTTTATTGGTGGCGGTACTGCACTTCTCAATCGAACAGTAAACCTCGTGCAAACTGGATCTAGCATTTGCCCAGCGACGATCGGCTAATACGCGTATGCGAGCGGATCGACCGACCGGCGACAGCTTGGCTGATGACAATAGCTTTTCCAACGAGTGAACCAAGTTGAGCACATCTCCCGCTCGAAAGGTGTACCCCGTTTCGCCGTCTGTAAGTAACTCTGTGATTCCCGGCACGTCGCTGGCCAGCACGGGCCGCTCCAATGCCATCGCCTCCAGCAGCTTCGTCGGGTTGTTGCAGGACCATAAGCGAATCGGCGCGACGGGAATGACCACTACATCGGCGGCGACGTAATGTGCCGGCATTTGGTCGTACGGCACCGACGGGATCATCTGAAACAAGTCGGGGTCGGCACCGACTGCCTGTAGAACCATTTTTTCCAAAGGTCCGCGCCCTTGCATGACAATCCGGACGCGCTTCTTGGTCTCGGGCGGTAATTGTCGCGCGGCTGCGATGAGCGTGGCGATGCCGTTGGAACTGCCAAGGTAACCGTTGTAGTAGAAGGTGGTGAGATCGCGCCAGCCGTACCGTTCGCGCAAGGCTGCTGCGGCCGCTTCGATCTCCGGCGTCACGCGATGCCGTTTTTCATCAACACCCATCGGAATGATGTGGATGCGTTGCTCGTCGAGACGAAAGCACTCCAGAATGCGCCGCTTGTGCATCTCGGTCTGCACGACGATCTGATCGGCGTTCTCGAAGAAGGGGCGTTCTTCTCGCCGGATGCCGTATCGAATCGCACGATCCACGACCCTCGGTAACGGCGTTTCGCGATTAGCCCCAAATGAATCAAACGACAATCGATGCGCTTCGTAGATGATCGGCAGCTTGCGTTGTCGCGCGACGAGATAACCAGCCCGCGCGAAGGGGGGCGGGTTATGTCCTTGCACGATGTCGATATTGTCATCGGGCCGAACCGCCGCCGCTAATAGCCGAGCGTTTCGCGCCGCAAACCAATTGATAGAAGGGCCGCCTCTTAACGGCACGCGCCGAACGGTGATGTTGTCGAACGTTTCTTCCCACGGGATGTCATTCGTTCCCGGCAGGTTCGGCATCGGCACGATTAGCAAATGATGGTGCTGTGGGTCCGACAGCAAGTTGATCAAACGCGTGGTCGTGCCGCCGTATTGCGGGATATAGGAATGGGCGAAATGCAAAACGTTCATGTGGCGGGCAGTTAAAACCGAGCTTAATCGCCTTGTCAAAAGCCGCACGCATCAATAGGGCCGGTTGTGTTTAACCGGGCCGCCGCAATAATGCCCGCATGCCCGTCGAAGGACCGCCAACCAGCGAACCGCGTCGCCACGAGGATAACGAAGGCCTCTTGCAGGATTTCCGCGCCGTCCTTTCCGACGGAGATGAAGCCAAGCTGCAATCGTTCCTCGCCGACCTGCACGCTGCCGATGTCGCTGACTGTCTGGAGGCGTTGAGCGAGGAAGAGCGCTCGCGCGTCCTGTTCCTGCTGCCGCCGCGGACGGCTGCCGAAGCGATCGTGTTGCTGGAAGAGTCGGTTCGTTCGGAAATGCTCGACGGCTTCCAGCCCGAGCAGGTCTCGGCCGTTTTGTCCGAACTGCCCGCCGACGATGCGGTGGACGTGCTCGACGAAATGGACGCCGAGCGCGCCGACGAGATCGTCGAGCATTTGCCCGAAGAGAATCGCGCCGCCGTCGAGCCGCTGCGTCAATACGACGAAGACAGCGCCGGCGGAATCATGAACACGGCGTTCGTGAGCGTTCCGATTAGCGCGACGGTCGGCGACGCGATCAACATGATTCGCAAGCTGACGGAAGAGCAGCGCGTCGAGCTGTATTACGTGTACAGCGTCGACTCGGCGGGCAAGTTGGTCGGCATCGTGCCGCCGGTGCGGTTGGTGGCGAACCCATCCGAGATGCCCATCGAGAAGTTGTTGCTCGATGATTTGTTTACGGCGAATGTGGGCGACGATCAGGAAGAGGTTAAGAACAAGTTCGATAAGTACGACGTGGTCGCGCTGCCCGTCGTTGATGATGATTTCTGTATGGTCGGCGTCATTACGCACGACGACGTACTTGAGATTGCGGAAGAAGAGGCCGAGGAAGATATCTTCCATATGGCCGGGACCGACGCGGACGAGTTTTCGCGTCAAAGCGTTCTGTATGCGGCCAGCGTGCGGGCACGCTGGTTGTTGCCGTGCCTTGGCGGCACGTTTGCGGCGTCGTTGATCGCGATCTTTTTCGAACAGCAGATGGATAAGAATATCTTCGCGCTGTTGATTCCGTTTTTGATTCCGATTGCGGCCATGGGTGGCAATGCCGGCGTGCAAATTTCGACTGTCATTGTGCGAGCGCTGGCCACGGGCGATGTATTGGCGAGCCAGTTTCGGCGTGCGGCCTATCGAGAGATGCGCATTGCGGGAATTTTGGGCATTGGTGCGGGGATCTTCGCGGCGGCCGGCGCGTTTATCATTATGAATTCGGGCATGAACTTCGGCGGTGGCCACAGCAGCGCGGCTGGCGATACCGCCCAAGTTGCAGCATCAACGTTTCGCCTTGCCGCCTCTGTCGGCTGCGCGATGATGTTGGCGATATTGCTGTCGGGTTCGATGGGGTTGACATTGCCGTATCTGTTTCGGCGATTGGGTATCGACCCGGCGATTGCAACGGGGCCGCTGATCACGACGGTGAATGACGCTGTCAGCGCGACGTTGTACTTATCGATTGCGTTGTTGTTGGTCGGGTGATCGTGGTGCATCGAGGTTGTGCGTTAGATTTACATTTAAGGTTTGCGTAGGCGTGATTTAGTCCCCCAGCCCCAGGGGGCAGGGGCACCCGGTGCAGGGCCACCCGTTAATGACTGGTACATCGCAGAATAAAGCCGAAAGGTACTCATTGGGATGTAGATTGCTTCCATACAAGACTATATGGCGAAAATGCCTCAATGAGTTTTTATAACTGCGGGTAATCGAGCACCTACCTCATACCTTGTTCGCATAAAGCCCAAACGCTATCATTGGCCGAATTGCCGACCGGCGTGGTGCATATTCCAACGGTCATTCGATTCGTTGCGGCGCGGCGTCTGCGGTCTGAAAACGACAATCCAATTCTTCGGAGGTAACGCACATGACCGCCTATACGACGGGTGACATTCGGAACATGACGTTCGTGGGGCACAGCGGCTCGGGCAAGACGTCGTTGTGTGAGGCGATCATGCATGCGACAGGCGTCACCAACCGCATGGGCAGCGTGGACGACAAGACCTCCCATCTCGATGTCGACGACGAAGAAAAAGATCGCGGCCATTCGATCGATTCGCACGTGCTGGCGGTCATGCATCGCGGTAAGCGGCTAAATCTGATCGATACGCCCGGTGCACCCGACTTCATCGGTCCGGCAGTAGCGTCTTTCGCCGCCGTCGAAACGGCCGCTATTGTGATCAACGCCCCCGGCGGTATCCAGGTCAACACACGCCGCATGCGCGAGCAAGCCAAGCGCTTCGGCCTCGGTCGCGTGATTATCGTTAACCACTTCGATGCCGAATCGGCCGACCTCGAACAACTGGTCAACGATATTAAGGAATCGTTCGGCCAAGTGGTGGCACCGATCAACCTGCCCGCGCAAGGTCGCAAGTCGGTCATTAATTGCCTCGAAAAATGCGGCGGTCAATCGGATATTCTCGACGTCGAACACGAACACACCAACATCATCGAACGCGTTTCCGAATGTGACGACGTGTTGATGAATCGCTACTTCGAAGAAGGCGATCTTCCCATCGAGTTGGTCAAAGAAAACTTCGTCAAGGCCGTTCGCGCCGGAACGATTGTTCCTTTGCTCTTTACTGATGCCAAAGACGAAATCGGTATCAAAGAGCTACTCGATTTCATCGTCGATTGTTGTCCGTGCCCGTTGGAAGGTAAGAAGCGCTTCCTTAAGCATCCTGATGCCGACGACGAAGAGATTCAGGTACCCGGCGATAAGTTCATCGGCCAGGTCTTCAAGGTCGCCGTCGATCACAAGAGCAAGATCAAGTATCCCTACATCCGCGTGCTCTCGGGCACTACCAAGGCCGACAAAAACATCATGGCCACCGGCGACCGCAAGGGGCATCGACCGGGCCACTTCCATTATTTCGTCGGCGGCGAACACAAAGAAACCGACGAGGCGATTCCGGGTGATCTGATCGCTGTCGCCAAGATGGAGTTGAGCATCGGTGATACGGTATTCACTGAGGCCAACGACGGTTACGTCGAGATGCCGAAATTCCCGCAGCCGATGTACGCTCTCGCCATTGAGCCCAAAGCTCGCGGCGACGAAGGCAAACTCTCCGAAGCCATCCACCGTTTCACCGAGACCGATCCGTGTTTCAAGATCAATCACGATCCGCAAACCCACGAGTTGGTCATTAGTGGTAACGGCGACATGCACCTGCGGGTGATTCTCTCCAAGATGGCGCGGCAGTTTAAGCTCGAAGTAGACACCAAGATTCCCAAGATTCCTTACCGCGAAACGATCTCCAAGGGTGCAGAAGGTCACTACCGCCACAAGAAGCAAACGGGCGGTGCCGGTCAGTTTGGTGAGGTCTATCTCAAGATCGACCCGCTGGAGCGCGGCGCAGATCCGACGCTCGAATGGTCGTGGGATATCTTCGGCGGTTCGATTCCGGGCCAGTTTGAGCCCGCAATTAAGAAGGGCGTGACCGAGCTGATGGAAGCCGGGCCGCTGGCGGGTTTCCCCATGCAAGATGTGAAGGTCTCCATCACCGACGGCAAGCACCACCCGGTCGATTCGAAAGAAGTTGCCTTCAAGACCGCCGGTAAACTCGCGTTCAAAGACGCGGTGTTGAAATCCAAGCCGGTACTGCTCGAACCGATCGTTAACGTCGAAGTCACCGCCCCGACCGATCAGGTGGGGGATATCACGGGCGATTTGGCTCAACGCCGCGGTCGACCGACCGGGCAAGATTTGCTGCCGGGAAATATGACGCTGATCGAAGCACAGGTGCCGCTCGCGAAGCTTTCCGATTATCATTCCCGGTTGAGTTCGATGACCGGCGGCAAGGGTAGCTACGCACTGGAGTTCTCGCATTACGAGCCAGTGCCCAGCAACGAAGCCCAATCCGTCATGGCACAGTATCAGCCGAAGGACGACGACGACGAATAGCCCGCGGGCGTTCGATTGCGATTCATGAAGACCGCATCCACGGAAAAGCCGGCCGACGTCATGGAGGCTGCGACTGGCGAAAACGCAGAGGATGCCTTGCGCGCCGATGGCAAGCCGCGTAGCCGCCCCGATCCGTCGGACGCCGCCGACAAGCGCAACGACCCGTCCCCCGGCATCATGTCGATCGAAGAGCACCCCGTGCCCTTCTTCACACTGGTGCGCATCCGAATCGTGCGGGCGTTCCTGCGCGTTTGGATGCGCGTCTTTAGTCTGTCGGGCCTCTATTTACTGGGGTACGCCTTCGGCATCGGCGAGTATTTGGTGGATTACCGTCGCCGCCGCCGTGTACACGAAAAGCTCAAGGCGTATTTCAAAGAGCAGGCAACGCCGAAGTTTCGTCGTAAGGCGTGCATCGGCTATTTCACGCGCATGCGCTGCGACAAGATTTTCTACACCATTCTCGATCGCATCCCGCGCGATCAGATCATGAATCGCATCGAGTTGTCGGGCGTGCAGCACGTTAAGGATGGACAGCAGAAAGGCAACGGCGTGTACGTGGCACTGTGCCACTTCGGCTCGCATCACATTGCCGGATTGTTGATGGCGTTGCTCGGCTTTGAATTGGCCGGTGTGCGCGACGGCAAGGAAAGCGCCGTACGGCGCTATATTCAAAATCGCTACGTCGAAACGTTTCCCGAAATCCGACGCATGAAGATGTTCGCTGCCAATTCGTTTCCACGCGGCATCTATCGACATCTGCAAGACAACAAAATCGTCGCGAGCTTGCTCGACCCCGAACGGCGTCGCGGTCAGACGACCAAAACGATGACCGTCTCGATGTTCGGCACCGATCGGGAAGTGCTGATCGGCCCGCTGCAAATCGCGTTGCGCTCAAACTCGGAAGTGCTGCAGGGCTTCGTTATTTCCAAGCCATACTTTCATTACGAGCTGCGCATCAGCCCGCCGTTGGTTGAAAATTATGACAGCAAAGATGAAGATCGCACAATTCGGCGGATTTTGGGTTGCTATGCCGGCGGTGTGGAATCATTCGCCGAGAACCACCCCGATCACTTGATGAATATTTAAGCGGCGTCGTTCGCGCGGCGTGGTATGACGCGCTTACCCAATCTCATCGCATGGGCGATCCAGCGCCAGCCGACATGGTTACCACGGTAATGCTCGCGCAGATGCGATTCACTCGGCAGACCTACAGCCGCAAGATACTGCCATTTGCCATGCCAACTTGGTACCCCCATCGCGTTTATCCATGCGTCATAGGCCGGTCGTTCCAATGCGCGCGATGCTTGAGCTAAGGTCAAGCTCGCCAACGGATCTAGCAGTAGGGATAACGCGTCGAGATAGGGTCGCACGAGGGTTTGGGCGTCGAATACATCGCCGACGTTCGTTAACGCAAGGTGCAGCGGTGCTGTAAGTCGCCACGACGATGCGAGGCGAGCGACATTCTGAGCGTCGATGCATTGTTGCTTGAACGTTAACCAATGATACACGTCGTGCAGCCAGCGCAAGTGCCTTCCGCCGTGACAGGCGGCGTGCACGGCCAGATGAATCAGCATCGTCGTCGCGCTGGGAATTCGAACGCGTTGCCCCAATAACTTGACGGTCTCGCAGTTTTGTAAGAACGCATCGACAGGTGTGCGCATGGCAAAGAGCGTCGGTCGAAACGCGCGTACGTGTAGGTCGATCTTAACGGGCGGCGTGCCGGTCAGATATTCGCGTTCGTAATGAAATCGCGGGTAGAAGTCGGCCTGTACCAAATCGGCACCGGCGCGTCCGCCGAGTTCGTTGATGATCTGGTCGACCTTTTCCGCGTCTTGCGCGCGAATTAGCACATCCACGTCAGTCATCGGGCGCGCGTTTAGGTCCGCAGCGCCGCACGCGATCAGTGCCGCGCCTTTTAATAGTACGTACGGAATCTCAGCGGCATCGAGACGCTCGACTAACTGCAAAGCATGCGTCAGGCGATGTCGGTTTTGGATCTCGGTTCGTTGCCGTTCGCGTTGCAGGCGGTCTCGCAATAGGGGAGGCAATACGATGCCTGCGTCGTGAAGTCGCGACTCGACCACTCCGAACACGCCTAAGTCGATCGCGCGATCGATTAAACGCGAGAGCAGGCCGACTGGTGCATGTCGCAGATGCTCGATGGCCGTCTCGTTTTTTGCAATCACTCGCGCCAGATACCGATCGACATCGGTAGGCGTCAACAAATCGGGGGGCGCAACCGCTCGCACGGCCGGTTTGCCTGCCGCGGCGGGCAAGTTGAGAAAAGTATCCGGCTGAATGGTCACGCTTTGGTCGGTCATTGCTTAGTGGGCGGTAACAATTTCAGTGCTGTTTCGGGCAGCATCGATCTGCGGCGTTGCTAATGTCGTTTGTTTCGCGTTACCAATTGGCTCGCGTGCCGCTTCGTCGGCAGACGTGTCGATCAGCTCGCATGTCTTTGCCAAATTCCCCGTCGTTAACTCATAACACGAACACTGCTCGCACAGTTGCGCGACGGTTTCCATCGCCGCCGGTCCCCAGCGGGCGAAGTTGAAGCAACGTCGCAAGCAGTGCATCGCCGCGAGACCGCGCGGGATCTCGCGAATCGTCGGTTCTGCCGTGCTTTCGAGATTGGGAAAGACGATCATTCGCGGCGTTACGCGGTCGGCCAACGCATCGCGACGAATATGCGTCGCAGGTAAACAGCGTATCGCCCCCTTGTCGACACGATGAAAGCGCGGCAGTGTCGTTAACTCGATGCCTTCGCGTTCGAGTAATTCGACCGACCCCGGCTTGATGCTCAGCGATTTCGGAAACGGCGCAAGCTCGACGGTTCTCGGATCGATCAACGCGAACTCGTCGCTGGCATAATTCCATCCGCGTTTGATGAGTGCTGCCGTTAGCGTTGTCTTGCCGAACCCCGGCCCGCCGGGGATCACCAAACCGACATCGCTGCGTTGCAACACGGCGGCGTGCAGTTGCACAAAATCGGGCAGGTGCCGCGCGACGCTGAGATTGATCATCCCGTCGATATGCGGAACGACGCGCGCCCGCTTGCGAACGGTAAAGCGCTCTTCAACCTCGCTCTTGATGTGATAGTGCACGATGCCGCTGCGCCACGAGCGACGTTTCTCGACGACGACGGTGGTGCGAAAACCCGCTGATTCACCGGTCGTCTGCACGTCGTGATTGACAGTTGCGTAGTCGGCGTACACCCGAGTGCAGTTCGTCATTAGGCGCACCGCAACGGGGCCCAACTGTGCGTCAAATTGCAGCCAGCCCGAATCCGCCTCACGCCGGGCCTTGGCTTGCTCGTTCGGCGCGCGGCCGGTCGTATCAGCAGTGATGGGTAACGATAGCGATGTCACGCTGCCGCCTCGTGGATGAGCAGAGCGTCGTTCAATAGTTGTGTACAGGTTGCAGTGACGTCCGCTTCAATGGTGTCGAGTTCGATGCCGTCAAATTCGTCGTGCAATTTTTGCGAGATCATTGCAATCGAATGAGCACCGTTGCATTGTTGCCAAACGCAAAGCGCCGTTGCGTTGAGATAGTGGACGGAATCACGGACCGGGTCGTAAAGTAGGGCACCGTCATCGATGGGGCGTAAGCGCAAATCTTGCCGACAGCAAAGGCGGGTGTCGACATGAATAGTGGGGGCGGTTAGCGCACTCATGTTACGGCCCCGGCGTGATCAGGCTGCCGCCCGACCCAGCAACGGCCTGCGGCGGCTTGAGAAGCATCACCACAGGGGCAACATAGGCTGCACGGCGCAGTCCTTGGCGCAGAAATTGCCGACGGTCAGCCTTCTTCTCGTTCTCGTCAGTTTGCTGTTCCGGTTGTTCGTTTTGTGGGGCCGTGTTGCTCATCTCAAGGATTTATCGGCCAATGTCGAGGTCGCTTCGCAGCGCGATAACGTACCATCGAGCGATCGGAAGGCGACTTGATTTATCGAAATACACCCGTTTATAGCAACTGTGTAGAGACGCATACGCCATCCGAATTTTCGGACGATAAATCTAGCCCCATTCGAGCGTTGTGACCTTACCTGTCCATTAGATGTATCCGAAGTTATAGGGAAGACTTCACCGGGAACTTAGCGCATCGCGCTTTACCGAATTGGATTTTAGGGTGGCTGGTACCGAGAATCTGGTAAAAACCGTTCGTCTTGACGACGCCGAGGTTGAGGAAATCCTCAACAAGCTC
>JAUIHO010000080.1 GCA_030432035.1 Phycisphaerae bacterium
TGAAGCTTCGAGGGCCATCAACAATAAGCCTACTTGCGAAACATCGCCGACACATCCGACTTATAACTCATCCAATACCCAAAGACCGCATAAAAAACCCAGCGCGGCGACGAAAGCATTCGCCCGAGTTGCAACGGCCCAAATAACGCATCAAACGAGCCGCCGATCAATTGTTGATAGACCTTCGCCGCGCGCGTGTTCAAGCCAAACCAAGGTCGATCGTGATACGAGCGATCATAAACGCGCGCCGGCGTCCACCCCCTTTCCGTACCGAGTTTCTTTAGCACATTCGGCGTGGGAATGTGCAAATGATACGGTGCGTGAAGCTCATTGGGATAAACGTGATGATTTTGCAGGTCGATGTTCTCGGCGTTGGGCGTGCCGATCAGGATATGACCGCCGGGTGCGAGGTGTTCGTCCAGTTGTGCAAGCAAATCGGCGGGCGATTCGACATGCTCGAGCACATCTTGCAACAAAATGAACTCAAACGGGCCACGGTCTAGCACTTTCTTGTCGTTAAACTCGGCCTTAGCGCTGTAGGGGTCATAGCCAAAGGCATTTGTGAAACCGCATTCACGCAGGTACTGACAAAACAAGCCGTTGGCGCAACCGTAGTCGAGCAAGCGAGACGATATCGTCATGCCATGTTCGATAAAACGCCGAGCGAGATTCCGATAAAAAATACGAAAGACGCGATCCAGCTTGGCTTGGGCGAATGGGTAGCGACTGTAGTAATGATCCAAATCGACAACGTCGAGGCAATGAATCGACCGGCAGCCGTCGCAGCGCCACAGCCGAAACGCGCGACCGCGAAACGCCTGCACATGGCAAGGCACCAGCGCCGATTCGTGTCGTTCCGGATCGAACTCGACTTCGCAGACATTGCAAACGTCGCGTTGCCGCGTTTGATCGATCCCCGCAGGATCTTGGCTTGCGTTAGCCATGCTTACTGCTTTGGAGGTATCTAACGTTTCCATCGCTAAAAGCAAATCTTAATCAACCTGACACGCTCAAAAATGTTTACGGCTTTGCGACAGTACCAAGATTAAACCCACGAAGTACCAGCGGTGACATCGCGCCGCCCACGACCCCGGCATGCGCTTTTCGGGTGCCCCGTCCTTCGCAGCAGCGAAGGGTGAGGAATCACGATCGGTACCACTACCCCGGCTTGCGCGCCACCAACGCCTGCACGCCCGTTCGATTGCACAGCCACGCCCAAAACTGCCACGGCAAATCGAACCCGCCCGTCCAGATCGACAGCGCCAAGTAAAACGGGACACGCTTGTACGGCGGCTTAAACACCTTCGACGCTTCCGTCACGTCGCTCACCATCAAGCCGCGCTTTTCGCAATAGCGCACGGCGATACTCGCCGACGTTTCGAAAGGGGTATATACCGCGACATGCCGCAACGGCTCAAAGCCGGCCGCCTTTACCACCTTCTGCAACGACGGCTTTGTAAAGTGATGCAAATGCACCGGCACCATCGTCGCAAACCAATAACGCCCAAACAACTTGCGAAACGGTGAGCCATAATCCGGCACTTCGACGACCAATCGACCGCCGGGCTTTAACACGCGCAGCGCCGCTTCGAGTGTGGCCTTCGGCTGATAGACGTGTTCGAGCGTTTCGTACAGCGTGACGAGATCGTAATGATTTTCCGGCAAATCGGCGTCGAGCAAATCGCCCGACATGATCGTCGCGCGATTCCTAATCATGGCGTTTTCAGTCACAGCCGGATCGAAATCGAGCAGCGTCGCATTCACGCCGCGCTTATCCATGTAATACTCAAGCTGCGCGCCAAAGCCGCCGCCCACATCGAGCACCTGCGCCCCTTGCTCCAACCGTCCCGTTTTTTCGAGCACCTTTAGGCGCATCCACTTCACGTATCTGTGATACGGAGCCTTGCGCAATTCATCGTGTTGTTCGGCAAGCGTTTTGTGCGAATACCAATCGGCATAGTAGCGCGGCATTGACGCCGGTGCGGGCCTTGGCGTCGTAATGATCAAGTCGCAATGCGTACAGCGCACCAAGCTAAACTCGCCCGGTGCCCGCCAGCCCATATCGTGCGTGGTCAACAAATGCTCGGTCGGTGCTCGACCGCAAAGTTCGCACGTGGCGTCCTCGAACGTTAACGCCGTCTTATCGCCAGTGGTCGTGACCGACTCTGGTCGAGACGCTGCCGCCGTCACGGCAGACGGGATGTTCGCACTACGCTCGCTGGTCGGTTGCGTTTGTAAGGAAGTCACGTCGACGGGTTCTCTCAGATTGATGATCGGTCAGTCGACGCCGCTCGGCTTCCGCGTTGCCCCGTGCTCATTTCGCAGCAGGAGGCAAAAACCGGGCCGCACCATAATCGACCGGAGTAAATGATTGTTCGCAACGACTCGTCACGTGTGCCGCGGCCCTTCCTGGCAAAGGGAACGCACGATCGCACAAATAAGCGATCGGCTCACCGCGACAAATGTCAGGTCGATCAAACCCGCATTTCCCGCATGCTAAAGGCCTTGACCGCACGCGGCAAAAGGAATTTCCGGTCGTTATTTCGGCCCAGAATTGACAATTCACCGAGGCGGGGCTGTAATCGTGGATCACCCTCGGGGCGTAGCTCAGCCTGGTCAGAGCGTCTGCATGGGGTGTAGAAGGTCGCTTGTTCGAATCAAGTCGCCCCGATTACCTAAGTATTTAATTTCGATAAACTTACACATCCTTACGCCTACTTGGCGTAGTGCCAACTCCTTTCCGGCACCTGTTCGCAAATCGGTGTATATTCGCCGCGCCGGCAACGCTGTCACCAGTCTGGAAATCAGCATCTGCGATCATTCGGTAGCTGGGCTTGATCACGTCGCCCGGGTAAGGTCGGATGAAAACGTCGACCGTTCTCTCAGGAGCCTCAATTGCCAACGCGTCTTTCCATTTCGCTCGCGTCGATCGCCTTGCTCACCATCCTTCTCAATGGCTGCGGCCAACCGACGAACGGTAAGCCGTGTTCGCACTGCGACAATGCCAAAACATGCGAGCCGACGACAGCAAGCGATGACCAACCGAAACGCGATTTCGAATTCCGCCGCTACCCCGTTGATGGTCGTGGCTTTACGCCGGTGACCAAATACCTCGCCAGCGCGGAACCCGTCATCGATGATGCCGACGGCGCGCTCAATCCGTACGTGCTGCGCGTGATCGAAGCCTATCCGACCGACGGCTCTTATCCCTACCATTGCAAGCCGCTCGAATACGACATCTACAACGGCGTGACCGAAGACATCTGGTATCAGGGGCGCGTCGTCGCCAAGGCATATCCCGATGGGTCGCGTTGTAGCTATTGCTGTGGGCTCACGTTTGAAATCTTCTGCCGCGCTATGAAGCTGCGCAATCGTGCCAAGGGCTTACAACCCGACGAATTCAACGGCCTGTGCTTCGACGATCTCTTTAACTTGCTACAGCTTTGGTACGTCGAAGGCAAAGGCGACAGCCCACAACGCGGCATCGTCGCCTACGGCCTCGGCCAGAAGATCGACAACTGGGAAGACGCGCGCGCGGGTGACTTCTGCGATTACAGCCGCAACAACAAAACCGGCCACTCGGTCATCTTCATCGATTGGACGCGCGACGACGCCGGCAAGATCACAGGCATCAAATACTTTTCATCCAATAGCGGCGGCGTTGGCCCCAAGACGGAATACTTCGAAGACACGGGCGGCAACTTGATGCGCAATTGGGTGCGCCTCGCGCGTGTCGGCAGCATTGAGAATTACAAATCGTTCAATCGGCTGGAGATTCCGCAGCGACAAGCCTATGCCCCCACGCAGCCGGTGGGTCGGTAACGCGCGTACAGTTATCCGCCCACAGGGCGGGGCTCTGAACTTTCGCGCCGAATCCCAGTATTCTCGCGGCAATTCCGATTATTCGTTTGCGGAGAACGATGCGCAATCAACCAGACCAAATAAATCCCAACCTCTTCTTCTCCGCACAACAATTCGCGCATAATACGGCCTCTTAACCACCAAGGAGCCACCCATGAGCGACCGCGTCTTCATCGGCACCCGCAAGGGTCTGTTCATTCTCGAACGCAACGGCAAATGGAACGGCGGCGGCTGGCACATCGCCCGCACTGCCTTCCTCGGCGACCCGGTCACGATGGTGCTAAACGACCCGCGCGACGGGACGCTCTATGCCGCGCTGCATCACGGTCACTTCGGTGACAAACTCCATCGCAGCGACGACGGCGGCGCGAACTGGGAAGAGATCGCCGTGCCCGAATACCCACCGCTCCCCGACGGCGAACAGATCGAGAAGCACCCCTTCAGCGGCAAAGAAATCCCTTGGAAGCTCGACATGATTTGGGAACTGCAAACCGGCGGCGCCGACCAACCCGGCACGCTCTGGTGCGGCACGCTGCCCGGTGGTCTCTTTCGTTCCGACGATCGCGGCAACAGTTGGACCATGATGGACGACCTATGGTTTCGCGATGAACGCAAGCAATGGTTCGGCGGCGGATTCGATGCGGCCGGCATTCACTCGGTCATCGTCGATCCGCGCAACAGCCAGCACATCACGGTCGGCATCTCCTGCGGGGGCGCGTGGCAATCGGAAGATGGCGGTGCCACGTGGAAGATTCGCTCGAAGGGTATGTTCGCCGCCTATATGCCGCCGGAACAGGCATACGACGAGAATTCGCAAGACCCGCACATCGTCGTCGCCTGCCCTGCCAGCCCCGATCATCTTTGGACACAACATCACAACGGCATCTTTCGCACCGTCGATGGCGGTGCAAACTGGACGCACGTCGATCGCGCCGCCGTTAGCGATTTCGGCTTTGCATGCGCCGTACATCCGCGCGAGCCCGATACGGCCTGGTTTGTGCCGGCGATCAAAGATGAGAAGCGCATCCCCGTGGACGGTAAGCTCGTCGTCACCCGCACGCGCGACGGCGGCAACAGCTTCGACGAACTGCGCGACGGTTTACCGCAGGAACACGCGTACGACATCGTCTTTCGACACGCGCTGGCAGTGGACGAGACCGGCGACACGCTCGTGTTCGGCACGACAACGGGCAGCGTGTTCGCGACGCAGAATCAAGGCGATAGTTGGGCGTGCGTGAGTAACTATTTGCCGCCGGTTTATGTGGTGAGGTTTGGGTGAGGTTCACACTCAGGAACACAAATGATCTCTGTGTGCTTTTGTTTGCTGACCATAAGCCAGAAAAAAGAAACACAACGCAAGATTATTAATTCGCTGCAGAATTGCGTTTGCAAAAGATAAACTCCTGCGGACCCACTACTCTGTTTTGGCAACGTGTTATGCAGGCGACTTTCTAAATTCCCAATTCTCCATTCTCAATTCTTGGACCCTTGCTCTTGCAATTCGACATTCAGTCTACACATGCAACTCCACCACATTCTTATCCGTCAGCACATGCCCGCCCGTTACTTGTTGCCCGTCGTGGACCGTGCCGCCCCAGATGCGGGCGTGTTTGAGGTTGTCGGCCATCTCGTTATGAATCGTGCGGGCCATGTCTTCGACTGTGCCGCCGACGGGTAGGATGATCGGGTCTTTCTTTTCGACGGGCTTGCCGGGTTTCTTGGCATAGACGCGAATCACGTTTAACAAGCTAAACAACTCTTCCATCATTGCGGGCAGACCGTCGCCCGTCGTTGCCGATATCGGCAGCATCTTCAAATCTGTCTCGGCCAGTTCTTTAAACGTTTCGTAGTTTTCCATCGCATCGGACGTGTCCGCTTTGTTCGCGACCACCAACACGCGCTTAGGTAACGCCGCCGCTGCGCCTTCGTCTTCTTCACGGCCTAACACGCCTAACTCGTCGTCATCATCGCTATCATCACCATCTTCTTCAAAAGACAGCTCGGCCGTGCTGACGGGCGACATCTTATGATCGACGAGCAACTGCACGCATTGTTGAAACTGATCGATCAACTCGATCGCCGCCAGATCGACGACCAGCAAAATCGCATCGGCTTTGCGCAGCGCGTTGATCATGCCGGGTTGCGGATGGCCATCCATCACTGGTGGTGCGTCGACCAACTGAATCGGCACATCTTCATGCAGCGCCATACCGGGCACGGCGGCGTGCGTGCTGAACGGAAACTCGGCGATCTCTACCTTGGCTTTCGATAGCGCGCCGACGATCGAGCTCTTACCCACATTCGGCGCACCGAGCAGCAACACTTGCCCCGCTCCCTGCCGCGGCACGCTGAGCGGATCGTGCTGTTGACCGGCCCCAGTCTTGGCGGCCTTGCCCATCTCGTCGCGCGCTTTCTTGATGCGTTCCTTAATAAGCTGCTGCAACTTCTCGCTGGCTTTGTGTTTGGGTACGAGACGCAACATCTCATTGAGCGCGTCGACCTTTTCAGCAGGTGAAGACGCGCACCGGTAGCGCTCTTCGGCTTTTTGATACATGGGGCTGGCGTTGATGGCCATGTTGTTTGGGCTCCGTTTGTGTTAATCGAAGCGTGGATGATAACGGGGAGATCGAGGTAACGGCTAGGTCGAGATAATGTAGGATAGCTCGAAGGTCCGTCATCGCTATCTAACATACTGTATTAGGTGGTACTTGTATTAAGCCCTCCCTTTGTTTATTAATTTTGTTCATGGACCGCTCCCACGCCCTTATCCCCGGCACATACGAACGCGGGCTCGACGAGTTGGGCTACCGTTTCAGCAAACACATCGAAACGCCAGAAACAAGCCAATGGTGGGTCGAATGGTCGGGCAACCAGAAAATTGAATCATCATATCAGCGAACAGACGATATCTTTATCCTCAATCACGGTTACGCTTTAAAGGAATTCAAGCACTGCACGCTGCTCACGCACGAGTTCGGCCGCGAGCTTTTCTTAAGCGAACCACGCGTGCGCATGCCGCTCATGCAAATCGCTGCTGAGTTGGCTCGATCGCTTATCGCCGACGAAATCTACTGGGTGGATGAAGGCTTAATCGACGGATCACCCGTCGCCATTACACTGGATTTGGACTTCGACGAAATCCGTGACATGATTTCGTACCTCACCAATATCATCAAGATTGACGCGGACGAATATCCAACACTTGAGTCCTTGAGCAAATTCGAATCCCATTGGTGGTACCTCATTCAGCCCGTTACCATCTAACCCATGCCCAAAACCCACACTCAATTTATCTGCCGCTCCTGCGGCAGCGTGCAGCCGCGCTGGATGGGCAAATGCCCCGCCTGCGACGAATGGGATGCGCTCGAAGAACACACCGCCACCGGTAGCGCGGACAAACATCGACCGTTGGTGCCGCCAAGTGATACCGACGCACTGGTGCAAGCGCTAGCTGATATTCAACCCGATAGCACGCGGCGCTATCCGTCGGGTTTGGAAGAATTCGACCGCGTGCTGGGCGGCGGCATCGTGCCCGGTTCGGCGATCCTCGTCGGTGGCGACCCCGGTATCGGCAAGTCCACGCTACTTTTGCAAGCGGGACATGCCTTGGCCGCCGCCAAGCGCAAGACGCTTTACGTCACCAGCGAAGAATCACTCGGCCAATTGCGCTTGCGCGCCGCGCGCTTGGGCTTTGAAGATTCACCCCTGCGCGCCGCCGCGCAGACCAATGTCGATATCATCAGCAAACTCATTCAAGACGAACGCCCTGACATCGTCGTGATCGACTCAGTCCAAATGATCTATCGCCCCGAACTACCCGCCGCACCGGGCAGCGTGACCCAATTGCGCGACGCCGCCGCGCGATTGATTTGGCTCGCCAAGAAGCTCAACTTCGCCCTGCTACTCGTCGGCCATGTCACCAAAGAAGGCGCCATCGCCGGCCCGAAGATTCTCGAACACCTCGTCGACTGCGTGGCTTACTTTGAGGGCGATCGCTTTCACGCGCATCGACTCGTGCGCACCATTAAGAATCGTTTCGGCAGCACCGACGAGCTCGGAATCTTCGAAATGACCGACGCGGGGTTAGCCGCCGTGCCCGACCCGTCGAAGATGTTTCTCGAAGATCGCCCCGCCGCCCGCCCCGGCTCTGTCATTCTCGCCGCCTGCGAGGGTACGCGCACATTGCTCGTTGAAGTGCAAGCACTCTGCGCGCAATCCGTCTTCGGTTCGGCCAAGCGCAAAACCACCGGCGTCGATCCGGCGCGCACCGCCATGATTCTGGCCGTACTTGAAAAGCACGCCGATGTCGTCGTGGGCGACCAGGATGTGTTCGTGAACATCGTCGGCGGCGTGAGAGTCACCGAGCCCGCGGCGGACCTGGCGATCGCGCTCGCCGTGTACTCCGCCATGACGGGTCGTTGCCTACCCGAAAATGCGGTCGTCTTCGGCGAACTCGGCCTCGGCGGCGAACTGCGCCCCGTGCATCATGCCGACCGGCGCATCAACGAAGCCGCGCGCATCGGTTTCACAACGTGCCTTCATCCACCGCTCGGCAAACAGAAGCCGACGCGCGGCGCGAAACAGCAATCCATCATTTGTAAGACGTTATTGGATTCGTTGGGGAATTGTGGTTGAGCGGTTGGCGCGAAACGTACCGCGCTAAATCGACGGTGAACTCATTTCAGATGCGTCCAAACCTTCGGATGACTTCTTCTCGACCGTGATAAACGATCGATCCGATTTTGACCGACGGCGAATGCGAGAATGGCGCTTTTCGTCGGCGATGTCGGGCAGATCGTTCGGGTCAAGCGTCCAGTACGGGCAGATGCCGCGGCCGCCCAGTTGTTTTTGAGCATATAACGCAACATCGGCTTCGTGCATCAGTTGATCGGCCGTTACTCCGATTCCCTGGCTGCCTTGAACGCGGCTAATGCCAAAGCTCATATGAAAATGCTTGGGATCGTTTACCGGGTCGAAGGCAATTGCAGCAAACGTCTTCGAAATGCGCTCCGCCGTTGCCAGCGCTTGCGCTTCGCTGCCGCGCTTGAGCAAGATGCCGATCGTATCGCCCGCAATTCGACCGACGCGACAGTCGACCGAAATCAAACGCTTGGACAACCGCGCCATCGTCAGAATCGCTTCATCGCCTAACTCGAAGCTATGCCGAACGTTGATACCCGTCAGGTTGTCTATATCACCCAACAACAGATATGAATCTCGCTGCAATCGTTGTGCGTTCCCAACCGATTCACTCAAATGCAGAAAAAACTGCCGTCGGTTTTCCAAGCCCGTTTCCGGGTCTTGCGTGGCAAGCCGCTTGTAATCTTCTCGCAGTCGCTGTTCATTCAGCGCCACACGTAACCGATTGGTCACCAGCACTTTCCGCACGGGCTTTGAAATCACATCGTGCGCGCCAGCGTCATAGCAGCCCTGCACCAAATCATCCGAAAGGTCCGATCCGGTCACGAACAAAATCGGCGTGTCCGCTGTCGCCAGCCGTCCCTTAAACTCGCGGCAAACATCGCGGCCGTCGTCGTCACCTAGGTCCAAATCCAGCAATATTGCGTCCGGGTTGTATTTCTCAGCGATCGATAGGCCCGCTTTGCCGGTTTCAGCGCTAATCGTGCGAAAACCCGAGGTGCGTAGAATCTTCGCTACCAACTCGGTGAAGTCCTTGGCGTCGTCGATAATCAACACCAAAGGCTGATCGCTGCGTTGACCGTAGGTCATGCCATCCATCGAGATTCGACCCTTTCGTCGACTGGCTACACGGGTACCCTCCTCATCATCGGGCTGATAAGGCATCACACCTAGCTCAAAACGGGGTATTGGGCGTACTCGGACATTCACCGCCCCACTCGCATACCGATCGCCGCAAACTTCTGTCAATGCGAGGCTTGTGAAACGCACCCACCCTTGTGAGCAGGCCGCGACTGCCTATAATTGCGGAATGGAAGATGATCTGGCCAAGATTCTGATTTCGCGAGAGGAAATTGACCGCCGCGTGGGTGAACTCGGACGCGAAATCGCCGCTGAATATGCTGATAACCACCGTGACTTGGTGATTGTGCCCGTTCTGACCGGTTCGATCATTTTCGTCGCCGACCTGATCCGCCACCTGCCCTTCAAAATGCATATCGGGCTGATGACCGTCAGCCGCTACCGCGGTGCCACGACCGAGGGCGGTGCCACACAAATCGTCAAAGACTTAAACGTGGAAATCGAAGGTCGGGACGTGTTGGTGGTCGATGATATTCTGGATACGGGCAATACGCTGAAGGCCGTCTCGCAACAATTGCGCGAACGCAATCCGGCCAGCGTGCGAATTTGCACACTGCTCCGCAAACCGGCCAAAGCCCCGAAAGACCTGCACGCGGATTTCGTTGGATTCGACGTAGACGATGTATTCGTCGTGGGATACGGGCTCGATTTCAATAACCAGTATCGCAATTGGCCCGATATTGCCGTACTCCGCGAGGAGTTATACCAATGACCGACCACGACGAACGCACACCACGCGTTAGCTCGGCACCGTTGCCCACATTGAACGAGGGCACCACCACCGGCGTTGCGGTCGAGTCGCCCGTGCGCGAAGCCGTGCCGGCCCATTTGTTGGACGGCGGCGAGATCGTGCATTTTGCGGTGAAACCATCGCCGTGGTTTTTGTTGTTCGTTTCGGGGCGCTTCATTTTGTTTGCCGTTGCATTGGCAGCGTTTAGCTATTCCCCGTGGGCACCGGCCAATTACGCCGGCACCCTGTTCCAAGCGGCGATCGCGATTGCCGCGCTCCGAATTGGCTGGGCCATGCTCGAATGGGCGTCCAGCTTGTATGTGCTAACGAACCGCCGCATTTTGAGCGTGCGCGGTGTCGGCACGGCTATGATTTATTCAGCGCCGTTGCCAACGGTAGAGAAAACCTGGAAGACCGGCGTCGCGATCGGCGCGGCGCTGGGTGTGGGCGACATCGGGTTTACCTCGTCCTCCGAAGGAACCGATTGCTGGCGTTTGGTGCGCCGCCCCGGTGAATTGCACGAACGCCTGAAAAAGGCGATTCGCAATAGCTCCGGCAACGGCAACCACGCATCGTAATACCATTCCTCGCGGCTCGCAGAAGGGCCAAATTGCCTATGAACATTCGACGCGATTCCATCAACGCATTTTTTCATCTGTCGCTTAGCACGCTGATTGCGGGCGCTGTCGTTTGCATGTCCGCCACGGTACATGCAGAGGACAAAGGCAAAAGCGCCAAGCCCAAAGCGATCACGCCGCCAAACGCGATCATCGAACAAATGCAGGCGATACAGTCGCGCGCCAACGTCCTGATGGAGAATTGGTACGACGAAGCCAGCGTCATTAAGGATGCGCACAACAACGTCTTCGCCGCTCGCGGTTGGGATAGCGAAGCCGATCAGTTCACGTTGCAACTGATCAACCAAATCACCGACATCAGCCCGATGCAAAATCAGGAGCGCGAAGAGTTGTTCATTCGCGCTTATCAGGATCGATTGGGCCTCAGCGACGAACAAGCGCAGATGTTAGGCGACGAGATGCGGCAGGAGTCAATGCGTTTCACGATGCAGCATTTCACCGAGTTGCTGCCGATGGCTTCGGAGATCATAACAACGCGCTCGCAAGGTAAGCCATTTACGCCCGAAATGGTGCAGCGTTGGTCGCAGAAGCTCGAGCCGCTGATGAATGACGCCCTCGAGTCGGTCAATCGCGTGCGCGGCAAACTCGAGGCCACCATGACGCCCGAGCAAAAGGAGTTGCTCGACTACGACATGGAATCGGTCATGAAGCGTCATAACGACGTTAAGGAGATGGTTCAGGACTGGAAGGCGGGCAATTGGGATCCGCGCGACTGGGGTTTACATAATGACCCCGTGCACATTCCTCAGGTTCTCGACGCGGAAGCAGCAGACGCGCGAAAAAACTTATTGACCGAAAATGCCAAGGGCAACCCACAACCCAACCTCGAAGTCACCGGTCGTGACCCTTCGGCGTGGGAACGCTACGTCAAATGGTTCGTCAACGAATTCGAGTGTGACGAAAAGCAGCGCATCGCAGCCGACGCGATTCTCAAGCAGCACGAAAAAGAAGCGATGAACTATCTCGCCGCCAAGGCGGATGATATCGAATACAACGAGCGGCGTGCGACTGAATCACCGAGCGAATCCAAACGCAAATACCATCGCAACCAAGCCGAACGCTTGCGCGCACCCGTCGAACGCATCTTCGACCGCATGTGTCGTAAGCTGGAAAGCAACGTGCTCAACCGTGAGCAGCGCATGAAGCTGCGCAAAAGCAACATCGCCGACAAGAAGCAACGCACCAAAGACGGCGGCAAATCGTCCGACAAACCCACCGACCGCAAGACGGCGAAGCGCTAACGCCGTCGCCTTATTCCAACGTCACGCTACCGTTGCCCGTGCGAATGCGTAGCGTGCCGCCGCCCTCGCCGATCGTACCGCGTAGCGAATTGCGCGTTGTGTACAAATCCTTGATATTCAACGACCGCGCCCGAATGCGTCCGTTGCCGGTGTTCACCGTCAGATCGGCAAACGTGTCCGGCGTAAAGCTCACGCGCACGCTGCCGTTGCCGGTATCGATGCGCCCCGCAACCGGCCCGCTCGCCGAAAGGTCGGCCTGAATGCCGCCGTTGCCTGAGTCCAAGTCAATATCGGGCGCGGCCGTTTGCACCACAATGCGCCCATTGCCCGAATGCGCTCGCACTTCGCGTGCACCGCCGCGAATGATCAACGCCCCATTGCCCGAATCGAGCACGATCGGCCCTTCGGTATCTTCGACAGTGATGCGACCATTGTCGGTCTGCGCTTGCACCGCCATCGACTTGGGCAGGCGAACGGAATAGGAAAGACGTTGCCCCCAGTCCGGCCGTTTGGAACGCAACCAGTTGGTGCGCACGAGTTGAATCTTGCGTGTGACCGGCGCGGCTTCGATTTCGATCGCGCCCAAGCACGCTTCGGCTTCAACCTGATCCTTACCGCCGGCGCGTACGCGCACATCGACGTATATCTTGTTGTCGTTCAGGCTGCTATCGATGCCGCGGACCAAAATCGAGCCGTTGTCGTTCTCGATAGCGAGCTGTTGTATCTCGGTCGCGTCCAATTCGAGATGACGTTCGGCTTCCACCCACACCTGCGGGCTGTTGCAGCCGACCGCGACGAAAAGACAGGACAGAACTGTAAGCGTGAGACGACGAAAAAGATAAGCATCCGTGCTCATGGGTAAGGTACCTCCTTGTATGAGCGAACCATACCCATATCCCGGCTCGAGACAAGCCTAAAGCGATTGCTCGTCCCGTATCACCCGCCGAATTCCGTCGGGTCCTGTGCGTGCTTGCGGGCCGTATCGACCGTGATGCGATTCTCACTGAGCAGTCGATGCAGGTCGGTATCGAGCGAGAACATGCCGTCTTGTCGGCCGTTTTGAATGGCCGTGTCGATCATGTCGATCTTGCCATGGCGTATGGCGCTGCGCACACCGAAATTTCCGTACATCGCCTCGACCGCCAACACGCGGCGACCGCCAACAGCACTCGGCAACAGGTGTTGTGTCACGGCAAAGCGCAGCGATAACGATAGCTGCGTGCGAATCTCATCGCGACGCCCGACTGGGAACAGATCGACGAGCCGCGTGATGGCACCCTTCGCGTCGCGCGTGTGCATCGTCGCAAAAATAAGATGACCCGTTTCGGCGGCGCTGATCGCCAAACGCGCCGTATCCTGATCGCGAATCTCACCGACGAGAATCACGTCCGGGTCTTGCCGCAATGCCGAGCGCAGTCCTTCATAAAACGACGGCACATCCGTACCAACTTCGCGCTGCGTGATGATGCTGGTACCGACCGGCTCGTAGAGATATTCCACCGGCTCTTCGATCGTGATGATGCGCCGACCGCCGCCGGTGTTTAGCATCTGAATCAGCGCGGCCAACGTCGTCGTCTTACCGCTGCCGGTTACACCCGTAACCAACACCAACCCGTCGCGCTGCTTTAGAATGCGCACGCCGAGATCGCTGGGAAAACCCAACTCGGGCAACGTCGGCGTCGTCGCCGGAATCGCGCGAAAGCATGCCCCCATCAAGCCGCGACTCACGCCCACGTTCGCGCGAAAACGCGCCGTGCCGCGCGTGGTTTCCAACGCCACGGCGAAGTCGCAATCCTGCATCTGCTCGATCGCCTGATGCACGTGCGGTGGCGCGACCGACGCGATCATCTCGGCCGTTGCTTCCGGCACCAATGCGTCCTCGCTCGCCGGGATCAGATCGCCGTGCACGCGATATGTCGGCCGATGATGCGGAACGAGGTGCAAGTCGGACGCATCCATCGGTTGCATCGGTTCAAGCAAGGCTTCGAGTCGTTTATCCATACCATCCTCATAGTCGGATTGGAACTGATCGTGATTTCAAGCTGACGGTAACCAAACCCGCGCTAACTCGCGAGACAAAAAACGTCGCGCACGCGAACCCGCTTCGGTCGATGCTGTCTCCCTCACTGATACGCAATGCCAATCCGTGCGTTGCAGTCGGCCCGCTACCCTTTCGTGCGGTCGCGGGCTTACAATATCGACATGGAAGCTCATTCGTTCCCCTGCCCCGCCTGCAAACAAGACGTCGCCGCCTATGCACCACCGGGAACGCTGTTGCGTTGCCCACATTGCGAGCGTCCAATTCGTATGCCGCGCAGCAGGCATCGCGACGAGCGCCTCGACGTGTTTCGCGCGATCGACCCGGCCAATCGCAAAGCCACCAACGCCATGCTATGTAGCATCGTCGGACTCGTTTGCTGCCCGTTCGTAGGCTTGGTCGGCATCATCATGGCGCTACGCGTCCCGACGGCATCCACCGACGACGCCGATGAACGCCGCCTGATCAAGCGACGGCGCGGCATTGCAATTGGTATAGGCATTTTGTCGATCGTGGTTTACAGCGTGGTCGGCGTGTTGGTCTATCCGAGCCTGCGCCAAGGGGCGCGCGACGTGCGCGTGGACCGTGACGAACGCGGCTGCAAGGCAAAGATCACCAAGCTCGCAAACATCCTGCAGGATCAATACTTCGGCGGCAGCATTCCACCCGCGTCGTTGGATCAACTCATCGATGCCGGGCTCATCACGCGTGACGATACGGGCGTTGTGATCGACGGTAAACGCTACGACTTTCAATACGTGCCGCAGTTCAACCAGAGCCAATATATCAACCAAGTCGTCTTGTTCGACCATCCGCAAGCGCATCGCGACGGCGGCGGACATGTCGTGCACGCGACATTTGAAGTGCAATATCTTGGCAAAACCGACTTCCTCGCCGAAATCAGCAGCCTGACCATGCCCGATGGCAGCACGTTGGATATTGAAACGTTGAAGGAACCGGTTGATATCGACGACGCAACCAACGATTAACGCGTCGCCGTGAAATCGAGCTGCGCAACCGGCTGCTTGTTCGCGACCGCCTCATACACCTGCGCCAGCCGCTGCGCCATCACCGCATGGTCAAACTCAAGCAAATGGCGCGAACGCCCCGTCGCGCCGTAGCGCGACCGCAGGGCTGCATCGTTCGCCAACTTGACCAACGCCGCGGCGAACGCATCGAGATCGTTTAACGGCGCCAACTCGCCCGTCGCGCCGGGGATGACAACTTCCGGCGCACCGTCGATATCAAAACTCACCACGGCACGCTGCATCAACAGCGCTTGCACGACGGCGCGCGGTAAGCCCTCCCATTGCGATGCATGAGCCAACATATCGGCACCGGCGAGCAGCCTCGGTATCTCCGTTGGCGCGACCAACCCAGTGAAACACACATGCTGTCGTAAGCCGCACGCTTCTAACTGTTTTTCATACACTGCACGGTCCGCGCCATCACCGATCCAAACGAACCGCAACTGCGGTGCTGCCTTCACCGCTCGTTGCATAATCGGTATCAACTGTTCGTAACCTTTATTGCGAAACAACCGCGCGACCGTCGCCACCACCACATGATCGTCGCGAAAACCCCACGCCTGTCGTACCGCAGCGCGATCGTAGCGCGCCGGATCGAACGCGTCGGTCTCCATGCCGCTGCGTACCGTCACGAACCGATCGCGCCTACCGATACCGACGGCCAACGATTGCTCGCGCATCGCGTCTGCCACGCACACGAGCGCATCCGTATAGCGCGCACAGCGCCGTTCCAACATGGCGTATAACTGACGTTGCCAAGCCGATTGCGTGCGATTGAAACTCATGCCATGAATCGTGTGCACGATGTGCGGCACGCGCGCCCGCCGCGCCGCCATTCGCCCGAGGATGCCCGCCTTGCTCGAATGTGTGTGCACGACATCGGGTTGCCATTCACGTAACACACTCGCCAACGCGCCGATCGCGCGATAGTCGCGCGTCGGATGCACGGCACGCACCAACGCCGGCGTTTCGACAAATGTATAATTTCCGCGCTGCACGCGGTCCAACAGCGAGCCTTCCGGCCCCGTCGTCGGCCCACTTACTAGCAACACTTCATGACCCAAATCCGCCAAGCCCTCGCATGACAGCACGGTGTTCTCTTGCGCGCCGCCGAGAATCAGGCGTGTGATGATGTGGGCGATCTTCATAATCGTTCGTCGTTACGCGCAGGGTTCATCGGTTTCGGGTTCGATGCCGCGCGGAAGTGGCGCAGTGGAGAGCGGTTCGGCGTCGACGTTGGCGCGGCGATGTTTGGGCGTTTCTTCCATATGGACCGCGTCGTGAAGCATGTCGGGCGTCGGCTCCGGCAATGCGGGCATGTTGTACCGCACCCATTGCAGCGACAACCCGCGCGCGGGTGCCGTGCCGCCGGCTTGCGTACGGTCTTTGGCGGCGAGTATCTCCGGCGCGCGTTCAATCGGATAGCGACCGCGCCCGAACTCACACAACGTGCCGACGATGTTTCGCACCATCTTGTAAAGAAAACCGTCACCTTCGATGTCGACGTGAATCTCCAATCCTTCGCGATAAATATCGATTCGATAAACGGTCCGCACGTTGGAGAAGCGGTCATTCCCCGACGAGGCAAACGACGTAAAGTCGTGCCGCCCCACCCAATAGCGCGCCGCCTGTCGCATCAACTCGATATCCAACTTCTGCCAATGGTGATACACGGCGTGCTGCCGCAGGTGCTCGACCGGCCGGCCCACGTCGTTATGAATGCGATATCGATACAGCTTGGCCTCTGCCGAGCGCGTGGCGTGAAACGTGAGCGGCACTTCGCGCATATCCATCAACGATACGTCTTTGGGCAGCCGCGAGCCCACGCTGCGAAAAGCGGCGTCGATCCGCAATTGGCTGGGCGTAAACACGTTCGCCACGTACCCCGCCGCGTGCACGCCGCTGTCGGTGCGGCTGCAGCCGATCACGTGCACGCGATGTCGCAGGGCCCGCCGCAGCGCCTGCTCCACCACCTCTTGCACGGTCCGCAGGCCGGGCTGAAATTGCCAGCCGTGGAATTCGAGCCCGTCGTAGGCCATCGTCATCATCAGGTTTCGCAGCATGCCGTTATGCTACGTGGCCACCGATAACGCTGCAATGAGGCTCGCCAGCGCAACTTTCGCGTTTGGCGGGGTTTATGGCGCGTGATACCATGCACGGCTCGAACTGCCGCCCGGTCGCCGACGTAAGCCGCAATGGCCGGAGCCGCCTCCAACATCCGACGACCCCCGCAACCTTTATAGAGGGCGCTATCGTATGACCACCGAACCGCAAGCCGCCGTCCAACCCGCGCCTCCCGCAGTTGCGGGGCTGGCGCTGGCCGTCATCGCCGGGCTTTCCATCTTCTGCGCGCTCTTTTTCCTCTCACCCGCAGAGATGTCATCTACGCAGCAAAACGACGATTCGCTGCTTGCGTCGATCATCAATCTCATGTCGCTCAGCAACGACGGCGGCACGGCCAGTCGCTTCGCTACGCCGCGTGGTGTGGAGATTCGCGATTTGTTTTTTCATCTCGGCGCGGCCGCGTTAACGGTCGTGATGGGGTTGGTCTTCCTGTTGCGACCCCCGAGTTATGCGCTCGAGTCGCAACACGTGTTGGATATTAAACGGCAAGCGCAGAACCCGGTCGCATGGTTCGTGTTGCTGTTGTTCATCAGCCTCGTGAGTTCGTTCTTTTCAGAGTCGCCCGATATCTCGATGGGCGGTGTCATTCTCAGGCTGATTACGTTTGGTTGGTGGCTACCGTTGGCGTTGTTGTTGCAACCGCAGCAGGCCCAGCGTTTGGCGTGGATCATGGCGAGCGTGTTAGCGCTGGTTGCTGCGTTTGGATTCGCCTATTGGTTGCTGCGCGACGTGCCGCAATATTCGAAGAAACCGCATCTGGGCTTGGGCGTGGAGCCTCGGCTGATTTTTCCGATGGGCAACTCAACATTGCTGGGTGCCTGTATGTTGCCGGGGGTGTTCATCGGATTGAGTTGGTTGGCCAACCGACGAACGGGTGATACGACCAAAGATACCTCTAGTTACAGCAAGATTCTCTTGGGCATCCCCATCGCGTTGTTGTGTTTGTGGGTGCTCTATCTCACGTCAGGTCGCGCCGCACAGATCGGCGTGATTGCCGGCGTCTTCATGATTCTCGTTGGAATCGTGCCGAAGTCGCGGCGCTTGATCGTCGCCTTGTTGTTCGTGTTGGTTGCCGTCGCGGGCATCAACTACGTCAACAATCTGCGCGTTAGCGGCGTGATGGGCGATCGATCGCACTCGATTCGCTCGCGTTTGAATTACGAATGGCCCTACGCCGTCACGCTCTGGTCGCAAAAGATCGTCGGTGGTCACGGCGAAGGCGGCTACACCATGAAGACCGGCCCGTTGGTGCGCAACCAACAACTCGAAGACCCCAACGTGTTGGCCATCGACAGCTTCCGCTGGACGGCTCATGCCCACAACGAATATCTCGAACTGCTCGCCAACCTGGGCGTGGCGGGTGCCGTTGGCTTTCTCGCGGCGCTCGTGCTGACGTTCTGGCAGACACTGCGCTGGCTCGACAGAAACGACCAAACCGGCGTCGGTCGCGGGCTCGTGATCGCATTGATGGCGGCGTTGTTTGCCATGGCCGTTGAAGAGGGCGCGTCGGTCTCACTGCACAAACCCGGCTATCCGCCGCTGTTCTTTACCACGTGGGCGTGCTTGTTCGCACTCACGCGCAGCGCATGGGGCAGATCCGCACCTGCGGAGAAAACGCAAAACAGCGAACGCAACGTACGCATCCTCGGTGCCGCGTCGTTGCTCTTTGCGATCGGGATCGGTTACGCGGGCGTGCAACACTGGCGAGGCACGCGCGCTCAACAGCGTGCCAACGAGTTGCGCAAGACCAACGAATACGAGGCGGCGATTGCCCTGCACGACTTCGCCGGAAACAACATTCTCGACCCGCTGCAGCGCATCATCGCGCGACAAAACGCCGTCGAAGCGCGCGTTGTCGTGTTCTCGCGGAACGTCGAGGCCGCCCCCGAAGTGACCGACAAAATGATGGAAGATGCGCGCGATGCGTTCATCCTTTGGTCGGCCCTCGACAAAGCCGTGCCGCGTTTTATCGACATGAGCCATATCGCGTGGCGCTTAGAGTTCGCGCGATCGCGCGCGTTCGCCCGCAAGAATGACACGCAGCGGGCCACGGCGTGCATTCTCGACTATGCCGCACTGTTGGCGCAATGCCGTGCGGACGAACCCTTTACCCTGCCATACCTGCAACGGTTATGGTCGGACTACGTTGTGCTCACGCCCGACCAACAGGTGATTCCCAGCCTCGACCCGCGCTTCCGTTGGCAATGGTTGCGCGAGTATCTCCGTCGCAACGAAATCGACCCGAGCGTGCAAACGATGATTCGCTCGCTCACGCGTTACCCCATCGCAATGCAAGTCTTCAACGACTTCGTCAACATCGCCACGCAAGACGCCGAGAAAGATCCGGACGAATGGAACGACAAGCTCGCCCCCGAAACGCTGCGACTGGGTGCCGAAATCGCCAAGCTCAACGGTCAACCCAACGCGTTAAACTTCGCCGATACGGCCATAAAGATGTACGAAGCTGCCGGTGGACGATTGTTTAAGGCACACGCCGCGGCATTGCGCGAAAGCGCGCAGATCATGCTCGTGCAAGACCCCGACGGCGACCCGACAGAAGCATTGAAACGGTTGGTCATTGCTTACGAAGTTCAGGAAGGTGCACTGCCCGGCAGCGACGAAGAGAAGATCGCGCGAGCATTGCCCGGTGCGTTGGGGCAAACGCGTTTAGCGCTTTTGCTCGCCAGTGGTGACGAAGCCGCCGCTCGCAAGCAGATTGCCGAGTTGTTTTCCGGAAGTGAAGCCGAACAAGTAACGCAGTTGGCGACGGCTTACTTGCGATTGGCCGAAAGCTTTGCCAACGCTTCGCAACACGCAGAGCGGGCGCTGGGCTTGGTCGCGAAAGCCGAAGCGCTCGCGCAGCCCACGACAGCGAGCCGATTGTTAACGGCGCAGATTCATTTGCTCGCGCAAAATCAATCCGCAGCGCTCGACGCGGCCCGCGCGGCGATTGAAATCAGCGACCCGCGCGACGCTGCGTTCAGTTATCTGCAACAACTCGAACAGCGATATCCCGATGCGCCGCTGTGGCAAACGCTTCGAGATACCTACACGGATTATCCGCCGCCACCCGAGCCAGTCGCACCGCCAACGACGCAACCGGCAGGTGCTGATGCAGCAGATGTGGGCGTAACAGACGTGGACAAGTCGATACCGGCGACGAGTGATGCCTTGCCCGTGAATGACGGTGTCGCAGCCGTCGAAACCCGCAGCGC
>JAUIHO010000081.1 GCA_030432035.1 Phycisphaerae bacterium
CCGAGTCGAGGCGCAGCGCGACGCCGCGCTTCCGGGCGGCCAGGTAGCGCCTCCGCTCGCTCAGGACCGCCTTCGCGATGGCGACGAGCCAGCGATGGAAACCGCCGCTCTGATCCGCCTGAAAACGATCTTTGCATCAATGCGATTGCGCTTTCGTGCAACAGTTCGGTGGTCGTGAACAACATGACGGCGACGACGACGGCGGAAGAGCCCGACTTTAGCTGCCGCTTTAACGGCCCGGCGCAGGGCGTTGGCACGGTTTGGTACACCTTCGTGGCAGAAGCCGATAGCGCGCTGATCAGCACCTGTAACTCGGCGGCTCCGGTTAACGATACGCTATTGGCGGTGTACGAAGGAACGATGTGTCCGACCGACCCGATGCAGGAAATCGCCTGCGTCGAAGACGCCGGTGGCGCGTGCGGCCGCTTGGCCCAGGTCTGCGTCGACGGCCTCACGATCGGGCAGACCTATACCGTGCAGATCGCGTCGTTCGATAGCTCTTCGCGCGGCACGATCACGGTCGATCTGATGTGCCCGTGTCCGACCGGCGCATGCTGTTTTGTTGACGGGACCTGCACGGAGCTAAGGGCCAATGCTTGTACCAATGCGGGTGGTGCCTATCAGGGTGACGGCGTGATGTGTTCGACCGATCCGTGCCCGCCGCCGCCGGAATTGTTGTGCTGTGCGGGCGATTTCAATCTCGACGGCAGCGTCACGCTCGACGATATCGATCCGTTCGTCGCGGCGCTGTTGGCCGATGCCGATTTGGGCATCCTGATCGACTGCATTGCCGACATCAACGAAGACAACACGGTCGATGGTCTCGACATCGCCGCCTTCGTGCCGTTGGTGGTGAATATGGCTGTTTGCCCCGATCTGAATAACGACGAATGCAGTGGCGCTCTGCAACTGACATGCGGCGATCGCGTCATTGTGGATAACACTGCCGCAACCACATCGCTCGACGATCCGCCGTTTAGCTGTCGCGCCGGCGCACCCGCGCAAGGCGTCGGAACGCTTTGGTTCCGCTTCACCGCCGAGGATACAACGGCGCGCGTGGCCACGTGCGGCTCGATACCGCCCGCCGTGGATACGGTGCTGGCGGTGTACGACACGACCGGCTGCCCGTTGATGGTGGGCGACGAGATCGGCTGTAGCGAAGACGTCGGCCTGCCGTGCGGTGCCCGTCTGAGCGAGGTCTGCGTCAGCGGATTGATGATCGGGCAGGAATATCTCGTGCAGGTCGCATCGTTTGACGAAGCCTCGCGCGGGTTTATCTCGGTCGAGGTCGAGTGCCCCTGCCCGTAGGGCGTGGCGTTTCTTGAGAATCAACGGCGGATCTTGCCGGTGCGTTATCGCCGGTAAGGCCGCCGTTTTTCGTTTTAATTAACCCTTGATGTTGACGAATCGGGCAACCGATTAGACACTAAGGGACTCCGCGCCGGCATAGCTCAGCGGTAGAGCACAGCTTTCGTAAAGCTGGGGTCGTGGGTTCGAATCCCACTGCCGGCTATTCCAAACCTTCTTCATCATCCGCGTCAAAGCGAAAGATCGGGTCGAATAATTCGACGCCGATGCTGCGCGCCACCATCTCGTCTTTCACCAAGGCAATCTTCAAACAATCGACGGCAAATGCCGTGTGGAAATTGCTCTCGACGGCGCGGCCCATGCCTTCGAGGACGAGCAGATTGGCGTCGCGCGCCTCGGCACAGCAGGCATCGGTGAGATGACGCAGGTCGATAAGCGGCGAAGTGCAACCCGACTCGACGACGCGTAACTGGCGCGTGCGGACGTGGTCGCGCAGTGTCGCGTCGATTTGACCAACGCGGTCGAGAAGCGCGTGAAGTTCGTCGACGGTGATGTCGTTAAGCGAGGGCGTGCCATTGGCGGCGAGCACCACTTCGACGGCGGATTCGAGCAGCCACCGACAAAACGGTAGGACACCAAGAAGAATGTCGGGCCCGGCGTTGTCGACGAAAAAGAGACATTTGTCATATTTCCCGGTTAGAAAGCGATCGCACCAATCGTCGAGCCCATCGAACGGCCACGGCCGCGATTTAACGCGCTCGCAGGCGGCGGCGAAACCGTCGCCGGCTTTTTCGAACGCGGCGATGGCGGCGTGCGAACCCATGTCGAAGAGGTTGCCGGCAAACAGGCCGCGTGCCATGCGCTCCGGCAGCGTTTCGAAATTCGATTGGTCGATTTCATGTAAGACGGCGGGTAACTCGGCCAGCGCCCGATCGTTCTCGCGTTGCTTGAGATCATGAAAGGGGTCGTTAAAGCCGTATTGGCGGAGGAGCTGGTCTCGATATTGTGTTAGCGCGAGGACGGTGAGCTCGTTCCAGCTTTGTGGGGCGTCGCGCAGCGCGTCCAGACCGGCGAGGTAGTCTTCGGCGAAGGCGCGGTAGCCGTCGAGATGCTGGAATTGGCGTTGGCCGACCGGCAGCGTGGCGAGGGCGTCGAGATGGTGCTCGAACAGCGTAATCCAATAGTCGCGGGCATCGGCGTCGGCGTGTAAGTCCTGCGTGCAGGCGACGTAAGATTTCGGATTTTTCAGCAACGGTAGAGCGGGCATCGTGTCTTACATCTGGTTATGATGGGTGGTTACGCTCGCGGAAATCACTATGTGCGGCAGGGTATCGACGGGACTGCGGCGGAGCAATGCCGCCGGTTTCGAAGAAATCCGCCGCGGCAGGCGGTAGACTCTATGGATATGTACGCGCAGCGAGATGTTATGACGACGGGCCGAAACCAACGATTTTATTCGATTTCTACACGCGACGACCTTGCGTTGCGGTTATGTCGTTCGTGGCTCGTGTTACTGGCGATGTTAATCGTCGCCGCATCGCCTTCGCGCGCCGACATCTTTCATACCAAGGCCGGTGACAGTTACGAAGGCGAAATTGTCGAAGACATCGGCACGGCGTATCACGTGCGCACGCGCCTCGGCATTACGACGGTCAAGAAAAACGAGATCGAGCGCATCGATGAGAAACCTTCGCCGTGGGCCGAATATCGCAAGCGACGCAAGGGATGCAAGAACACGGCCGAAGCGCATTATCAATTGGCGCTATGGTGTGATGAGCAGGGCCTGTCGGTCGAACGCCGTGACGAATTGGAACACGCGATTGAGATCGATGCGGACTTCGAACCCGCACGTGAAGCGCTGGGGTTTGAACGCAACGCACGCGGCGAATGGGTCGTGCCAAAGGTGAAGCGCAGCGCCGCCAGTCGCGCGCGGCGTCAGCGTGAACAAGAAGATCGGCAGATTCAAAAACTCATCGCGTCGTATCACGTGAAGGTGCGTGCCATCCATGACGGTCGCATGTCACCCAAGCGCCGCAAAGTCACGCGCGAAAAATTCATGAAAGCGCGCGAATCGATTCTGGGCATGACCGACCCGCTGGCGATTCCGGCGTTGAGCAAAATTTTGAGCGAAGGAACGGTGGCGGCGCGCTTGGTCTTGGTCGAAGCGCTGGCGCAATTTGATTACGACGAAGCCACGATGAACCTGCTCGTGCTGTCGGTGCTCGACGGTGACGAACGCGTGCGGAGCGAAGCCGCCCGCGAACTGGGCCGGCGTGATGATCCGCGTGTGCTCGACCGCATGCGCGACGCGTTGGAAAGCGAAGAAGAAGACGTCATCCGCAATGCCGCCGCGGCGCTGGGCAACATGAAGGCCGTCGCCACGGTGCCCGACCTGATCGCACACCTATCAATAGAGAAGATGGGTACGGTGCGGCTGACGCGACCGGTTTACGTTGGCCAGATTTATGGGACGTTTGGCGGGCCGACGCATTACATTCGGGAAGGTCGCGTCGTGCGGTACGATCCGGTGGATATTGGCGTGCTTGGCTCGGGTCACATGATCGGCGTCGATACGGCCTACGTGCGCGAGCCGGTCTCGGTGTACCGCACCGAGGTTCAGGAAGCGCTGATCGCGATCACAGGCAAGAACTTCGGGTTCGACGAGCAAGCGTGGCTGAAATGGTGGGAAGAAAACAAGCCGCGCCGCTAATTTGAAGCTGCCTCAATAAATCGTTTTACTCAGCTTCGCGGCATTGCCGTTTCGCTTAGCCAACCGTAGATCGATTTCAGCGAATCACAGCCTTTTTATTCGATGAAACGCAACATTGGCGGGTCAAATTCGACGCCTGCCGATGGTCACGATCAATTGGCAAAACTGTTTCAGCCGCTAAAATCGAGTTTGTTCTACAAACGGATATTGGCATGTCCGCTCGCGCTAGCCGCGTCGATATTCGACAGCCGACGATTTAGCCATCGTCACGGCGGCTTGTCTGTTTGCCTCTACCTGCGAGCGATTTACCGACGAGGAGACCACATTGCCCCGCAAGAAGATTACGCTCGAAAACACCATCGATTCGCTCAGCATTTTGGATGAAAAGGGCAAGGTCGATAAGAAGCTGGAGCCCAAGCTTAGCAAGGATGACCTGCTGAAGTTGTTCCGCGCCATGACGTTGGCTCGTCGCTACGACGAGCGCATGCTCAAGCTGCAGCGACAAGGCCGAATCGGCACCTACGGACCGGCCCTCGGTCAGGAGGCCGCGTCGCTCGGCCCGGCCTTTGCGATCGACGAGAGTGACTGGTACGTACCGTCGTTCCGCGAACCGGCCGGCATGCTCTACCGCGGCTGGCCGATGGCCCGCCTGATGCTCTGGTGGGGCGGAAACGAAATCGGGGCGACGCCGCTGCCGAAGATGAACGATATGCCGATCTCGGTGCCGGTGGCTTCGCAAATTCAGTACGGTGCGGGCATTGCCTGGGGGCTCAAGCTCGACGGCGGCGACCGCGTGGCGGTGGCCTTTGTCGGAGACGGCGGTACGAGCGAGGGCGATTTCCACGAAGGGCTCAACTGTGCGGCAGCGTTCGGTTTGCCGCTGGTCGTCGTGATTCAAAATAACCACTGGGCGATTTCGTTGCCGCGTCATAAGCAGTCGGCATCCAAGACGTTGGCGCAGAAGGCAATCGCCTACGGTATCGACGGCATTCAGACCGACGGGAATGACATTTTGGCGATGGTCGAAGCCACGCGCGAAGCGGTCGCTAAGGCTCGCAAGGGTGGCGGCCCGACGTTGATCGAAGCCGTGACCTATCGCATGGGCGTGCACACGACGGCCGACGACCCGACCAAGTATCGCAAAGATGAGGAAGTCGAGCCGTGGAAGCCGAAGGATCCGCTCGTCCGCTTCTGGAAATACATCAGCGATAAGGGCGTGCTCGATGAAGCCGGTCGCGAGCAGATGGAGAAAGAAGTGACGGCCCAGATTTCGGAAGCCGTCGAAGCGTCGGAATCGTACGAGCCCAACCTGATGGAACCGTTCGATCATTGCTTTGCCGAACGCACACCGGCGCTGGAACAGCAACGGGCGCAGTTTGAGGCTTACCTCAACGGAAACGGTAACGGTAAGGCGTCGGGTTCCGCACCGGTCTCGCACAGCGCGGTGCACTGATTTGCGTCGTGGAATGGAGCGATGTGGTGCCACTGCTTTATTAGCAGTGCCTGCCCGACAGCACCGTTATTTGAATGGTCTCGACAGCGACAAGAAGTGAATGATTCGTCGCACTGTTGAAGCGACAGTGGCACGAATGAATAAAGGATACATCGAATATGGCAATGTTGAATATGGCCAAAGCGCTCAACCTCGCGTTACGCGAAGCGCTGGCCGAAAACGATAAGGCGATCATCCTCGGTCAGGATGTCGGTTACGACGAAGGCGTGTTCCGTATTACCGAGGGCTTGTTGAAGCAATTCGGTGAAGAACGGGTGGTGGACTTTCCTGTGGCCGAGTCGGCCATCATCGGTCTGGCCATCGGCTTGTGCGTCACGGGCTACACGCCGATCTGCGAAATGCAATTCTCCGGCTTCGGCTATCACGGGTTTCACCAAATCGAAAGCCACGCCACGCGCTTGCGCAATCGCACCCGCGGTCGCTTCACCTGCCCCATGGTGATTCGCATGCCCTACGGCGGTGGTATTCGCGCGATCGAGCATCACAGCGAAAGCCGCGAGACGATTTGGGCACACCTGCCGGGTATGAAAGTTGTTATTCCTTCGGGGCCGCGCAACGCGCGAGCTTTGTTGCGGGCGAGCATTCAAGATCCCGATCCGGTGATGTTCTACGAGCCGAAGGCGTCGTACCGCGCCTTCCGCGAAGAAGTACCGGACGAACCCGAAACGATGGAAATCGGCAAGGCTCAGGTCGTGCGGGAAGGTAACGACGTAACGATTATTTCGTACGGTGCCTCGATGCGGCCGGTCCTCGAAGCTGCTGAAGAACTCGAAGAAGATCACGGCATCGATGCCGAATTGATCGACCTGCTGAGCCTGGTGCCGCTCGATCGCGACACGATCAACGCGTCTGTGCGCAAGACGGGTCGCTGCGTCGTCGTGCACGAAGCGCCGAAGCACATCGGCCCGGCGGCTGAGGTCGTGGCGGGCATCGTCGAAGACAGCCTGCTCTATCTGGAAGCGCCGATCGAGCGTGTGACGGGTTACGATTTGGTGTTGCCGTTCTTCAATTCCGAGCTGCCGTTTATGCCGGATGTCCGCAAGGTCATTTCGGCCACGCAGAAGGTGTTGAGCTTCTAAATTGCTGCTAAGATGCCGGTAAGAAGCTGGTGCCACGGTGCAAAAGGAGAACACCGGTTAAAAACCGGTGCCACAGCGCGGAGCGAAGCTCCGATCAGAGCCGCGCCCGTAAGGAAGCGGTAACGGTTAGGCCGCTAGGCACGCGTTACGATTAACAAGAGTACGAACCGTCACACGACGGATGATGATCCGCGGGATTGCCCGCACGCAAAAGGACCACGATGGGTAAAGAATTCAAACTGCCGGATTTGGGCGAGGGCATTCACGAAGCACAGGTCGTGAACGTAATGATCTCCCAAGGGGATACCGTCGAAGAAGACCAGATGGTGCTCGAAGTCGAAACCGACAAGGCGGCCGTCGAGTTGCCGGTGCCCTACGCAGGCGAAATCACGGCGCTCAACGTCAAGCAGGGCGATACCGTGACGGTCGGTCAGGTCTTGCTCGTTGTCGGTGGCGAAGCCGGCGGTGCGGCCAAAGCGCCTGCGAAAGAAGAAAAGAAACAAGAGGCTTCCGCCCCCAAGGCGGCGTCGGCACCGGCATCGTCGGTACAGTCGGCAGCCCAGCAAGGCGGCGGCCCGCCCGCGCCGAGCGTGGCGCCGAGTTCGACGGTTGCCGAAGCCCCGGTCATTCACGGTGACGGCCCGATTCCGGCTGCACCGGCAGTGCGGCGGTTGGCTCGCGAAAACAAAGTCGATTTGCGACAGGTGCACGGCACGGGGTCCGGCGGTCGCATTCTGAAAGAAGATGTCGAGCGCTTCATGCTGACTGGCGGCAGCCAGCAGCGTGCGGGTGCCGATCAAGGTCGCGCTGCAAACGCACCGGCAAGCGCTGGCGCTGCTGCGGCTCCGGCGAGCGTTTCGGGTGACGGTCTGCCTGACTTCTCGCAGTGGGGACCGGTGCGACGCGAAGCTGTGCCGCAAATTCGCAAGGCGATTGCGCGACAGATGATGAAGTCGTGGCGGTTGCCGCGCGTGACGCATGGCGACGAAGCGGATATCACCGATCTGGAAGCCTTCCGCAAGGAACACGGCGCGGTGATGGCCGAGCAGGGTGTGAAGCTCACGCTCACGGCGTTCGTCATCAAGGCGGTCGCCGGCGCGCTGCGACAGTTCCCGGCGTTTAACGCGTCGTACGATGATGTCGCCGGCGAGATGATCTTCAAGGATTACGTGCACGTCGGTGTGGCGGTCGATACCGATCGCGGCCTGATGGTGCCGGTGCTGCGCGACGTCGATCGCAAGGGCCTGATGACGATCTCGAAAGAGCTGAAGGAAATCGCTGATAAGGCACGCGACTTCAAGCTGGATATCTCCGATATGCGCGGCGGCACGTTTACCGTGACGAATGTTGGTGCATTGGGCGGTACATTTGCCACGCCGATGATCAACTATCCGGAAGTGGCCATTCTCGGTATGGGTAAGCTGCAGAAGAAGCCGGTGATTCGCAACGACGAGATCGTCGTTCGCAAGATGATGCCGTTGTTCTTGTCGTTTGACCATCGCGTGATCGATGGTGCCGACGGCGCTCGGTTCACGACGGCGATTATCGACTTCCTCGAGAACCCGCTGAATCTGCTGCTGGCGTCGTAAGGGCGGCGTAGAGATAGCGAAGATGCAATAAAGAAAGCCCAACCAACTGTGGTTGGGCTTTTTTCTTTTTACTGCGTGCGCGTGATTGAGGCGAAGCTGGGATTGATGAACAAATTTGATCGTGCATCGCTTGCTTTGATATCTATCCCGCGTTGGGCATGGGAAGTTTGCGGGCGTCTTCGGGAACGTCGAATGTACCGGGTGCGGGCGTGACGAACTGCACGTTCGTTAACTTGGCGCTTCCGATCGGATCTCCGACGAGGCCGCCGCGACCGGCGTCCCAATTCCAAAAGCTCCATTGCATCGGGATCGGCATGCCGTTTACGTCGCGATAATCTTGATACCAAACAGCGTGCGGCTCCTTGTTGGCTTCGGCCTTGGTCTTTCCGAAGCTGACGATATACGCCTGCGCGACGAGTCGTTTGTTATCCAGATCGCGATACAGAACGTACCAGTCGTCGGGTGCGTCGCCGGTGCCGGGATCGAACGTCATCTTGCACGTGCGATGTTGGCGACCATCGAGGGGGCGATGGCCCAGTTCGCTCAGGTTGATGTCGTCGCCACGCAGTTTGTAAGGCGAGACGATGAACCACGGCCACGTGAGCACGTGGAATCGCGCGCCGGGCGGGTCGGCAGAGGCAGGTGAAACGTAGGCCTCTTGGCCGTCGAAGATCACCACAGTGCCGTCTTTCAGGTCCATGCGGACTTTGGGACCGTTGGTCTCGAAAATGAAGTTAGCGGCATCGACCATCTTTTTGCCACCGAAGTTCACGTCGACAGTCACGGCCATTGCGTTCGTATCGTGCCAAGCGTCGATGTTGTGCGCTTTTTCGATGGGGCGAATCATCTGATGTTCGATGTTGTTTTGCGTGCAGCCGGAGGTGATGGCCGCGATGCAGGCGAGGTAGAGAACGTTCTTCATGTGCTACGCTCCTAACGTGGTGTCGATGGTGGCGGGAGATACTTCTATTTCAGATGGTAGTGGGGTGCACAGTCGTTGGCGAACGCGCGGTGCGTGCGGATTTGGTTATTTCGTGTTGGCAGATCGCGCGGCGCGGACCAGATTTCGACTATCGGCCAAGTCGTACGCGAACACTTCGGCATCATCATGCACGGCGAACAGGCCACCGCCGTCGAAACCGGGGATTGCTCCTTCGTAGATGCAGATGCCGTCGGTGTTGGCGATGCGTGGATCGCCTGTGAAGCTGGTGATGTACTCGAGCGATTGCGCATCGAAGGCGTGCCATGCTGTGATGCGGCGCGTTTGGTCGGTTACGAGAATGAAATCGCCCGCATCGGCATCGTTGACGATGACGATGCCTTCCGGGTCGCCGTTGATGATACCGTCGCCGAAGGTGGTGCCGGTGAAGGTGCCATCGGGTTGAAAAACTTTCACGTTGCGGGCGTCGCGATCTTCGTCGCAGAGATAGATACGACCTCGCGGACCGTCGATCACGATCGATTCGGCCTTGCCGATGCGACCATTTTCGGTATCGCCGAAGGTGCCGAGCGGTTCGATGTGTAAGGAGATCGGCAAAGGTGAATCGGCGTCTCCGTTTGAGTTCGCAGCGTCGCGTTGTGCGGTGATGCGATAGCGTGCGACGACGTCTTCGGGCTTGCGGCTGACATCGGTGATGAAAATCAACAGCGCGTCGTCGTCTTGTATGGTGGTGATGCCGTATGGGTTTTTCAGATCGTCTGTCATTTGCGAGAGCAGATTGCCCGTGGCGGCGTTGAAGATGAACAGGCCGGGGGCATCGCGATCGACGACGAGCAGCGTCTGTAAGAGAGATTCCGCTGCGGAATTCATGTCGTTTTCATTTGTGTTTAAGGCTTCGTCGTCATTGTTGGTCGTTTCGATGCTTTGCATGGGAATGTATGCGGCAGCGATACCGTTGGGGCGCACCAAGCCTTCGTGGCTAATGCTGCGCAGGAACGTGCCCGACTGTGCGTCGAACAGGTCTACGCGCCGCTTCCATTTTGATGTTGCCGCAACGATGACAGTCCCATCGTCGTTGCGATACGCGGCCAGCGAATCGGTGTTGGCCATCTCGATGCCGCGCGAAGTCCATGCCTGTGGAATCTTGGGATAGTTCGGCACGCGGTTGGCAAAGAAGTAGATCGCGGCACCAATCCCGAGGATCAGCGGCAACCAGATGGCGATTTTGCGTCGTTGAGTGGGGTGGTTGGTACGTTTCACAACTGTTTCACAGGGAAGAGGGTTGACGGAATTTAGACAAAATGGCGCGAAAAAACGTTTGGATTTCGATGCCGTCAGTTATAATACGGGCACACATCTGGAGCCAGTCACATGTCGAACCCCATCGCCGCCCAAGCCAAGCCTGCGCCGGTCGCGCAGCCGAAACGGCAGCCGCCGTACCACGTGATTCTGCTCGACGATAACGAACATAGCTATCAGTATGTGATTCAAATGCTGCGCAAGCTTTTTGGCCATTCGTTTGAAAAGGCCTTTCAGATGGCGCGCGAAGTGGATACGACAGGCCAAGTGATCGTCGATACGACGACGCTCGAACGCGCCGAGTTGAAGCAGTTGCAGATTCACGGCTTCGGTGCGGATAGGTTGATCCTCAGTTCGAGCGGTGCGATGAAGGCTATGGTGGAGCCGGCGGCGGATTGTTGAGAATGGTGGTGGGTTGTTCGTTTTGGTCGGGATCGCGCGCTGAGCGTGGCCGATGCAGCCCGGTTGTTTGCCTAATTCGCCTTACGAGGTTGTATTAGATTTTACTAAATGGTTAGAACCCTCACCCCGGCCCTCTCCCTTCGAGGGAGAGGGAGTAGGCGTACGCCGTCGTTTTGATGTCCGAGGTTGTTAAGGCGTGCGGCGTTGTACTATCGGTTATTACAAACGCCGATGCGCTAGATTCGGTTTTGGATCAGGCTACACAAGCACAAGTCGACACATTCAAACCAACCCGCCAATACAATCGATAAGCCCCAAGCCCCAAGCCCCAAGCCCCAAGCCCCAAGCCCCAAGCCCCACGACTCAAGACTCAAGACTCTCATTCCGGCCACACCAAATTCCCAAGCGTCCTTGGGTCATAGCAATAGCGCGGCGCGCGAGCCCAATCGCTGTATTCTCCGCGAACGGGTTCGAAGCGGGCGATGTTTAAGCCCCATACACGGTTTTCCGCGCCGGCTTTTCCGAAGGATGCAATCGGAATGGCCACTTCGGCGGCCCAGCCATCCGACGTGCGGCGCACGGTGACTTCGGGTTGGCTTCCCGGCCAGGGGGCGACTTTGCCGATGGGCGGGTCGGTGCTAATGCCGCGCTCGAACTTCGGATTGCCGTTGCTTTTGACGACGAGGTGAAACAGGTCGCCCGGCACGGCGCCGCTGCCGGTGGGGTCGATGAGAATTTCGACGAGATCGTCGCCGGTCGGCATCAGGTCTTCGTATTCGACAAAGTTGCGCAGCGTGCGCGATGAGCCGCCGCCTTTGCCGCGCGGTGATTGTGCCGACAACGCAATGTACAGGTTTTCGTCGTCGCGCCCGAAGTATGCCACGGTCTGACTGCGCGCCGGGGCTCGTTCGGCACCCGGTTCGAACTGTTCGGTGATCAAACCAAAGTCGGCGGCGGCATTGACGGTAGCCGGGGGCCACTCATTTAGACGGCCGTCGATTTTGGGCGCGTCGCTCAGCGTGACCACTTGCGCGATGGATGCCTGCGCGAGAATCGTGAGGTTACCGCGGCGACCGGCGTCGAAGGAGATTTCTTGAGTGAGATGGCCGTCCACGGGTAGGTCGGGCAGCGTTTCGGTGGCCAGCGAAATCTCGTTGCGACCGACGGCGAGTGAATCGACCGGCCCGATCTTTACGGTGTCGCTGATGCGTCGGGCACGCGGCGGCAGTTCGCCGAAGTCCACTTCGCCGGTGATGTCGTTGGCCAAATCGTTACGCACGGCGACGTGAAACGTCAGGGCGTATTGCGATTTCTCTCCGCGCGATCGAAAGATCAGTCGCGTGCCTTCGCACCATGCATAAACCTTGCGTGTGGTGGCGAGCAAGCGCGTCCAGGCGCCGCGCCCCGCACCTTCGGCATCGGCACCGCTAACGGCACCGAGTTCGTCGTCGAGAATGCGGCGGGCGAGTTCCCAAAGTTCGGGGTCGTCGATGCGCAAGCCGGGCACGCCGTCCTGATAGTTGTCGCCGTAGGCTTCGGTGCCGCTGGCTTTCATCAGCGAGCGCGCGAGCAGCCGTGCGGTTTCGCTGCGGCCACGCGCTTCGAGCAGGCGCAGGCGTTGATAGTCGGCGAGTCCGAGTCGCAAGAGTTTCAATCGCAGCGACGGTACGGGCGTATCGAGGCCGAAGGGTTTTCCGGGGTAGAGCAGCCAATCGTCGGTGGGGCCGCTGCGACCGAGTGGGGCTTGGGTCACGCGCGACGGCCAGACGGTCGTTTGGCCGATGTGCAGTGCGTCGTGATCGAAAAGAAACGCTTGCCAGGGGAGGCTGCGCGCTTGCACGACGGGCGCTTCGACAGCGAGCGAGCCGCTAAAGGGAGGGTGGTCGGGGTTCATCCACGTGGCTTTGCCCAACGTGTGCAGCTTTTTGAGCGTGGGGGGATGGACGTAGCACGCGGGCGTATTCCAGATGTCGACTTTGGTCGTCAGGTCGGCATGGGCGTGTTGAAACCAGCCGAAGTTTTGCATGTTCTGCGGCGGCAGGCGCGACGCGAACGACATGCCGTTGTCGACAAGGTGCGTGAGCGTGGCGAGGCGATCGATGCGCGCGACATCGCCCGCGCTGGGGTTGGCGGCGCTGGGCAGATCGAAATAGGCGAACGTCTTATCGATCCAGCCCTTTTCTTTGAAGTGCGCGACGCATCCCTGCATGTAGTTGCGCACGGCGTTGTTGTAGTTGGCCGATTCGGCACCGCCAAAGCTGGACGGGTCGGGATAGGTTTCGTCGAGCGGCAACGGCCAGGCGGCGGCCGCGCGGTTGTCTTCGTACGCGCTGCCAGTGATGAACGGGCCGAAGAGGTCGTCGTACTCCTGCCAATCGATGCTGAAGTTGCCGCCGATATCCTGCCGGAAGCGCGGCTTGATGTCGTTGGACATGGGGCTCAGGCCGTGATCGTGGAGCATTTTGAACGCGGCGGTGATGACGGCCCGCGATGCTTCCGACGAGAGCACCTGGCGCGGGTTGTCGGCATCGACCGAGGTCATGGTTTTGAGGAGCGGACGAATTTGCACCGATGCGAGTGCGTCGAGGCGGCTTTTCGGATCGAGCTTGATGTCGCCAACGCTTAGCACGAGTGGGATGCGGCGCGTGCTACCGTCGGAGGCTTGCAGGAGGAACGCGCCCTGATAGCGACCGGCGGATGTTTCGAGCGGGATGCGGATGTCGCACCAGAGTTTCAGATCTTCGCCGCGCGCGATGCGGAAGGGTTGGCCGTGTTCGGGGGCATCGACGGGAACGAGCACGTCGGGGTATTCGCGCGGCTCGCGCGGGCCGACGTTGCGGAGATACCAATTCTCAAACTCGACGACTTTGACGGGCCACTGACGGAAGAAGGCGATGTTGGCCCGTTCGATGCGACGGTCGCCGTTGAGCAAGTCTTCGGCCCCCACGCTGATGCCGCCGGCGGATGACTTGGAACCGTCGAGCACGATTTGAAAGCCGACGGTTTCACCGGGCAGGCCGACGACGCGCATGCCGCCGGTCTCACGGTCGTAGAAGCGCGACTGGGATTTCGACGCCTTGCCTTCGCCTTTGACGGTGCTCGGCCCTTCGGCCCACACGTCGGGAAAGTTGGGGTCGAAGACCTGCACGGGAGTGACGCCGCCTTGCGGTGCGAGACAGGCAGTGGCCAACAGCGGCAACACGAGTGCGAATCGGTAGACTCGGCGTATGGATTGGTTAGATGGTCGATTGAACATGATGGCGTATCCTGACGAGCGAGTCGGCGAGTCGGCGTGGGGTTGGGTTAATCGGTGCGGGCCTCGTTAGGCTTGGCTAACGCGCGGCGGCGGTTGCCAAGCACTTTACACAATCTTACCGGCCCGTCGCCGGCTGTCAGCCTTGAACGGCATTGTGCGTTAGAATCTTACTGTGGCGCGAAAAACGGCAAAAAAATCAAAATCCAACGATCGGTCGTCGGTGAAGGCTGAGCGTTGTACGCCGAGTAAGGGCGACGTGGCGCTGCCCGTGGTGCAGCTCGATCCGCAGACGGGCATGAAGCACAGCCCGTCGGGCAAGCGGCGGGCGTATGTGCTGGGCGCGGTGCATGTGTTTATGTTGGCACATGTCGCCCATTGGGTGTGGACCGGCAAAACGCTGAGCCCGATCGAGCCGTCGGAAAGCGTCGAGTTCTTTCGATATGGCGTAATTAATCCGGGGCTGATCTTCTTCGGGCTGGCGATTCTGGCGACGATGATTTTCGGGCGCTACGTCTGCGGCTGGGGCTGCCATCTGGTGGCGTATCAGGATTTGATGCTCTGGATTCTGAAGAAGTTCAAGCTGCGCCCCAAGGCGTTTCGCTCGCGCTTTTTGATTTTGGTGCCATTGGTGATCGCGGCGGGGTGGATGTTTCTGGTGCCGATGGGCTATCGCCTATGGCTCACGATTCAAGGCGAGCCGTTTCCGACGATGCAGCCGCACTTCACCAAGGTCGAATACTGGAGCACATTCGCCCGGCTGATTTTCGGCGCGGCGACGATTCTGATTTGTGGGTTTGCGATCATTTATTTCATGGGGCCCAAGGCGTTTTGCACGTTCGCTTGCCCCTACGGTGCGTTCTTCGGCTTGGCCGATAAGGTCGCGCCATATCGCATTCGCGTTAACGATAATTGCGAACAATGCGGCCATTGCACGGCGGTGTGTACGTCGAACGTATCGGTGTCGGAAGAGGTCAATCTCTACGGCATGGTCGTCGATCCGGGTTGTATGAAGTGTTTGGACTGCGTGCATGTGTGCCCAAACGATGCGCTCTCGGTCAGCGCCGGTCGCTTACCGTTTGGGTTGAAGCCGGCGCGCGAACCGAAGCCGCGCCGTTACGACTTGTCGATGCCGATGGAATTCGTCGCGCTGGCGGTGTTTCTCATTTCGTTGATGACGATTAACGGTTTGTACGGGCAGTTTCCGTTTCTGATGTCGCTCGGTGTCGCGGCGGTGGTGACGTTCTTGTTGATGAAGGGCATTAGCCTGTTTGCAAGCAAGACGGTCATGATGCAGCGAACGGCGCTGAAATCGAACGGGCGTTTTAAACCGGCGGGCGTCGTGTACGGATTGCTGACGTTGGCGTTGGCGGCGTTGGTGGGGCACTCGGCGTTGTGGCGCTATCACGCGGTGCATTCGAATTATCCGGATATGAACGTCGGCAATATGTTGTTGAACAACGGCATGGAGAATCGACAGCCGGGGCCGTATCCGAGGTGGTATGCCGACGCCAGCTATGCCGGGCAGATCACGGAACAGCAGCGAGCGGATATCGACGTTGCCATTCATCATCTAAATCGTTGCGTGGATTTGGGGCTCTTTTCCTATCCCGATCATCGGCGACGGTTGGCGTGGTTGTATGCGAGTACCGACCAACGCGAGAAGGCCGTCGAGCAAATGCGTGCGGGCGTGAAAGCTTTGCGCGGATATCTCGATTACCCGAAACAGGCCGAGCCGCAGATTCAGTTTTATGTGCTGTTGGCGCAATACGAAGCGGCGGTGCGCAACTTCGACGCGGCGGACGCGGCTTGGGATAAAGCGTTAACGATGACGAAGGAACGGCGCGAAGGTTATAAGCAAAAGTTGGGCGATGAGCCTCACGGGCTTAGTGGATTCGTATGGACCGAACGTGCGAACTATCTGGTAGCGCGGGGGCAGTACCAACAAGCCGCAGAGACGTACGAAACGTTGTTCGAGGAACATCCCGATTACGCGGCGCAGCGGTTTGATTACGGTGCTGTGTTGTTCATGATGCGAGATGTGGAAGGGGCCGCGCGACAGTTTCAGGCGGTCTTGGATTTGGACCCGACGAACGCCGAGGCGGCGTTTCGTTTGGGCGTGACGTACTTGCAAGTGGGCCGCGTGGAAGACGCGCTGAAGGTCTTCGAAGTGACGCGGCAACACGGCAATGCGCAGCAGCGCGCCCAATTGGATGCGTTGATGGCCGAGTTGCGTTGAATTGGCGAGCGGCGGTCGTTATCGCCGTGATAGAATTGTGAGACGGCGCGTGCTGCATGATTGGGCGCGATCGGTGCAGTGACGCGAGGCGGATCGAATAGGGGAGCATCTCAGATGGCGGATTTCAGTGTGATCGTAGTGGCGGCGGGCAAGGGCGAGCGCTTCGGCGACAAGCAAAACAAAATCTTCGCCAAGATCGGCGAGCAGCCGTTGTTCCTGATGGCCGTGCAGTTGTTTTGCAATCGCGAAGACGTGCGCGAAACGATTCTGGTCGTGTCGCCCGACGATGCCGAGACGGTGAAGTCGCAATACGGTGCCAATCTTGGATTCATGGGTGTAAAGCTCGTTGAGGGTGGTGCCGAACGGCACGACTCGGTGCGCAACGGGCTCGCTGCGGTAAGCGACGATGCCAAGTTCGTCGCCGTGCACGATGGGGTCCGCGTGTGCGTGGCCGAGCCTTGGATAGATGCGATCTTTGAAGCCGCCCGCAAGCAGAATTGCGTCGTGCCCACGACGCCCGTGACGTCGACGATTAAACGCGTCGGTGATGACAAGATCGTCGGCGAGACCGTGCCGCGCGATGGTTTGTTCCTAGCGCAAACGCCACAGGTATTTGCACGACCGGCGTTTGTTGATGCGTACGCGCAACTCAAAGACGATACGGCGCCGTCGATCACCGACGACGCGCAGGTATTGGCGTTGGCAGGTTACCCGGTAACGGCGATCGACGGCGACGCGCGGAATATCAAGATTACGACTAAGGAAGATTTGGCATTGGCCAAGGCGCTGATTAAGACGTTGCCGCAAAAGAGTGTGTCGTCGCGCGGTGTGTTTGAAGAAGCGCAGTGGTAGTTGCCTTTATGCGGGGTGCCTCTGATCTGGGTGCCCCTGCCCCTATGGGGCTGGGGGACTATTGACGCCCAGTCCGTCAAATAATGTGTACTCAGATCAAGCAACCGTCATACAACGCGCGATAGCGCGGCATCAACGCCGACCACGCGAATCGTTCGCAGGCTAACCGTCGCGCGTTTTCGCTAAGCTTCGTCCAATTTTCCTCGGGCATAGAAAGCAACGACCGTAATCCTGCCGCGATGGATTCCGCGTTTGCCGACACTTCAACGCCCGCGTCGCTCGCTGCGATCTCTGGCATGTTGCAACCGGGCGCGACCAACGCCGGAAGGCCAGCCGCCAGCGCTTCCAGGATCGACATACTCAGCCCCTCGCTAAACGACGGTTGCACCAACAGCGACGAGCGCGCGAGGCAGGCCATCACGTCGCGACGCTCCAACATGCCGGTGAACGTGATTTGCGATTCGGTCGCGCCGGCGATGGCCCGTAATCGTGGGATGAGTTCGAATGGGTCGGGCCCGGCAACGACGAGGTGCCAATCGGGATATTCGGGAAGCACACCGGCGAGCGCTTCAAATGCCGGCACGATGCCTTTTTGTTCGGCAATGCGCCCGAGGATTAGCAACCATTTCTTGCCGCGCGTTTCGGCAAAGCGCGCTTCGAGTTCATCGGCGGATGGTAGATTCTCAAAGTCGCTCGGCTCGATGCCGTTGGGTATCACCGTGATGTTCGAGTTAAATCCCAGCTCGCGCATCGAGGCGGCTTCGCCTTCGGCCAACGCGTGCAGCGCAGCGGCGCGGCGCAAGTTGCGATGTTCGAACCACCAACCCACGAGGCGCTTCTTCCAGGCGCTGCGATTCCATGCCCAAGGCATCATCATGCTATGCGGCGTTACGACCAATGGCTTGCCCGCTCGATGTGCGGCGGCACCTGCCGTTTGATTCTGCCCCGCCCATAAGCCATGAATGTGGACTACGTCGACAGTCCTAACCAACGCGTCAATCGCAGCGTCAAACTTAGAGGATCTTCCCAATGGCGAACGCGGTTTCGCGGCGAACGAGCGCACCTCAAACCCATCGAACGACGGCGCAGTGCCGAAACGATCGCCGTGTAGGCACGCGACTGTCGAGTTGACGTCGACGGACGTCAGTCGCGTTGCCAGTTCGGGCAGGACGCGTGCGATGCCGCCCCACGACGGATTCAGCGATTGGGTGATGTGCAGCACATGCATAAGGTGCGTAGTCGTAACCGCGTCGCGCGGCAGCGGCAACTGTCGTCGGCTTGCCGTGCGGCTCGCGTCCCTCTATACCAACGGCTATGTGCGGAATCGCCGGATATCTTCGACCGCAGGGGCTGCTGGGTGCCGATGTGCTCGCGGCCATGCATGCGGCTATCGACCATCGCGGGCCGGACGGTCGCGGCGATTGGACTGATGCGGCATGCGGCGTCGCGTTTACGCATGCGCGGCTAAAGGTGCAAGACCTGACCGAAGCGGCGCATCAACCGATGCTCTCCGATGATGGGCAGTCGGCCCTGATCTACAACGGTGAAATTTATAACTTTCGCGAGTTGCGTGCCGAGTTAGAAGCCGATGGTTCGACGTTTGCGTCTTCGGGTGATACGGCGGTGCTGTTTGAACTCTGTCGGCGCGATCCGAGCTTGGGCTTTCTCGACCGACTCAATGGGATGTTTGCGTTTGCGTTTTGGCATGGACCGACGCGGACGTTAATGCTGGCGCGCGATCGGACGGGCGTGAAGCCGTTGATCTATGCGCCATTGCCGGGCGGCGGGATTGCATTCGCGTCGGAGATGGCGGCGCTGCGCCCGGTGTTGCAATCGCTTTCGATCAGCCGTCGAGCGGTCGAGCAGATCTTGACGCTGGGTTTCATTGCCGCGCCCGATTCGATTTTTAATGAGGTGTCGAAACTGCGACCCGGGCAGTTGTTGCGTTGGTGCGATGGTGCCTTCGCGGTGAAGGATTGGCTGCCACCTTTCCCGGCGACGTCGCCGGTGGACACGTTTGACGACGCGAAACAGTTGGTTCGCGACAGCTTGCTCGATGCGGTGCGCGTGCGGTTGTTGGCGGATGTGCCGGTTGGTGTGTTCCTGTCGGGTGGGATTGATTCGGCGATTGTGACGGCGCTTGCTGCTCGCGCCTCCGATCAGAAAGTGCGCACGTTTTCGGTGTCGTTTCCGGGCGAGTCGTTTTTTGATGAATCTAAGTACGCGCAGGCAGTTGCCGAGATGCACGGGACCGACCATACGGTGTTGCCGTTGCGCCTCGACGATATTCGCGACACGATCCCGAAGGTGCAGACGCATATCGGCGAGCCGTTTGCCGACAGCTCGGCGTTGCCAACGTATCTGCTGAGTAAGTTAACGCGCGAGCACGTGACGGTCGCGCTGAGCGGTGACGGTGCCGATGAGTTGTTCGGGGGGTACAACCGATACGCGGCGGCGACGCTATACGAACGTTATCCGTGGCTGCCCGGCTCACCTTTCTATGGCGTGATGCGGCGCTTGATCGAACAGTTGCCGGCGCGGCGCGAAACGTGGCTGGGCGGCAAGTTCAGCATGATGAAACGTGCGATTCGTTCCCTCGATCCGGTGGCGAAGCGACGATTTGCCAATTGGATGCGCACCAGTGATGACGCGACGTATGGAAGGCTGTTGCACGAGTCGGTCGATGCTGCGGCCGCGTTGGAGCGCGTCGGCGATTTGTTGTGGTCGCATCGGGGCGAGCCGCGCGAATCGAATAATCTCAATGCACATTTGCAGACCGAGTGGCGCTTGAGTTTGCCGGACGATATGTTGACGAAGGTCGATCTGATGTCGATGGCGCACGCGTTGGAGGTTCGTTCGCCGTTTTTGGATTATCGCTTGGTGCAGGCGGTGATGCCGATGGACTGGCGCTGGAAGCTTGCCGGTATGCGCAAGAAGCATCTGCTGATTGAAGCGTTCAAAGATGAGCTGCCGGCGATGTTGCACAATCGACCGAAGAAGGGATTTGAGGTGCCCGTGGGCGTTTGGATTCGCGGGCCGTTGTATGCGTTCGCGCGGGATTTGATTGAGAACGATCGATGCTTCTTCGGCACAGTGCTGTCGAAAGACGGGGCGTTACAAACATTGGCGGAACATCGCAGCGGTCGGCGCGATCATAATTTTTGTTTGTGGGCGTTGGTGTCGCTGCTCGCGTGGCAACAGCAGCATGCGGTTGGGGTTGAGGTCGCGGCTGGGTAGCGTGTGCGGGTTTAGTCCCCCAGCCCCAGAGGGGCAGGGGCACCCGAGCGCGCTGTGGCACCGGTTTGCAACCGGTGTTCTACGGAGTGTGGTCTCGGCCTATCGCACGCTGGCGCGACAGGTACCCGCTGACATCGAACGATGACCGCTTCCTCACGGGCGCGGCTCTGTAATGCGACCGTAATA
>JAUIHO010000082.1 GCA_030432035.1 Phycisphaerae bacterium
TGGTGGTCTTTCCGATCCGCTCGATCCTACGACTTGTGGTGATCAGGATGGGGACGGTTGCGATGACTGTTCAAACTACGATGGAACCAACGATGGATTCGGCCCGCAGCCTGACTTCATGGAAAACGCCAACGGCAAGTTCCTGAATGACGGTCCGGATGACGACAACGATGGTCTCTGTAACGCCGGTGACAATGACACCGACAACGACGGCGTCGATGACGAGAAGGATGAGTATCCGACCGATCGATTCCGTTGTCGTGACCTCGATGCCGATGGCTGCGACGATTGTTCCAGTGGATACGATCGTCGCGAAGCGGACGGTGCCGACACCGACGGCGATGAGTTGTGCAACAACGGCGACGAAGACGACGACAACGATGGCGTTGACGATGTTGACGACAACGAGCCGCTCAATCCGTTCGCTTGTAAGGACGACGACGGCGACGGTTGTGACGACTGTTCGAGCGGTCGCTTCGACCAAGCCAACGACGGCCCTGACGCCGATGGCGACGGTGCGTGCGACACCAACGATCCCGACAACGACGGCGACGGCATCCCGGATGATGAAGATCCGCAGCCGAATAACCCGTTCGTTTGTGGTGACTCGGATGGTGACTTCTGCGACGACTGTGCGATCACGGGCGGTCCGGCTGAACCGGCCAACGACGGCAATGACTTCGACGGCGACGGCCAGTGCGATCTGGGCGACTTCGACGATGACAACGACGGCGTGGCCGACTTCCTCGATTTCGATCCGTTTGATCCGAACGTGCAGGAAGCACCGCCGGCCGGCCAGGGTATCCCGGGCCTCGGCGGTCTGCAGATCGACGCGGTCATTCCGTTCCCGCCGCTCTTGCCGGTGCCCGTCTGTGGCTTCGGTCTGGCGATCGGTATGCCTGCGATCGTGCTCGGTATCTTCGGCATGAAGCGCCGCGTGCGTCGCAACCGCAAGCAGGGCAAGAAGGCTGCTTAAGGTTCGCTAAGGTAACTTGATTAACAACCTAAGGGCTCGAATCTCTGCTGAGGTTCGAGCCCTTTTTCTATATTTGTTGGGATTTTTAGACCTGCGTCTTCGTGATAGCATCGCATAAATGAAGCTGCCTGTTACGTTAACCGAATCGATTCACACGCTCTATCATGTTTTTGAGCCATATCGCCCATCGCATTTCAAGAACCCGCGTGAGAGTTATGAGGATGTGGACAACAACATTCCAGATAGTTGGTTTTCGATTTCCCTTCAGAACATAGAGGCATCGTCGCTTGCCGAATTCTACTATTGTGCAAACACAACCTATGGAAATGAGACGTTTTTTCGATGGATTTTGCCGCGCGTATTTGATTTAACTATTACGACGGATGAATCCATGTATTTCCCGGAGCTTCTAGGCAGTAAATTGTCGGGTTGTGATTGGGCGAGTTGGTCTGCAAGGGAACGCGATACCGTTCGATCGTTGATTATGGCGGTATGGCAGAGTTTTCTTGGGGGGAGTTTCAATAATCGCGCGATCGATAATTGGCTTGGACTTTTGGAAACTTGCAAGCTGCCATTGGAGCCATATCTAGATCATTGGGATGCTGTTTTTGAGTCGTACGAATTTGCGCAGCGACGTTTCCTTGACTTGCTCGAATTGGTCGTTCCAAGTTTGCCGATGGGGAAGTTAGATTGTTTTTTTGCGGATCAACATTACCAGATCAATATCTTCAAAAGTTGGTTTCTTGATCAACGGAAGCTAGAGATATTAGAGGCAAGCCAGTTCATGGGAGAAATATTGCACGACCAAACTAAATCGTGTGGAAGCTATTTCGGTGCTTATAGAAATATGGTCAGGATGCATCGCACGGCGTAGCGGGCTTCCAATGATGAGACTGCGGAATTCGATTACCATACCCGTATGGCTGGATTATTCGACGGAACATCATTAGAGCGACCCGTGACCTGTGCGGTGTGCGAAAAATCGCTTGAAGACTGTGCGTGCCCGCGCGGGGCGGATGGCGACGTGCTGCTTCCGCAAGATCAGCAGGTGCGCGTGCGGCGCGAGCGGCGTAAGGGCAACAAGATGGCGACGGTCGTGACCGGGCTCGACCCGGTGGCGACGGACTTGAAGGCGTTACTTAAAGACATGAAGAACCGTTGCGCCGCCGGTGGTGGCGTAACGGCAGATGGGTTGGAGTTGCAGGGCGATCATCGGGATAAATTGGTGAAGGCGTTGAAAGAGATGGGTTACGCGGCGAAAGCGGCGGGGGGGTAGGTCTTGATACTGTGATAAAACTCCCCAGTGTTTGGCACATCTTGACGGGCCGTCGTCCCGCGAAAACGCCGAAGGCAGTATGGAGCGAACTTATGGTATCAAGTGGGTGGACAAAAGGTTTGCTGATCTCAGGCTCGTTCCTTTGCGTGGTGGGCAAGTTGACTGCCTTAGTTGGAGTTTTGGGATTTCTCTTTCAGTTCTTTTCAACTCATACGGTCGTATGGCTGATTGGTTGTGGATTCATGTCGGTTGTGATCGGCCTCGCAATGAGTATTCGTGCGTTTGGCCGCGCGTTGATTGACATTGGCGAACGCTTGCTGCAATTCGACGGTCGCGTTTGTCCCGATTGTGGGTATCCGTTACGGGGTTTATGTGTCGATCCGATCGTTTGCTCGGAGTGCGGAGCGAGCTATTCGGAGCAAAATTTGCGGCAAATATGGCGAGGATGGGACATCGTGGCGAAAATCGAAAGACGAAGCTGTTAAACGTGGCCCATCAGTTTGATTTGATAATTGTCTATGGTAAAATGTTTTACTAAAGGGCGTCCATTCGTTCTTTTTGGGCGAATTTGTGAAGGTTTCCAGTTCGCTCCAGCCGCCGGCAATGTGAAGCGGCTTGATTCAAGGATTACGGATGATTGGAAGGCAATCTGATGAGATTAGCTAATATTTGTCGTGTCGCAGTCGTCTTGGCTCCCTTGTGCTTACTACCAAATGCCGTCCGCGCCCAAGAACAGATCCACGTCGGCCTTCTCTGGCACATGCATCAGCCGATTTACTATCCCTATGAATCGGTGGTCCAAACGGCTCAGTTGCAGCGTTATTCGTTTCCGCTGCTCGACGTGTTTAACTCGCGCTTCGGTCCGTACAACCCTTGGCCGCGCGATGCGATTCAAGCGGGGTTAGGGCTCTCACATCTTGGCGCGCAAGTCAGTTTCAGTGGTTCGTTGATCGAGAACCTAAATAACCTCGAATCGGCGGGCATCAACGGCGGCATGTGGAACAATTGGTCGGGGGCATACAAGCAAGCCGTCGGTTGGCAAACGGCGTTAGCAAATCCGCGGCTCGATATGACGGCCTTCGGTTATCACCATCCGTTGATGCCACTGCTCGATGACGAAGATATCCGCATGCAGATTCAACTGCACAAGCTCATCTTCGATCGCACTTGGGGAAACAACAACGGCGGCTTCGAAGAATACACGCGCGGCATGTTTCCGGCGGAGACGGCGTTTAGTACGCGGATGATTCCGGCGTTGGTGGCCGAAGGCATCGACTGGGTGCTCGTTGATAACATTCACTTTGACCGCGCGTGCCAGGGTTATCCGCATACCAACGCCTCGAATCTCTATGCACCCAATAAAGCCGATCAGATCAACCCAAACCCGGCCGACAATGGTGGGGCGTGGGTGCAGCTCAATAACTTGTGGGCACCGAGCCAAGTCAGCGCTCCGTTTGGCTATCAACCGCATAAGGTGCAGCATGTTGATCCGGAAACAGGCGCGATCGCGCAAGTCGTCGCGGTGCCCGCGGCGCGTTACGAGGGCAACGAAGACGGGCGCGGTGGCTACGGTGCGTTTCTGTACGACACGGTGATGGATCAGTATCTGCAATACAACACCGACGCGACTCATCCGATGTTTGTTGTGCTACATCACGACGGCGACAACTTCGGCGGCGGCAGTGAAGGCTATTACAACGGCAACTTTCAGAACATGGTCAACTGGGTCAGCAATGATGCGGACTACGATGTTTCGACCGTGCAGGATTATTTGCAACGCTTCCCCGTTGATACCAATGATGTGATTCACGTCGAAGATGGTTCGTGGGCCGGTGCGGACAATGGTGATCCCGAGTTTAAGAAGTGGCTCGGCGATCCCGGCTTCGATGGATGGAGCCCCGACCGTAACAGTTGGGCAGTGCTGACGGCGGCGAAGAATCGAGTTTTCACTGCCGATGCCGCCGCGCCGGTGGGCAATCTTGCCAATGTGATGGACGGCGTCGGCAGCAGCACCGAACGTGCGTGGCATTACTTGATGGCGGCCGAAGCGAGCGACCATTGGTATTGGGATAGCAACGTGACGCGCGGCAGCAATCAGGCCGTGATCCATGCTGATGCAGTCTTGGCGAATGTGGGTGCCGAAGCTGTTGCGCCGACGGTCTTTCTACCGCAGCGCGAACCATACAACCCCGGTGGTTTCGAATGGGGTCAAACGCCGGAGCCGAGCGATTTCGAAGTATGGACGTTTGTGTACGACGTCAGCGGCGTGAGCGATGTGACGCTCTATTGGCGCGTGGATGTTGACGGCGAAAACCCGTTGACGTCGATTCAGAATGAAACATTCGCGGGCGGCAGCGAAGTGGGCGCTTGGACCGCCACCGCCATGGCCGCGCAAAGCCAACCGCCGCGACCGGCGGGAATTTTGGCACCGAGCTATATCGCCACGCGCTACAGTGCGATGATCACCGGCCAGCAAGATGTGTTGATCGATTACTACGTCGAAGCGATGGACGGACAGGGTAACGTGCAGCGCTCGCCGATTCAGCATGTGTATGTAGGTCAGGCGCAGGTGGCCGGTGGCGATGCCGTGACGCTGGTGCCCGAATTGCCGACCGCAGGGCAATCTGTGACGGTGCAATACGATCCTTCGGGCCGCGTGCTATCGAACGCGACACCTGTCTACATTCACTACGGCTTTAACGGTTGGACGGGTGTGCCCGCGACCGACCCGGTGATGACATGGGACGCCGTTGAGGAAGTTTGGGAGTATGACGTACCACTACCATCGTCGGCAACGATGTTGGATGTGGTGTTCAACGATGGCGCGGGTACGTGGGATAACAATAACGGTCAGGATTGGCACTTCGCAGTCGATGGCGGCACGCCGGGGCCGATGTGGGTGATGGACGGTACGCTTGATGCAACGGCGGAACTGGTCGCGAGCAACGCGGGTTTGTCGCTCTATGCCGGGTTGATCGGTGACGAGCTCTATGTCGCGACGGACGACGCGGGTGAGGGTAACGATCACTTCATCCTCATCGCGCAAACGCCGGGCGCGTTGCAGAACGCACCTTGGGCGAAGGGCGGACAAGTGGCCGCGTGGGATGCGTTCCTCGCGGATGAAAACAGCAACGATTTTGCCGGTTGGTTCGACGCCAGCGGCGCAACGGCGGTTGCAACAGGCCCGAACGGCGGTGTGTTGGAAGGCACGATCAACCTGGCCCAGCAATATGGCAGCGTGCCGAGCGGGATTTATATCGCAGTCGCCGCCTACGGCGATGCCGACGGCGGCGCACTGATGATGCAGGTGCCGGTTAGCGTGAACGCCGATAGCAATGTCGACGCCAATGAATACGCATTGTTCAACCTCGTTGTCGACGCGTTTGGTGATTGCGACGATAGCGGCGCGACGGATTTGAATGACGTCGATTGTTTGGTCACGGCACTACTCAGCGGCGGTAATCCGGCGGCGGATATCGATGGGGATGGCGCGGTCGATGGCCGCGATGTGGGGGCGCTGGTGGCGGCGTTGATTGAATAATCGTGGTGATTATTATTTTTGATTGCACGATTCTTGTTCGTTGCACGTGTGACCGCTCGCTACCGCCCCGGCACCGGCAGGCCCAGCTTCGCCATCACCATCTTCAAATCCGCCCAACTCTTTTTCTTTTCGTCTGGGCTGCGCAATAGATAGGCGGGATGGTAGGTCGGCATCACGGGGATGGGGTCGCCGACGAGGCGGGTGCCGCTGACGTAGAAATCGTGCCAGTTGGAGCGCAGGCGACCGATGCCGTCGCTGGTGCCGAGCAGGGTTTGGGCGGCGGGGGCGCCGAGGGCGACGATCACATCTGGATTGATGATTTCGATCTGACGTAGCAGATAGTTTTTACAGGCGTGCACTTCGTCGGGTGCGGGGTTGCGATTGTCGGGCGGCCAACACTTAACGATGTTGCAGATATACACGTCTTCGCGTTTGAGGCCCATGCCCGCTTCGATCATTTTCGTCAGCAGTTGACCGGCCTTACCGACGAAGGGTTCGCCGCTCGCGTTCTCATCGCGACCGGGGCCTTCACCGACGAACATGAGCCGCGCCGCGGCATTGCCGACGCCGAAGACGGTCTTGTCGCGCGTTTGGTGCAGGCCGCATTTGGTACAGCCTTTGACTTCGTCGTTGTCGATCACGCGCAGGCGTTCGACGCGGTCGTTGATCGTTGCCTCGTCGAGTTGTTGCAGGCGAACGACGGGTTGGTTTGATTGAGCCGGGCGCGCCGCTGTTTGGCTTTGGGCCGTCGGAATGCGAATCGGCAGCGCATCGGCACCGAAGAAACGGTCGGCTTCGAAACGGTCTTTCAGGGCTTGAGCGAGTTGGGCGGTGTCCATGATTTCGTGCGTTGCGATTGAACGGCGGCGCGTTATGAGTGGTCGTGGTTTCGCGTTGCGTAAATGTGTAACCGCGATCTGTTCGTGCGGTTGTTTAGACGGTTTTTTAAGTTGCCGCCATCTCTTACGCGGAATTATTTCATCGAGTTCCGTGCACGGCAAATCACAGGTGGGTTGTTTATTTGGTATGGGCGTTTATTGCGGGTTCGCGCTTTGTCGTGCGTCGAATTGGCGCAACCCCGTTGGGGTTGAATGCACTTGGCTGTGTGGTGACCCAGGGTAGCGGCTGTGGCGTCAACCCTGGGCTAGTGGGCGTAACGCCTTAGGCGTATTGATATAAAGCGACCTTGCGGTTCGTTCAGCCCATTCACAGTTACTCGGCTCCCGCCGTCACCACGCGGTCGCCTTCCTTGATGTCTTTCGTCATCGTGACAATGCGGCAGGCAGCGGCGTTGTGGCCGGTGAAGCGGCGATTGACGATGGCCGTGGCGATAACTTCGTCGTCGCGCATCACGTTTACGCGCTGATCGTAAAACGCGAGGGCATCTCCCATCTCAAACAAAAACGCGTGGGCGGCGAGTTTGACGGCCTTAACGCGACCAAACGCCGTACCCGAGGGAATGGTCGCGACGTTCGCAAGCGCGTCGTCGATACGTTTGCGAAGTTTATCGTTTGCTTTGTCACGGGCTGTCTTTAGTCGATCGATCACGACGGGCGAGCCGAGCATAGCGAGTTCAATCGCCGCGTCCAAGCGTGCATCTGGGTTGGTCGCATGCAACAAATCGAGCAACGTCGGTTCGGCGATGTCCGCGTGAAACCGTGCAGCCAAGCGTACCAACTCTTCCTGTTCGTCACGGTCAGCACTATCAACCAAATCGCGCAACTCGCGCGGTGAGATAATGCTCTGCGGCGCGAGATACGACGGCACGTAACGATAATAAATCTCCAGCGTCAGCGTGTTGATCGCCGTCGAGTAAATCCGCCCACCGGTGCGTCCCCACTTGCCCCAACCAAGCCCGAACGCCGGCCAACTGCCGTATGGATGGCGCTTTTTGTTCTTCGCGTCGGTCGGTCGTTGTTGGTATTCGAGCAGGGCCGAGCGCAACGCGACATTCCAATCGCGCCACGCGTCGCCGCCAATATTGAAAAGCGCGAGTGTGCCGTAATACCAGTAATACTCGCTGTGCAAACCGTCGCCGTCGCGCTCTTGCAGCTTATTTATTTCGGGTAGGTCGCGCAGCAAACGGGCGGCTTGCAGTTGTGCGATGTCGTCATCGATGCGCAACCCCAAAACGGCGCGTGTGAACAAGCCGGTCGCGACCATCGCAGGGCCATAGCGGCGTTTGATATGAACGCGATTCTCGCCCGGGCGTGGGTCCTTCTTGCGGTCGGCATACCACACGCGACCGTCAGGTTCGGTCGCGCGATCAAAGTGGCGGATGATCTTTAATCTCGTGGCAAGCGGCACTTCGATGCCGACGGCGTGTGCCGATTTCAACGCAACTACGACCCAGCCCGTGATGCTGCTGTCGTTGCGATTGGTCTGACGGGCCGTGTAATCCCAACCGCCACGCGGTTGTTGGGCGCGCACGAGGTGCGCGACGGCGCGTTCCAATGGCTTTTTCAAAATCGGGTCTTTGGTGAGCGCGTAGCACTCGGCGATGGCCAACGTGGCGACGGCATCGTTATAGATTTGAAATCCGCTGCGCGGTGCGAACGAACCGCTGCGATCTTGTTGGGCGAGAATGTAACTGAACGACTTGGAAAGCGTTTCGGCATACGGGCCTTCTTCGTGGGTGTAGCCCGCGCCGAGAAAGGCGAGCGAAGCCAACGCGCTCAGGCCGACGTCGATGGCGTCGCCGGCAAAGTCGATGGCTTCCTGACCGCAGCGATCGTTGTGCGGGCATTGGCGCTCGAAGCGCGTGCGATTCCATACGCCGTTGGATTGTTGATGGGCGGCGAGCCAGGCGAGACCATCGGCGACGGCGCGTTCGGTTTCGCGCGTGCCGCCGAAGCGCTCGACGGCGTCGCGGTGGGCGCGTTGCGGTCGATTGCCGAGTGGGTTTTGGTTGACTTGGGCGAGGGCGGGCGTGGGGATTAGGCAGAGGGCGAGGGCGAATGTGATTGTGATTCTGATGAGGTTGGCGCGCGGCGGGGTGGTGTTGTTAACGCTCGTTTGGGCGCTACGGCCGATGTTTGTGCGAACGCGCGAGATGAACGGCGGCATGTTTGGCTGCCTTGGTGTCATTGTGCCGATGATAAGACATGGCAAGGTTGGGGAGCGTCGGCGGTCGATTGTAGGCGATGGGGCCGACGAAATGACAGGGGTAGGCAGAAAAAGCGCAGAACGATGGGAACGAGCATGGTGAATGAGTTTGATAGGATGGATGACGTGGGGAAGCAAGGGTGGTGTCGCGTGGGGTGGTCCCCCAGCCCCAGAGGAGCAGGGGCACCCGTCGCTTACGCCCTAGTCGGAGTCGCGCTCGGGTTAAGTTTGGTCGGCTGTAGCACGTCAACCTCGGAGCCGTTGCTCTCATTCGGGCCGGTGATTCTGGAAAACCAGCCGCTCAGTTGGCCGAAGGATTTCGATCGGCTCGAACCCGACGGTCATATCGTGCTCGCCAACGGTCGTCGCTATCAACTTGCGGGCATTGTCATGCGGCCGGTAAGCGATACCCACGAGCCCGAGGGCGTGCGGCAGGCGTCAAAACTGATTGGCAGCGAAGTTGAGATTGTCGATGTCGGTGACGGCGTCGAAGCGTTCTATAAAAAGGGCAAAAACTACTACTGCAAAGACAAGTACAAGCTGCCGCACCCGCTGACGATTCGACATTACGAAAAGCAATACGAGCGACAATCGGTCAACGAAATGTTGATTGAAACCGGGTTGGCACGGTGGGATTCGACCGACCGATGCGACGCGGCGACGAGCGGTCGGCTGGCGACGATGCAACGGCGCTACGACCAGCGCTTACAGGTGCTACCTGCCGAAGCGCGGCGCGACCAGCATGTTTACGTGTCACCCGTCTCGTGGCGCGACAAGTATAGCTGGGCGGCCTACCGCGCGGCGGGCGTGCGAATGGTACGGCCGTGCCCGGGAGATTTGGAACGCATCGGGTTGATTCAATTGTCTTCGGTGCGATGAAACGCAGGCGCACGATTTGCGCGTTCGATGCATCATTCGCGCCGCGCGCGGTTTAGCCACTTCGGCGCGGCCAACTCTCGCACATTCCGCCGATATTGATGCAGGTAAGCCTTCGATCGCGCGCCGTCGCTGCGCGCCATCAATGGTAACTGTATCAGGATCGTCAATTGACAGTCACCGAACATCCATTTGAAGCTCAGAAAGCATCGGCGACGGCGGGTAATCGTCGGTTGGTTTGGTCGGGGGCGGTGTTTTGCACGCTGAGCGCGTTGGTGTTCGGTGTGCTACGCGTGCCGGATTTGCCCGCGCACTTTCAATGGGATGGTCAACTTGCGGAATACTTGGCGTGGACCCAAGCGCCAGATCAGTTCGCTGGAACGATTAACGCGGAACTCAATCCACGGTTGTATAGCTTGTATTACCCGCTGATTGCGACGCTGCATCAATACGTCGATCGCATGACGCTGCTGACGAGCCTGTATGTGGGCGAGTTGATGCTGCTTGGCTTGGCGACGTTTACTTGCGGATGGCTGCTCGTACGGGATGCGCTGGCGGCGGTGTTACTGAGTACGGCGGTGATCTGGGGCAACGTGCTGGCGACGACGCTCGGCGGCGGCGGTGGTGTCGGCCTTGTTTGCAACCCGGAATATCCGGCAACGGCGATGATCTTGGTCGCGCTCGGAGTGTCGTTTCGCGGTCATCATCGTTGGGCGATCTTGCTATCAGCGGCGGCGTTCAACGTGCACGGTTCGCTGGCGATATTCGGCGCGGGACTGGTCTTCGGCGCGGCGGTCTTGGATTTGCTAAAGCACCGCCGGTGGGGCCGGTTGGTGCAAGTCACGGCGCTGGGCTTGGCGGCGGCAGCGCCGACGGCAGTTTGGGCGCTGAGCGCTATGCCGACGGGCGGTGCGTCGTGGGCCGCGAACACGTGGTGGCAATTCCCGCATTGGATTTACCCGCTGCACATCTACGTGAGCACATCGCCATGGCAGTTGTGGCTCGGGTTTGCGGGCTTGGTGATTCCGGCCGTGGTCGGGTGGCAGTCGATCGGCAACGCGTTTTCGGATCGACATGCGATTCTGCTTGGCTGGTCGCTTGCGGCGGTCTCTCTGCTCGCGATTGGCTACGTGTTGGTCGAGTTGTATCCGATTCGCTTTATCGCGCAGCTTACGCTCTGGCGCGGCACACGCTTTGTGTTGGTGATCGCGCTTGCATTTGGTTCGCATTGGCTGGTTTCGCAAATGCAAACAGGCGGCGTGCGCGCTTGGATTGCGCCGTTGGCAGTCGTCGGCTTGATTGGCGTGCCAGTGACACCACTAGCGGCGGCTGGTTGGGTCGCGCTTAGCTTGCTGACGGTTATGACCATCCAAGGTCGCACCCGGCACGGCAAAGTGCTAACGGTGCTGGCCGTGGCTGTCTTCGGTTTGTTGGCATGGCCTGCGATTGAGCGATCTTCAATTGAATTCGCGTTTGGCATGCGACTGTTGCTATGTTTACTCGCATTAACGACCGTTTGGCTGTGGGCCGCGCGACGGGTTCGGTCGTTGCGAATGCTTTCTGCCGCAACGGCGGTGCTTGCATTGTATTGCTTCCTGCATGCGTGGCATTTGGGTACGCATTTGTCCACGCAAAAAGCGACTGAGGCACGCGCGCTGGCAGAGTTGGCACCGGCCATTGAGCGACATTCGAATCGGGGCGAGTTGGTCGTCGCATCGCCGACGCTACGCAACCCCGGGGCGTGGGCGAATCGCGGTTCGTTCTTGTGTCGACAGCAACTTACGGCCTACGCCTACGGACCGTGGTTGGTGCCGGAATTGATCGAGCGAATGCAGTGCATCGACGGCGATGTAGATGCGTCGTTGACGACGTATTCGCTGACGGCGTTGACAGAAAAGTACAACGCGGGCGACGGTGCGATGTTTAACACGCTACGAGATCGCTACGGCGTGCGGTTGGCAATTACTGACCGCGACAAGCAGTTGCCGTTTCGGCGGGTGGCGTTGAATGACACGTTTTCGGTGTACGACTTGGCGGCGGCGGAATAGGTGACGGGTGCGATGAAAATATTTGTCTTACTACCGGCATACAACGAGGCGGCGTCGATCCCGGCATTGCTTCCGCGCATTAAAGCGGCGTTGCACGGACGCGATTATGAAGTCGTGCTCGTCGACGATGGCAGTCACGACGAGACCGCCAAGCTGGCCGAGCAATATGGTATTGGTATGCCGCTCACGATTCTGCGCCATCCGATCAATCGCGGCTTAGGCGAAACGATTCGCGACGGCATCGAGTATTGCGTGAGCGCCGGGAAAGCGGGCGATGTCATGGTGCGGATGGATTGCGACGACTCGCAGGATCCGTCGTACATCATGTCGTTTATAGAGAAGATTCGCGCCGGCGCGGATGTTGTGGTGGCGTCGCGCTATCAGGAAGGCGGCGGTCAATCCGGCGTGCACGGTTATCGCAATTGGCTCAGTTGGGGCGCGGGCCTGTTTATGAAGGCGTTTTTTCCAATCAAAGGCATGCGCGACTACTCGTCGGGCTATCGTGCGTATCGTTGGGAAATCCTCAATCGTGCCATCGCCGTTTATGGCAATCGCTTTATCGAACAAAAGCTGCTTGGCTTTTCGTGCACGTTGGAAAAGGTTGTCAAGCTAGACATGCTCGGTGCGCGCTTCACCGAAGCGCCGCACGTGTTGCATTACGATCGCAAACAATCGGAAAGCAAGATGGCCAGTTGGCCGACGACGCTAGGGTATGTGCTCTTGGCATTGAAGTACGGCAGTTGGTGCGGCGTTTGTCGACGGCAGTGGCGCGAATCCATTAACGCGAACGATCAATCGAGGGGTCGGCTACCATCCACCCTGCAGCCGGTGGAGCCAAGCGTATGTGCGGCATCGCGGGTTGCCTGAATCTCAATCGCGACCAACCGGTCGATACCAATGCGCTGCATGCGATGACGACGGCGCTGGCCCATCGCGGACCGGATGGCGAAGGCTTTCACGTCGACGGTGCCGTCGGGCTGGGCCATCGACGGCTTGCGATCATCGATTTGGTTGGCGGTCGACAACCTTTGTCGAACGAATCTAGCACGGTTTGGCTCATCTGCAACGGTGAGATTTATAACCATATCGAACTGCGGCGCGACTTGGCAACGCGCCATCGCTTTCGCACGCAATCGGATAGCGAAGTTATTCTTCACCTTTATGAAGAACGCGGGCTGGATTGTTTGGAACAGCTCAACGGCATGTTTGCATTTGCACTGTGGGATGCTCGTGCCGAAAGACTGGTGTTGGCGCGCGATCGGCTTGGCATTAAGCCGCTGTATTGGACGTTGAACGACGGCACAATCTCATTCGCGTCGGAGATTAAGGCGCTCATTGCCGGCGGGATAGTTGACCCGCAGCGTAACGAAGATGCATTGGCCGAGTACCTAACGTTTCAGTTCTTGCTCGGCGATCAAACGCTGTTCAAAGGTGTGCATCGTTTAGAGCCGGGCACTTGCCTGAGTTTCCGCCCGTTCGAAGATCGGCGACCGACGATCACGCGGTATTGGGATATCAGTTGCGAAGTTGACGAGGCATTCGATTACGACGGCGGCGTGCGTCGCGTTGACATGTTGCTGCAGGATGCTGTCGCACTGCGGATGCGCAGCGATGTGCCGGTCGGCGCATATCTGTCGGGTGGGTTGGATAGCAGCGTAGTAACGAGTTTGGCCGCGCGGCAGCTCGATGGAGCGTCGCAATTGTCCGTATTCTCGGGTGCCTTTGATGGCGGTGAGGCATTTGACGAGACGCGATACGCGCGCTTGGTAGCAGAGCACAGTCGCGCTGCTTATCACGAAGTGCGACCCGACGAGTACGGATTCGTGCGCGACCTGCCTCGCTTGATCTACGCCTTGGACGAACCTGCCGCGGGGCCGGGCGTTTATCCGCAGTTCGCTGTATCGCAACTCGCGGCCCAACACGTCAAGGTTTGCTTGGGCGGGCAGGGCGGCGATGAATTGTTCGGCGGCTACGCGCGCTATCTGGCGGCGTATTTAGAGCAATGTCTAAAAGGTGCAATCCACGGCACGCAACACGCGGGCAATTTTGTCGTCACGTGGGATGAGATCGCGCCCAACCTTCCGATGCTTGGTGGCTACACCAACTTGCTCCAGTCGTTCTGGTCGAACGGCTTGTTCGAAGACATGGACATGCGATATCTGCGATTGATCGACCGCGCTCAGGGTGTCGCACCGTTCATGGCTGGTGATACGCTCAATGCGCAGGCTAAGGCGCAGGTCGAAGAACGCTTCCGACATTACTTCAACGCGGGCGGCGCACGCAGTTATTTCTCGAAGATGACCGGCTTCGATATGAAGTGGTTATTGCCCGCGCTGCTGCAAGTGGAAGATCGTGTGTCGATGGCCGTTTCACTCGAATCGCGCGTACCGTTGTTGGATCATCGCGTGGTCGATGCAGTGACGCGCATGTCGCCGCGCATGCGCTTTCGCGGCGGTTCGTCCAAACGCATTTTGCGCGACGCGGCGCAACAGCACGTGCCTCAGGCCGTCTTGAATCGCACGGACAAGATGGGTTTTCCCATGCCGCTCAATCAATGGCTCTCGCGCGAGCCGACGCGTAGCTTCGTGATGGATACGTTGTTGAGCAGGGCGGCGCGGCAGCGTGGGCTTTGGAACATCGACGCGCTGGAACGTCATCTGCAAAACGGCGGCGGCTTTTCACGGGGCGTGTGGGGCCTTTTGTGTTTGGAACTGTGGCACCGCACGTTTATCGATCGCCAATTCGTGGGTGAATCGGTGCGCCGCTCCGATTTGGGGCGCATCGCTCCGGCAGCGGCCCGGGCGTCGTAGCGGAATCGCCACTTGAAAACCCCGGGTTTCCCCTCAAAAATAAAATTCCGACAATCGTGTTTTTTTGCTTGACCTGCGAAGGCTGGCCTGCTAACTTTTTAGCATAGTGCTGAAAAAGTAGCACTATGCAAAAAGCCATCCAATCGGTGAATGCGTCGTCGGCCAGGTCGTCGCGCGATCGATATTCACCCCTGCCCGGATCGATATTCCATGCCTGCCCAGCCGCACAAACCGAAACTTAGCCGCCGCGAGACCGAGATGATGGACATCATCTATCAGTCGGGCCGCGCCACGGCTGCGGAAGTGCGCGACAAGATGCAGCAGCCGCCCAGTTATTCGGCGGTGCGGGCCACGCTGCGGATTCTCGAAGAAAAGGGCCATCTGCGACACGAGCAAGACGGGCCGCGGTATGTGTATCTGCCGACGGTTTCACGAGCTTCCGCGCGTAAGTCTGCCGTGCGCCATCTGATCGATACGTTCTTTGATGGTTCGGCACATCGCGCCGTGGCGGCGTTGCTCGATGCGGATGAAGCGCAACTCAGTCGTGACGAACTCGACCGCCTCTCGGCGATGATTGAACAAGCCAAGCGGGAGGAACGCTAATGCTGTTAGCCTTCTCCGACATGTTGGGGGGGACCGCTTGGGGCGATCACGCGTTGATGTGGTTGTTGGATGTGTCGCTGAAGGCCACGCTGTTGCTGTTGGTTGCGGCGCTCGTGTTGAGAAGCACGCGCGGTCGTAGCCCCGGTCTCGGGTTTTCGGCTGTCAGCGCCGCGTTGGTCGGCGCGCTGATGCTGCCTGCGTTAGCAATGGTGATGCCGCGCTTTAACGTGCCGCTGTTGCCGTTACCGATTGCGCTGAACCAATCAGAATCCACGCAACAAGATTATCCGCCGCAGCAACGGGCGGTTAACGATGATGAATCGATCGCGTCGGCAGTAATCGTCGAGGCGGCAGCACAAGAGAAGACGATTTGCACAGCTAACGAGCAAACTGCGACGTCGATGCAACTCGTGTCGACGGATACCGCGGGCAATAGCCAAGCGTTTGCAACGTCGATTGCGAATGTCCCTGAACTTTCAACGCCGGTGCTGGCGAATAGCAAAATCTCTGGCACATCGATAACAAATAAGACTGTTAACACTCTCGGGCCTGCAATTTTTCTCCTGTGGCTGGCCGGTGCCGCCGCAGGGTTTATCTGGTTGAGTCTGGCACTGCTTCGGTTGCGACAATGGACGGCCGCAGGTCGCGAGCTTTCCACCGAAGAGCTCGGCTATGACGCCGATTGGTTGCGCGAACGCATCGGCGTGCGTTGTTCGGTTCGCCTGCTCGAATCGGATGGCGTGTCGTCACCAATGACGTACGGTTGGCGACAGCCGGTCGTGTTGTTGCCGACGACATGGCGCGGTTGGTCGCGCCACCAAATGCGAATCGTCTTGCTGCACGAATTCATGCACGTGCGACGCGGCGATTGGGCGTACCTCCTCATGGCGCGCGTTGCGTGTGCGCTGCATTGGTATAACCCGCTGGTATGGCTGGCGGCGCGATGGTTGGAAGATCAGCGCGAGCTTGCCTGCGATGACGATGTCGTGCGGTGCGGCGCTCGACCGACGGCGTATGCAGAGACGTTGGTGCAAATGGCCGCCCGTATGGCCGAACCGCGCTGGGGTATGGCCCTGTCGGTCAACATGGCCGCGCGACCTCGTCTTGAAAATCGCGTAGTGTCGATCCTGCGGGCATCGAAGCGCCGCCGCGCCGTGATGACGATTCCAATGATCATCGGTCTCAGCGGTGTCGTTGGGTTCTTGTCGATCATTGAGCCGTGGTTTCAACAGTCGCCGAAGCGGGTGCAATCCAGCAATCGAAACGTCGGTGCGGGGCGCATCGGCGGGCGCGGTGAAGTCGCTGCTTTGCAAGTTGACGACGCGAACGATGCGCTTGATTTGTCGCAGCGAATACGCAATTGGCAGTTGCGCGAACATTCGAGCGAGCGTGCAAACAGTTATGCTCAAGTTGACGAACGCCCATCGCGCTCTGCTGAGACAACGATCCTCGCACAAAGTGCCTGGATCGCGCCTGAGGACTCGACCGGCCAGTATGCGATGCAGCAAATGCAAATCGAAGCTGTAGATGACGAACGTGTCTTACGGTGGCAACAAGCCTTGGCCGGCTTCGAAGATGTGGATACGGCCGTGCGGCACGCCGTGATGGATGGCGAATTCGTCGCGGCCGAGCGCGACGCGCGGGCGGCGGTCGAGTCCATTCGCGCCGCGCGGCAGTTCGCTCCGACGGTAACGGTTTACGAACAGGCTCAGCGGCGCGCCGCCGATCTGATCCAGTTCGTGACGGATGAAGCAACGCACCGATCCGAAGCGATTTTGTCGGATATTCAGGTTCGTATTGATAAGCAAGATCGAGCCGATGCAGCACAACGGCAACAAGAGCTTCGCGCTCACGGTCGCCGGTTGTTGAATCACGCGGTCGAGTTGAGTCGGCTCGGTCAGGTCGAAGAAGCGCTGGTCGTGCTGGAGCGTGTGACGCAGTTGCTACCCGATTTTCAGGAAGCCCACGACCTGCGCACCGCGTTGACGTCGGTATACGAGCAACGTGCAGCAAGCCAGCGGCAACAGGCGGATGATTCATTTGACGTTGCATTAACCGCCGGTAGCGATGTCGGCCTTAAAACCCACTCGCATCGCAGCATCAGAGATCGCATGATTTCAAATGCGTCAAGCGTTCGATTCGATGGCGAGACGTTTGAATCGGCATTGAATCAGTTGCGCATCGCGCTGGACATCAACTTGGTGGTGGATTGGCACGAACTCGAATTGGTCGGTGTCGCTCCCGATGCACCCATCACGGTTCAACTTGTCAACGCTCCGTACGAACGCGTGTTGTCGCTCTTGCTGCAACAGGCCGGTGATGGTGTGGAACTTGGGTATCGCATCGACCGCAGCGTGCTTGAGATTTCCACGGTCGATGCATTGAGTCGCGCGGCTTTCGTAAAGGTTTACGACATCGGGGATGTCATCACGACGGTTCCAAACTTTCACGGCCCACAAATCGATTGGACGCAGGTCGGCCAATCGAAAGCGGGGGCTGGTGGATTGGCCGGTGGCCGCTATCTCGAGGGAAACGGCTTAGGCGGTGCGAACGACGGCGGCATCATTCGCGACGATGTTGCGGATGCTGACGACCGCGAACACGACGAAACGACGGCATCGCTGATCGAATTGATCCGCGCAACGATCGAGCCAGAATCGTGGCGTTCGGCCGGTGGCAATGTCGGTGGGATATCGACGGTGAATCATCAACTGGTGGTGACGCAGACAAGTGCGGCGCACGGCCAGTTGGAAGACCTCTAAGCGAGGATTTAGACGGCCTTCCAACGGCCGAAACGCACGGGTTGAAAAGCCTGTGCCATCACAAGCCCCAACCTCTTCTCGGCGGGTTCGATCGAATTGAACCAGTAGCGAGCGTCGGCGACGGTCGGCCCGCCGAGAAATTTTTTCTCAACCTGATTTTAGACAATTATATAGCTATTCGGCGAGCAATCTGTCAATAAAAATCTGAACATCCCCAAAATCCACGACGTCATCGGCATTCAGGTCGGCATGGCCGCATTCGCCGATCGCGTCTGTCTCCTGCAAACACGACATCAAGAACGGAATATCGCGACTGTCGGTCGTGCCGTCTTCATTGAAGTCGGTCGATAGGATCGTTCGTGGCAATTCGCTAAATAGCAGCGCGTCAATAAACGGCCCCAGGTCTGCGTTATCGATGATTTCGTCGCCATTGAAGTCGGCGAACACACACGATGCGTTGCTTCCGCTATCGAACAAACACCCTAAGAACGGCGCTAGGTCGCGACCGTCCACGACCGCATCACCGTTCGCATCGCCGAGGCAATTTGGGCCGCACCGTTCGACGAGCGCGATCCAGTCGCGGTCATCGCCATTGGGCGCGAGGCCGATGCGTTCGAAGCCGGGGCCGTCGATGAGGCGTCGCTCACCCCATTGCAGCGAACCGCCGCTGCGCGGGTCGAACCAGCGCACGCGAAACCGTTCGGGCTCGGTGCCGAGGTCCACGTCGGTGTTGCGGCTGCCGTCGTTGAGTGCGACGGAATAGATGTTGCCCGGATCGGCCAAGCAGCGCGTGCCGCCGGGTGCCGTAAGCGCGTTGGCGTGCGACATGTTCCAATAGGGCAGATAGGTGCGAAAGAAATCGAGCGCGTGATCGGTTTGCGTCCACATGTTGGCGCGACTACGCCAATCTTCGCAGGTGAGATCGTCGTTGGGGTAGTTATAGCCGAAGTAATACTCAACGCCGCCGCCGCCAGCAATCAACGTTCCCCATAGAACGTCCACACGAATGTCGTCATGATCGGGATCGACATCGTCCGGCACGACGCCCGCTGTCGCTGGCGATTGTTCGTCGTAACAAACGACCCAAGGGCGACCGGCATTGGCGGAGCGATCGATCCATTCGATCACAGTACCGTTGTCCGCGCGCTGCAAAGAAGGGCCTTCGAATGACGCGTTGCCAAGCAGTGGGGCGTAAACCGTTTCTTTTTGATTCACGAACGTGTGCACGACCAACGGATGATGATACGGGTCGTGATCGTCGAAGTATTGGGCAAACGCAATACGCTGCGCCTCGGTATTACTGTTTTCCTCGCCGAGATTCCACGTGACGGCGTTGTGATGCGCGAAGCGCGCGATCAATTCGCGATAGTAAACCTTGCGTTCGATGCCGAGGTCGCCGCCGTCGAGCAGTTGATCGTTCTCGGTTTCCTGCGTGACGATATGCAACATGATGCCGTTGCGGTCCATGTGATCGAAGACGATTTCCCACTGATCGAGCTTGCTGCAATCGAAGCGGAAGCGCTCGCTGGCAGACGTCCACGGCCACACGTCGTCACCATCACCGGTGACGTTCATGGTCAGAAAGTAAATCGAATTCATGCCCACGTCGGCGAGATAGTTGATCGAACCGATGATGCCTTTGCCGAGGTCATTGCCCCACGTCGGGTCGCCGACGTTCCAGTCCTGAAGGTGCGGTCCGTAAAGATGCGACGGCGTGGTCTGATCGAAATCGGCAAACGCAAGGTAGTTCTCCGGGCTGTCGGCACCGCCCTTTAGGAAGTATTCGCCGCTGCCCGCGAATTGCAGATAGCGTTCGTTCACGTATTGCAATTTCCCATGCGCACGAAAGTCGCGCCCGGTTTTGTTTGACGGGCCGACAAGAAAACTGCCCGTTTCACCATCGAATGCGACCGGCACTCCGGCCAACGGGTCGTCACTGACAGCGATGTCGATGCCTTGGCGAAACGATGCTTGGTACGTCCACAAGCCGGTCGTCGGCGGTGAGAAATGCACACGCCACTTATCGCCGGAATCGGAAGATGTTTGGGCGGCGTCACCATCGGCGGCGTAGAAGCCGGGAATCTCGAAGTTTTGGTTGCCTTGCGTAAACGTGACGACGAGCCGGTATTCCAAGAACGGATTGACCGTGGCGTGCTCGTCTGTCATGGGGCCGTCGAATGTGAGGCTAATACGATGCCACCGACGCAGGTCGCCGGAGATATCCGCACCCAAAGCGAGCGCCGGCATCGAAAACGCAAGTAGTGCAACCATATTTCCTGTTCGAAAAAGCATGCGGGCAGGATAGCGAACCGAACGTGCGAATCCTAGTTTCGTGGGCCGCTTTCGTTGCTGGAGCGCGTAATAAGAACGGGGTTACCTGTTGTTAACTGTACGAATGGTAACGAGTTAGCGAGAGCGAATCGACAAAGTGAATTATTCGGAAAACGACCGCAAATGTTGAAATGCGTTGCGGGTTTTGAGTACGATATCGTTTAGGTGGGTCCGGAAATGCCGGTTTAGTGTGTTCGCCGCATTTTT
>JAUIHO010000083.1 GCA_030432035.1 Phycisphaerae bacterium
GGATGACTTCGATCGACCACGAGTCGAACGTTCCTTCGTCCAATTCGGGGAAGTTGTCGCTCACGGTGATGGTCCAATCGCCATCGACCGGGAGGCCATTGAACGCCGAAAGCGGCGAATCGGGTGCGAACGTTCCGGTCAGAAACAGGCCAAGGCCCGGACATACCAGTGCCGGGGCGCTGTCATCGAGCGTAACCGACATGTTGGTTTCACCGGCACAGTTCTCCACGAACAGCGGGATTTCCACGCCGTTGTGTTCGAGGTAGAAGTCAAGGTCGGTGACATACGGGTGGGTTGCAATCAACGTGACGTTTACATCGCTCACGACCCCTGCGGTTGCAGGGAGCGTGATCGTGCTGGTGAATTCGCTGCCATCGTCGACAACGAGAATCGGCGTGTCAGTTGACGTTCCGTTCTGAACAGGACCCGGTGCGCCGAACTCAAGGTCGTTGACGTCGATCTCACCGTTGGCATTACAGTCACAGCGATCGCCACCATTGGGGGCCTGATCGCAATTCGTGCCGGCACCCAAGAAGGTTCCGCCACCTAAGACACACGCATCTTCAAAGTCGACCGTGCAAACAAACGGACCACCCATCGGGCCGGTACAGCATGCACCGGTAGGCGGACAACCCACGCCCATACCCGAACAGTTTCGCTGCGGCGTCGGGTCTGGATTGGGGCCATCCGAACAGATCGGCGTGCCGAACGGGTCTTGAATTTCCCACGTATTTTCGGCTTCAAAAGTGCCGGTCGTATAGGTAGTCGTGATGATCGAACCGGCTGCAGGGACGTCGAATTCGACGATCAACTGCGTACCGGCCGGGTCGCCATCGGCTGCCGTGAAGGTGATCGGGCCACCGGTGGCGGAGACGCCGTTGACAAAGATGTCGAGCGTCGAACCGTTCCAACCGTCGCCGAAGGTATCGTCGAGCACCGCACGGAATGTGCCGGGGCCAACACCGCCGCTCGGGCAGGCGGTGCCGTCGCCGTTGTAGAGGCCGCCACCCGTTTCACACTCGCTTTGGTCCATACCGTCCATGCAGGTGCCGTCACTAAAACAGCATCCACCAGTCGAACAAAGCGTCGGTGTACAAGGCGAATCGACACCGCCGAAGAAACCGCCAAGCAAAGCACAGCCTTCAGGCGATTCGACCTGACAGACACCGCCGCCAACACAACATGCACCTTCCGGTGGGCATGTGATGAGCAGGTTGTACGTGCCCGTCGCGCCGCCGAATCCAGCCACGCGAATGCGGTATTCCGTGCCTTCAACCGCGTCAAAGGTTGCCAACGACTGCAGGCCATCGCCGCCATCGTCGTCACATACAATCTCAACGCCGCCACACGAGTCGAACACAGCGAGCGACGTATCAAAGCTGCTACCGTTCGTATCGACCGTTACAGTTCCGGTGCAGTCCGCCGTCCAGCGATGCCAAATATCATTGGTATCGCCAGTGCCGGCACAACTCGATTCGTCGACACCGGTGGCGTCGGTCGAGTCGCCCAGGAAGATAACGCCTGACTGGACGATGACGGCGGCAGCACAATCGTCGCCGGCACCCGGACACGGAGCGCCAACACAGTCGCTTCCATCACCTTGGTAGAAGCCATCGGGATTCAAGGCGCAGTCATCTGCGGATAGATCCATACAGCCGCCGTTGAGCAGGTCGCAGCATGCGCCGGTGGCACATGGCTCGAGTGCACAGCTCGATTGGTCGCCGAGATAGTTACCCGACATGTTGGCACAATCGACATCGGACAGGATTTGGCAAACGCCACCGCCGATACAACATGCACCAAAACCCGGGCAGCCGGTTGTGGCACAATCCGTACCGTCACCCAGATAGGTGGCGGGCAGCTGGCAAACAAACGGGCTCAGGTTTTCACAAAGCGGCATAGTGGACGGGTCACAACAAGCACCGGTCGAACAGGGGCTTGCCGAACAGTCCGTACCATCGCCGAGGTAGTTGTTGCCCTGAACCGCTTCGCAGTCGTCCTGCGTTTCAATCACACAAAGGGTGTTACCGATACAGCACGCACCAAACGACGGACAGGTCGTCGTTTCGCAATCCGTACCAGCACCGAGATCGAGATTGGGGGGATTACAGCCCGGGCCGATCGGTGAGCCGAACTGATCGTACATGATCGTGACGCAAGTGCCGTCCGTGTTACAACAAGCACTGCTACTACAGGTATTGGCGTCACAAGTCGTACCGTCGCCGAGGTAGTTACCAAAACTGAGGGCACAATCAGCTTCAGAAAGTTCCTGACAACCGAATTCGCCGGGCGACAAACAACAGGCACCCGTCGGCGGGCAACTGATGCTAAGCGTAAAGTCGCCGGTTGTGGCATTTACGCCTGCGACGCGGATCAGGTAACCATTAAAGTTGGTCGCTTGAAATACGAGTTCGGATTGTTGACCGCAGAAGTTGTCGTTACATGCAATCTGTGGGCCGCCAAATTCGGGGCAGAAGCCGTCGAATACCGATACGGTCGTATCTGCGAGCGCTGTCCCGGTACAAAGCGAAACAGTCACAGGACCCGAACAGGGTGCGGTCCACGAATACCAAACGTCGTTGACGTCGCTGGTACCGCAACTCGATTCGTCAATACCGCTCGCCCCATTGGTCGTACCGGTGATGACCACATTTGGGCCACTGACAAATGTGGCTAAACCACAGTCGTCGTTCAATGGCTGCGCTAACGCTGTGGACGGAAGCGCTAAGCCCGCCCCCACCAAAAGTGCGAGCACCCAGGCTCGCTTCGTACACAAGGCGACCACCCGCGCGAACGAATCGCGCGGTACGTTCAGATTTGCCGACATGTTACTCCTCCGAAAGATTTGAGATGAATCCCTTAAGGCCTCGATGAATCAAACGTTGCCGCAGAGCGCGTGTCATACGACTGGAAATAACGCCTGTATTCTTCGAGCCCACCCAATTTACGTTTGCTACTTCCCCGTCAACGTGGCGGGTAAAACTACAATGTAATGAAAACCCGCGGATCCGCCGTGCGACCAGCGCACGAGCCCCGCTTATTCAAAAGTGATTTCGATGTTCGTCGTTCATTTAAGACCGGTTCGGGGCATCACTCACTATCCACTTGTTGTTACAAATTAGTGAATCTAGCCCCTGCGAAAACGCCGCGTTATGTGCGGTATCACCCCCCGCACACGGTCTGCGTTTCCATTAGTTTTACTCGTTCGCCGTCCCCAATTCAACCATTGGGCCACGCCAAAAGCCGAGTAGGGCTGTTGATAACGATCTGGAATCGTTCAAATCGTTCGAGGACGGAACGGGTGCAAATCAGTTGGCGATTGCGAGCTGGTTTACGGACTATTATCGAGTCCGAGAGTGGCGAAAAGTCTCGGTAGACGCGCAGGAGGGATTTCTAAGACGGTGATCGGGCTATGGCGTCAAGGCGAACAGAGCTGAAGAAAATGAAATCGACAGTTGGTCGTAAGCGAGTTTGACGCGATTTGGACTAGGGTTGGCTAATGGTCACCCAAATCTTTTGATTTTATTGGAACCTAGGGCTGCCGACGACGATGTTTTGAAGCGATCTATTAATCTGTTGTATCAGGCTAGCAATGGCGGGGGCGTCGAGGACGCTATGTTGTCTACGTGATACGGCGTCACGCACTCATGCCACTTGGGGCGACAGGGAATCGGCCCTCGGCGTGCGCCGGCCCTAACTTCCGATAGTTATCAACGACATAGGAAAGGTATTCGCGATCTTTGTCGGTTACGTCGCGCGTGATTCTGCCCGGCACGCCCATCACCATTTTGCCGTCGGGTATCTTCGAATTGGGCGGCACGACGGCACCGGCCGCGATGATGCAACTGCTGCCGATCTCGCAACCGTCGAGCACGATAGCCCCCATGCCGATCAGGCTGCCCGCACCGATGCGCACGCAATGAACGATCGCGCGATGGCCGATGCTGACATCGTCTTCGATGTTCAGGTCGATGCCCGATGTGGTGTGAATGACGGTGCCGTCTTGCACGTTAACGCGACGACCGATACGGATGTGGGATACGTCGCCGCGAATCGTCACATGATGCATGACGGTTGAGTCGTCGCCGAGTGACACCGCGCCGCCGACGTAGGCGGTCGGCGCGATGTACACGTTCTTACCGATGTGAAGCTTTGGGTCGTTAACGATCATAGGGCGGCATCATAGGCCGCATGCTTATGCTTTGGCCAGTTCGGCGAACTTGGGCTCTTTGGCTTCGGCCTTTTGACCTTCGATCATGATGCCGGCGATGAGGTTAAGTGCCGTGGTCCAGGCATCTTCAAAGTCATTGTTCCACGCGTCGCCTGCCATGTCTTTCATCACGCCAATCAGCGTGTCGCGCACAACCGGGTATTGAGCGGGTGTACAACCGTATTGGTGGTGGCGTCGGCCCATGTCGGTCAACGGCTGATGCAGTTGCTCGGACTTGCGAATGTTTTCCATGACCAACACGATCGAACCGAGAAGCTTCTTCTTCTGGCCGGCCATATCCTGCGGGAACATCGACCGCAGGTCGGGGTGCTTGCTGAATAGATGTGCGTAGAATCGGTCCACCAATTCAGGCCCGCGCGGCGCAAGCAGGTTAAAACTGGTTTCCAAGCGTTCGATGATCTGCTCGTTCATGTTGCTCCCTTTCCGAATGGAATTCGATACTCGCTAGATATCGATAGATCGAGCGTTTAGATCACAGGCCGAAGCTTTGACGTGAAGGCGTAAGCTGGATTGGGACGTTGCGCAACGTGAGCGACGATTGTTACGCGGATCGTGCGGAATTAACGGGCTTGGCGTTATCAGTCGTGGATGAATCGGACGTGAGAGTTCGCGGCGCGTATTGAATGTAGCAATGCACGACGATTGTCCGCAAACAATCCAATGACGCCTGAAAATTCTTCAAATTGAGAGACGATCCCCATGGAGATTAGAGATGCTGTTAGTAAAACAAAGTTAGCCCCAGGCCAATGGCCTGGGGCTAAGTGAGCGTCTTAGGGGGCGGCATTTGCCGCAGCGAACGTTGAAAGCGCGCGCTTGGTTAGCCCTCTGCCGGCTGGGCGTCGAGCTTTTCGTGATACACGTGTACGTCGCGCTGCGGGAATGGGATCGACACGCCTTCTTCGTCGAAGCGTTTCTTCACTTCTCGCATCACATCCCAATACACCGCCCAGTAATCTTCCGTCTTGGTCCACGGGCGACAAATCAAATTGACCGACGAGTCGGCGAGTTCGTGCACCTTCACGTTTGGCTCGGGGTCTTTCAATACCTTCGGGTGCGAGGTGATGATGTTCATCAGAATGTCGCGTGCCTTGTCGTAGTCGTCAGCGTAACCGATGCCGAATACCAGATCGACGCGGCGCGTGGGGTAACCCGTGACCGTCGTAATCACGTTGCCCCAGATGTTGTTGTTGGGCACGACGATGCGCTGATTGTCAAACGATTTAATCGTCGTCGTCATGAGGTTCATGCTTTCGACCACGCCCGATACGCCGGATACATCGACCACATCGCCGACGTCGTACGGTCGATAAATCAGAATCAACAAACCGCTAGCGAAGTTGCTAAGCGTGCCCTGCAACGCGAAGGCAATCACGAAACCCGCGGCACCAATCGCGGCGATCAACGGGCTGATATCGATTTCGAGCTGCCCGAGTGCAACGATAAGACCGATCACAATCACGACGCGGCGGGCGAGCATGACGAGGAAGTCGCGCAGCAAGCTGCTCATGCCTCTGGCGCGCTTCACCGCGTTGCGAACGGCGCGGGCAACGATGCGAGCGAGAATCCAAAACGCGAGCATGGTTAGCAAGAAGAATGCGATGTTCTTTAGCCAGCGCAGGCCGCCTTCTTCTGAGGTGATCCAACCTTTGACGGTAGCCCACGCCGCGCTCGTGTCGGTAACGTCGAGCTTCAAACCGCTGACGGCGTCGACGTACCGATCGTAGGGTTTGCGTTCGCCGCCTTTGGCATCGAGTTCGGTCAGAACTACATTCAGGCGATCTACGATTTTTTTTCGCTCGTTGCGGAGTTGTACGATCTTGTCTAGCTTTTCGGTTTTTTCCTCGGCCTTGGCTTCGGCTTCTTGTTTGGCTTGTACTTCCTGCTTCTCGGCGACTTCTTTATCTTGTTCGGCCGCTTCTTTTTTGATCTCCGCGTTGGTGACGTCCGGATCGGCGATGGGTTTGTCGGCCGTTTCCTCGACTTCTTTTTTGGCTTCTTCAGCGACCTCTTCCGCTTTTTCTTTTTGTGCGGCCGCTTCATCGGCCTTGGCTTCGGCTTCGGCGATCTCCTGATTCTTGCGGCGCAGGTTGATTTCTTCTTCGCTGATGTCGGCGACCTTATGCTTGAGCAGGTCGCGCCAGGCGTCGGCCTCTACGACGAGTTCTTCTTTTGTCAATGGGTTGACGGTGAATTCGAGTTCCTCGATCGGAATCTTCATCGCCGCTTCGATGTCGTATTTGAATATGGCTTTGCCTTGTGCATCGGTACCGTCGATGGCTGGAACGGACTTTGCCTTCGGGGCGTCTTCAGCGAAAAGCGGCTGGACGGCTATCAACGGCAAGGCGATTGCAGCGAAGAGACTTGCGAAGCTGACGTATCGAAGCGAATACGGACGGTGGGGGATCATGGTGAGGAATTCCTTGGTCGAGTCGAGGTTCGAATTCAGTAGCATGTTGTTACACGGCAAATCCTTATGCCGTTTGAGGTTGTATTTCTGGTTATATGGCGAAGCCCGGGATTTTGGCCGCAGTCGGCGAGGGATTCAACTCGCCGGAGGAGGAAGGTCTGGAATATATCTCGAAAACGAACTTGCCAAATCTGCGAACGCGCTATATGGTTAGGAGTCCTAAGTAATTGGTGGTTGGCACAATGAATCACGACATCGGACAACGAATCGCACAAGGCTTGGCACGCATCGGTATCGCGCAGCGGCATCAGGCTTGGTCGGCTGGTACCGAACGCAATTTGACGCCGACGCAGGCGCAGATGTTGAGCCAACTGGCGGCGGCGGGTCCGTTACGCCTGAAAGAATTGGCGGCCCAACTCGCGATCACGCCCGCCACGGCTTCCGATGCGGTGCGCGTATTGGTCGAGAAGAAACTCGTGAGCAAAAAGGCCTCCGCCGAGGACCGGCGAGCAGTAGACCTTACGCTGACGGCGGCGGGGCGTCGCGAAGCCAATCGGGTGGCGCAATGGCCCGACTTTCTGGTGCAGGCAATTGATGTGCTGTCGATTGAAGACCGGGCAGCGTTTCTACGCGGTTTGGTAAAGATGATCGCCACCTTGCAGGAGCGCAGAGAGATTCCGGTGGCACGCATGTGCAGCTCGTGCAAATTCTTTCGCCCGCATGTTTATCGCGATGTGAACCGACCGCACCATTGCGATTTTGTCGATGCACCGTTTGGTGATGCCGGATTGCAAACGGATTGTCCCGATCATGATGCCGCGCCAGAAGAACGCCAGCGCGAGCTATTGCAAGTATTCGTCAATGGTCAGCCCGCCACCTCGTAAGCGCGGGCAGTTGTTAACACAAAGGAATTGAACCATGAAAAAGAAAGCCACGTTTTTCCATGCCGGTTGCCCGGTTTGCGTGACGGCGGAACAGCAGTTCGTGGACGGCCTCGATGTAGCGCGCTTCGACGTCGAGCGCGTGCATCTAGGCGAAGACGGCAAGCGCTTAGGCGAGGCGGAAGCCGCGGGCGTGCAGTCGGTGCCGGCCGTGGTGATCGATGGTCAGCCGTTTCATATCAATTTCGGTGCGGCGCTGGCGGACTTAAAGAAGTAATTTGATTCGGTCTCGCCCTTCAATTCGATTCTCTAAGCCGACGTAGCAGTCGGCTTTTTCCGCGCGCCAGAGTTTTTCTCCGTCCAATCAAGTGTGCGTGCCGGCTACCCTGTTTTTTCACTTTCTTCGAAACGCTGCGTCGCCGTGGATCAATCGTGCTTGCATAAAGCCGGGTTTAGGCCGATGTTGGTAGCGATGAATACCGGCCTTGCCGAACCTATCAATGATTTGGTCAACGTGGCCGCGCATCTGCCGCGCATGGCCGCGCAGCAACCCGATACGCCGGCGCTGATTTGGCGCAGCGGTCGCGACGGCGGGGGGAAGGCGACATATGCCAACCTGTCATTCGCAGAGCTGCATCAGCTGTCCGATCGGTATGCCCACGGGTTTGAGTCGATCGGCATCGCGCGGGGCATGCGCACCATATTGATGGTGCGACCGAGCCCCGAGTTTTTCGCACTGACGTTTGCGTTATACAAAATCGGCGCGACGCCCGTTTTGATCGATCCCGGCATGGGCAAGCTGCGGATGGTAGATTGTTTACACGCGATTGAGGCGGAGGCGTTCATCGGCATTCCGCTGGCGCATGCCATGCGCGTGGCGTTTCGGTCTAAGTTCAAAACGATCAAGGTTAATGTTACAGTCGGGCGGCGCTTGGGTTGGGGCGGTCACACGCTTGCATCGTTGAAAGATGTTTGCCGCGACCCTTATGAGATGACGCCCACGCGGGCCGACGAAGCGGCGGCGATTATCTTTACGACGGGCAGCACCGGCCCGCCTAAGGGTGTGCTATACGAACACGGCATGTTCGATGCGCAAGTGCGCATCCTGCGCGATTACTTTAAGATCGAACCGGGCGAGATTGACTTGCCCACGTTCCCGTTGTTTGCGTTGTTCGATCCGGCGTTGGGCATGGCGGCGGTCATTCCGGAGATGGACCCGACGCGACCTGCCCATGTCGATCCGACCAAAATTATCGAAGCGATTCACGATAACAACGTTACGCATATGTTCGGGTCGCCTGCGCTGTTGAATCGCGTGGGGCGTTATGGCGAAGCCAACAACGTGCGACTACCGAGTTTGCGGCGTGTGATCTCCGCCGGTGCACCCGTGCCGCCGTCGACCATGCGGCGCTATACGAAAATGCTCGCGCCGGGCGTGCAAATCTTTACGCCGTACGGCGCGACTGAGGCGTTGCCAGTAGCGTCGATCGGTAGCGACGAAGTACTGGGTGAAACAGCTGACCAAAGCGCGAAGGGGCGCGGTACGTGCGTTGGTAAGCCCGTGCCCGAAGCGACGGTGCGCGTGATCGGCATCACCAAAGAGCCGATCGCCGAGTGGGATGAAGCGTTGGCGTTGGCGGAAGGTGAGATCGGCGAAATCGTCGTGCGCGGACCGACGGTTACCAAACAATATTTAACGAGCGAGTCGGCAACGCGCAAGGCGAAGATGATCGACCCGCGCGACGGTGCCGTGTGGCATCGCATGGGGGATGTTGGTTACTTGGATGATGCGGGCCGCATCTGGTTTTGCGGACGCAAAGCGCATCGCGTGGAGACGACCGACGGCACGTTGTTCACGATTCCATGCGAGGCGGTATTCAATCAACACCCGAAGGTGTTTCGCACGGCGCTCGTGGGCGTAGGTGAGAAGGGTAAACAAACACCGGTTTTGTGCGTCGAGTTAGATAGCGAAGGGTGCGACTGCGCAGGGAAGCGCAACCGTCAACAGGTCGTGCGTGAGTTAAAGGCGATGGGGCAAAACCATGCGCATACCAAGTCGATCGCGCACTTTCTAATCCATCCCGGCTTTCCGGTGGACATCCGCCATAACGCGAAGATATTTCGAGAGAAGTTGGCCGTATGGGCGGCGAAGAATCTGTGGCGTTGAATCACAGTTGAGCGCTGTGGCACCGGTTTGTAACCGGGGATCGGTTGTTGGCGCGTTTCTTTGATGATTTAAGGATGATTGTGGGCGCGGTTGTTAGAGCAACTACGTTATGCCGACGCTCGCTAGTTGTATTGCGCGGACCGCTTCCTTACGGGCGCGGCTCTGACAGAGCGCGCTGTGGCACCGGTTTGCAACCGGTGAATCTCTTACTACGCGCACTACCGATCCCGAATAATCACCGTTTCCGCGTCGGTTTCTAAATGCATGCGCAGCGCCTGTTCCATGCGGTCGAGCGTGATGTCATCGAGCTCTAACAGCATGTTCACAATGCTATGAATGCGAGCCGCCTTGGCTTTGTTTTCCGGTTTTGTGGTTTCCATGGTTTGGTCCCTCCTGCGACTGCGGGGCCGTCGCTGAATTGCACGATTGTAGGCACGCACCCAAGCCGGAAGTGGCCGATATTGGCGGGGAAATTTTTCGCTTCTCGCAGATGCTGTCGCGGGTAAGGCCATTCGCGCTCGCAAGTTCAGACACAATTGGTTTTGATTGCGTCCAAGATTGTGATGAGGGGATTGCGTCGTTACCTCTAATAGATCAGTCCGTGTCCCAAATCCCATATTGCGCCACGCCTGACGCTCTCAGGCGTTCGCCAAAATCTGAAGTGCCGAAAAAAGATGCCGGCGGAGCCTCGTGGGTCAAGGCACCGCCGGCACATAGGAGGGAAGTGGGATTGCTTCGCAAGGTAATTAGTTTTTGCGGATGCACAATGGGGTTGGGGGATAAGATTTGGTTAAGGGTTTGCTATGAAAATCACACAATTGCGTGGCAATCAAGGCGCATGAAAAAAGGCCCAATAATAGGGCCTTTAATCGAGTCATGACTTGCTTACAGACGAGGCCGTTTTAGCCGTCTGTCTATTTACATGGTGGCAAGCCGCGCCTACTCCGCCGACCAATTCTTCTCTACCCACGCGACCAGTTCCTTCACGTGGTCCACGCTTGCTTGGAACATCTTGCGTTCGTCATCGTTGAGCTTGAGTTCGATAACTTTCTCGACGCCGTCCTTGCCTAGGATGCACGGCACGCCGACGAAGTAACCGCCCACGCCGTATTCGCTATCGCAATAAGCCGCGCAGGGCAGGATGCGTTTCTTGTCTTTGATGATTGCTTCGGCCATCTGCACCGAGGCGGCGGCGGGGGCGTAATAAGCGCTGCCGGTCTTGAGCAGCTTAACGATTTCAGCACCGCCGTCGCGCGTGCGCTGCACGATAGCTTCGAGCCGCTCGGCGGGGATCAGTTCGGTCACCGGGATACCCGCGACAGTGGTGTAGCGCGGCAGCGGCACCATGTCGTCGCCGTGACCGCCCATGAGCACGGCGGAGATGTCTTCGACACTGCAGTTGAGTTCCATCGAGATGAACGCGCGGTAGCGCGCAGTATCGAGAATGCCGGCTTGGCCGACGATCTGCTTGGTGGGCAGGCCCGTCGCTTTCCAGGCGGTCTGCACCATCGCGTCGAGCGGGTTGCTGACGAGGATGAACACGGCGTTGGGGCTGGCCTTGGCGGCTTGCTCGGCGACGCTGCGAACGATCTTCATGTTGGTGGACATCAGGTCGTCGCGGCTCATACCCGGCTTGCGGGCGATGCCGCTTGTGATGATGACGATGTCGCTGCCGGCGGTGTCGTCGTAGCTGTTGGTGCCGATGATGTTGCTGTCGAAGCGCTCGACGGGCGAGGCCTGTCGCAGGTCGAGGCCTTTGCCTTGCGGCATGCCTTCAACGATGTCGAGCAGCACGATATCGCCGAGTTCCTTGGCGGCGGCCCAATGGGCACAAGTCGATCCGACGTTTCCAGCTCCGATGATGGTGATTTTGGCGCGACGCATAATGGGTATTCTCCTGATGTCGATCAGACGCGGGTTGTGTGAATCAAAGTTGTCGTAGATCGGATATTAACACGGGGTGCGCGGGGCGAAAATAGGATGGGAAAGCGGCGGGCTGGGCGTGTTGCGGCGACGCGACGGTAGCGAATTGCCGGAGATAGGCGACGCGACGGCGGCAGCTCGGGGCAATGCGATTAGCGCGTTTCGTTCGGCTCGCCGCGCGCGACGGCAGAGCCGCGACCTGTGGTCGCATGGAATCTGAAACGTCGAAACGTCGAAAAATCAAAACGTCGAAACTGCGACGTTTGCCAACTCAGAATTTCCGGATTAACGACGATTACGATCTTGATGGCATACAGAGTTCGACGTACCGGGTGACCGGGTAGAATCGAGCTTTGAAATTTGTGAGCTAGTAACCCGTCATAGGAGATTTCATCAATGGCAAACACCGCACTCATCACGGGGGCGTCGGGCGGAATCGGGCGCGACTTGGCAGCGTTGCATGCGCAGCGGGGCGGGGATTTGGTGCTCGTGGCGCGGCGCGGCGATGCGTTGCAAGATGTCAAGCACGAACTCGAAGCCAAACACAACGTGAGCGTCCATTGTATCGCGTTGGATTTGACCGAGGCAGGCGCGGCGCGGCAGTTGTTCGAGCGCGTGAGCGAGTTGGGTCTTGAGATCGATGTGCTAATCAATAATGCCGGCTTCGGTGGGCATGGCAACTTTCGCGAGCGCGATTGGGCCGATGACGAAGCGATGATTCGGTTAAACGTGATGGCGTTGTGCGAGATTACGCATTTGTTTTTAAAGGGCATGGTCGCGCGCAATCACGGTCGCATTCTCAACGTCGCCTCGATGGCCGCCTTCCTACCGGGGCCGGGCATGGCCGTTTATTACGCGACCAAGGCGTTTGTCGCATCGTTTTCGCAGGCCATCGCCGAAGAGCTGCGCAAGACGAACGTTACGGTAACGACGCTTTGCCCCGGACCTGTCAAGACGGGTTTTGGCGAGCGCGCGAACGTTTCGGACGTCAAAGGGTTTCAAGATCACGCGGTCGATTCGATGGACGTAGCGCGCAAAGGTTACGACGCGATGATCAAAGGCAAGCTGTTGGTGACGAACGATTGGAAGCTTTCGATTCTCCGCAAGTTCGTGATCCCCCGCACGCCGATGCGGTTGTTGTTGAAGGTGTCGCGCAAGACGATGGAGAAGGGGTGAATGATCGAACTTGCAGCAGGCTTAACCGATGTGATGACACAAAAACTAAATAGCTGACTCGTATGAGTTTGCGAGATTCCTTTATCTCGTATCCTCTTATTACGTATAATTTACATATCGGGCATAGATGGAGAGTACGACCGACAGCGCCGCACGCCGAAAGGCACAACGACATGAAGAAGCAGCAACGAAATCTAGTATTCCTTATTGCCGCCATAGTTATGGCATCGCTTTCGCCAATAGCCTTCGCCGGGCCCAATGGCATGGATGGTCTGATGGGCGAAATCGTCGTCGATCATCAGCCCGAGCAGACAGGAGGCCCAAGTTCAGACACATTATTCCAAAGTATGTTCGGTCCCCAGATATTTCAGCGGGCGGCGGATGATTTCCAATTGGATGCCGATGCGACCATCGGAACGATTGTCTGGTGGGGTTTCTACGATCAAGACAATCCACCTGTCGAAGAAACGATGCGAATCAGCATATACGGTTCGCGCGCAGATGACAGCCTACCGGATGAATCAAATGCGATCGCTCAATTTACGACAAGTGGATTTGAGAGAGTAATGACCGGTCGCCAAGTTGCGGTCGGTGTAGCCCCATTTGAATACCGCTATGAATACGAGCTAACTGATCCGCTTGCATTACAGTCAGACATCATCTATTGGCTTGAAATCACGCAACTGGGCGACGGTGATACGGCGTTTCGTCGGAGCTTTTCACTTACCGACATCAACGGCTATGCGCTCAACAATCCAGTCACCGATGGTTGGCAACTCACCACGGGTATTGTTTCGGATACAGCGTTTCAACTCATCGCGATACCGGAGCCGGCAAGCGCACTGTTTGGGCTGACATTCAGCATCCTTCTTTTGTCACGCCGAGATCGGAGGTGCGGGGGAGCGAAATAGCATTGTTGTTGAACGGTAAGGAAACGAATTAACAAATTGAGTTCGCTTCTCCGCAACGCCGGAGAACCCCAGAGAAAGAAGAACGCCATGACATCGATTAATCGATTCGCGCCCAAGGTGCGCGCTGAAGTCGCATTCATCTTCTTAATTGCACTTGCAAATCTAGAGCCCGTATCCGCCCAAACCGAAGCCCGCGTCGACGGTGCCGACGATGGCTCCAACAGCGCCGCTGTGGCCTTCCATGGCGACGGCCGTTTCGCCATCGCCTGGGAGCGCGCTATCTCCAACGGCAATCATATTTACCTGCGTCGTTTCAATGCCGCGGGCACGCCGCTGGCCGCCGCCTTTACGTTGACCGATCAGGTCAATAACGACCACGAACATATCGAGCCATCAATCGACGTCTCCGCCGGCGGCAATCTCTACGTCGGCTGGGCCGGTCGCAATCCGAGCCTGGTGACCATCATTTCGTTTTCGCGCCGGGGCTTGTTGCGCGAGTTCGATTTCGACCAGACGACGTATGTCCCCACCGGCGCGAGCAGCGACAGCTTGGGCGAAGAGATGATCTCCGTCGGTGCCAGCGATGAGATGTCATTTCCTCGCGCCGTTACCTGGTCGCGCACGACGGAAACCATGACGATCGTCAACGGCCTCAAATACGTGGTCGACTTCGCCACCACCGGCACCATTCGCGATTGCGATTCGACAACGACCGGCGATTTGTGTTGGATCGATCGCTGGCAAAGCAACATCGCCATGCAAGCCGACGGCACGTTTGTGGTGGCATGGGCCGAGGCGGAAACGCCAGATGCGATTACTTCATCATTTAACATTCACCTGCAAGCCTTCGATGAAGACGGCACGCTGATCGGCGGCGAGGTCTTGGTAAACAACCCGGCTGATGAAACCACCGATGCCACTCAGGAATCCCCGGCCATCGCGATCGATGAAGCGGGCAATATCGTCGTTGCCTGGGTCGGGCCGAACTTAGACGGATGTAGCACAAGCCCGCTCTTTCACATCTTCGCCCGCCGCCTCTTTTGGGATGGCAGCAGCACGCCCGTCTTTGTCGACCTGCCCTTCCAAGTCGATCAGCCCGATGCCGATTTTCCGCCCGTCAACGTCGTCGACGCCAATCCCGCCGTGGCGCTGGCCCAAAGCACCGACAGCGACATCTGCGGCCGCTTCATCATCGCTTGGAACGGTCGCAACACCAGCCTCACACCCTCGCGCACCGAAGTGCGCGCCCAATACTTCAACGCCGGCGGACTGCCCATCGCACGCGAGTTTCGCATCAACCAAGCCAGCACCGATACGGTCACGGCAATCATCTAATGTGCGGCTGCGCGCGTTTTATTGGCTGCCGAGCCGTAGGTCAGGTGATAACCTGACTCTGCCACCAGCGACGATGGATTAACTAGGCGTTGCCGCACTTGTACGTTTACGGTCGCTGCTTTCTTTTGTGATTCAAATTCAACGCTGCGCCCGTTGTCAGGTTATCACCTGACCTACGACTTTCTGATGGCCCGCACAGCGGACCCTGCGAATGGGAGTGTTGGTTGGTAGACCGTCGCGCTACGACTTCGCGCCCGTCCGCTCCATACCCAACTTCACCGGCGGTTTTTCGACGGTCATCGGATACTTGCCCGAGAAACATGCCGTGCAGTAGTTCGCTCCGGCTTGTTCGGCGCAGGCGAGCATGCCATCGAGGGAGAGGTAGGCGAGCGAGTCGACTTCGAGGTATTTGCGAATGGCTTCGATGTCGCGCTGGTTGGCGACGAGTTCGTTTTGCGATGGGAAGTCGATCCCGAAATAGCAGGGGTGTTTGATCGGCGGGCTGGCCACACGCAAGTGGATTTCCGTCGCGCCCGCTTTGCGCAGCGCGCCCATCTTGCCACGCGTGGTGGTGCCGCGCACGACGGAGTCTTCCACCACGACGAGGCGCTTACCGCGCACGGCCGCGCGAATGACGTTCAGTTTCATGCGCACGGTCAGGTCACGTTGCTTTTGCGTCGGCATGATGAAGCTGCGACCCGAGAAGTGGCTCGTCGTAAAGCCGCGACCGCGGGGCAGGCCACTTTCGTCGCTGAAGCCGATCGCCGCACAGCGTGCACAGTTTGGCACGGGAATGACAAAGTCGGCATCGGCGGGTGCTTCGCGCGCGAGTTGTCGTCCCGAAGCGACGCGAAACGCGTGTACGTTGTGGCCATACACGTTGCTGGCGGGGTCGGCGAAGTACACGTGCTCAAAGATGCAATGGGCAGGTTGGATCGACGCGCTATCGACGTAGAAGCGGCTGGATAGACCGTTGGCCGAGAGCGTGACGATCTCGCCGGGGGCAACATCCCGAATGTAGTCGGCATCGGCGATGTCGAGGGCACACGTTTCGCTCGCAACGATATGCGACCCGTCTTCGAGCTTGCCGATGCACAGCGGACGTAATCCGTGCGGATCGCGCACAGCTTCGATGCGATCGGGAAAGATAAAGAGCAGTGAAAACGCGCCTTTGAGTTCGCGCAACACAGACGCGAGCGGGTCGCTGGCGTTGGCATGCTCGGGCGCGGCCAGCAGGTGCACGATCACTTCCGTGTCGCTGCTGGTCTGAAAGATTGCACCGCGGGCTTCGAGTTGTTTACGAAGGTCGGCGGCGTTGATGAGATTGCCGTTATGCGCAACGGCGACTTGCCCGCCGGAATAATTCACGAGCAGCGGTTGACTATTCGATTGCGAGCACGAGCCCGTCGTTGAATAGCGCACGTGGCCGATGGCGGCGTGGCCGCTGAGTTTGGCGAGCGACTCCTGATCGAAGACCGTCGTGACCAAACCGAGGTCAGCGTGGCGTTGCAATTCGGAACCGTCGGAGGTGCAAATGCCGGCGGATTCCTGCCCGCGATGTTGTTGCGCGTAGATGCCGAGGTAGGTGAGTTCCACCGCGTCGGGGCGACCGAACACGCCGAACAGACCGCAGGCTTCTTTAATGCGGGAATCGAGAAGGGGCAGGCCAATCAAGGGCGGGCTCCGGGCGCGTGCGGTTAATGCTCCACCAAAAGCAAGAGGATACGTGCGAAATTCGGAGTTTTCAAGTCGGGCTCAGCGGGGGTTGGGGGTTCGTATTGCTTTAATCGGAGACATCATTCGTCTTGAACCGACCCATATCATGGCGAATAACTGGTTGTATTATGGGATTTGAATTGCGTACAATAATCATCTCGTGGGTGTGAGATTATTTCGCTGCGCCGCAAACTTCGCCTTCCGTTTCGCCAACAGACGTGTTCGCCAGTTTAAAAAGATGGGTCTCGGGAATGGCAGCGGGTTAGCAGCGCAAACCAAAACAAAGTGGGGTATGTAGCCTTGGCTTTCAAAATCTTGGGTCGATCGGTATCAGTCTCGAATCAGTTTCAGTCGGTTCTCAGATCTGGCGGCGTGTTGACGGCGCTCGGTTTGTCGTTGGCGATTTCGGCCAACGCCGTCGCCAATGAGCCTGTTTACCGTTATTCGAAGGTCACGGGGGCTGCGACGTTTCTAACGAGCGACGACGGGCAACCGTTGGCGGTGAATGCAGCCGCCGCTGGGGTGGCTGTGCGGGCGAATGCGGCGACGCAAGCGCTCGACCAATACGCCGCGCCGTTTGGCGTGACGGATGCCGCGAATCAATTGCAGCTAGTCAAGGTGGATACCGACCTGTTGGGACACGTGCACACGACGTATCAACAAGTGCACGACGGCATCGAAGTGTTCACGGGTATTTTGAAAGTTCACGAAGATGCCAACGGCGGCTTCCTCGGCATCAATGGCGACTTCTACGCGATCCCCGCCAAGTTTGAGACGGCGCCGACCGTGACGCCGGAGGCGGCGCTGACGGCGGCGCTTAAGTCAGCCGACATTGATTCGGCACCCGTTGAACGCAATCAACTCGTGATCGTCGATCCGGGTTGGTACGGTGACCCATCCATCGGCCCGCGATTGGCACACCACATTATTCTGAATGATATGACCGTGCCGATGCGCGAGGCGTTTTTTGTCGACGCGCACAGCGGCGAAGTGCTCGATCATTGGAGTATGATCCACACGGCACGACAGCGACAAATCTACGACGGCCAGACGCTCGGCAGTTTGCCCGGTGTGTTGGCCCGCTCGGAAGGCGATCCGCCCGTCGTTTCGCCGGAGGACGTCAATCGTGCATACGACTACTATCAGGATGTTTATGACTACTTCCTAAACGCGTTCGGTCGCGACAGCATCGACGACAGCGGGTTAACGTTGGTCGCAACGGTGAACTCAAACGCCCCGGATTGCCCGAACGCATTTTGGAATGGGCAACAGATGGTGTTTTGCGATGGTACGGTGACGGACGACATCGTCGCACACGAGTTGGCCCACGGCGTAACGCAATACACGGCCAACCTCGTGTATCAAAACCAATCGGGCCAGTTAAATGAATCGTTCTCCGATGTCTTTGGCGAACTCGTCGACTTGTATAACGGTGGCGTCGAATTCAGCGGCGCGCCGACGGCCACACCATTCGGCAATCACGCTACGGGACCGGGGCAGGACACACCCAACCTGCCACGAAGTAGTGTGTGTAGCTCTTCCGCCACATTGGATATCACCGCACCGGTGGGATTGGTGCAATCGCTCGCCGGCGGACCGACGTCGAGTGGGCCGGCGCTAACACCGGTCGGTTTAAGCGGAAACGTCGTCGCCGTTAATCCGGCGACTGCGTGCGATTTTGAACAACCCTTTGCGAACGAAGCAGCAATAAACGGCAACATCGCGTTGGTCGATTTCGGCGGCTGTAGCGATGCCGAACGCATTACCAATCTTCAGGACGCCGGCGCGATTGGCGTCATTCTCGTTGATTCGGATGACGCGTTTCCGCTGCAAGGTGTTGGTGGCGGTGGGTCGTCTATCGTGATTCCGTCGATCGTTATTCCCGCAAGTGCCGGTGCGGCCATTCGCAACGAACTCAATGCGGGAACGGTGTCCGTGACCATGCGGTCGTTGGGCTACGTTGATGGTGTGCGTTGGATGTTGGGCGAAGACGCTGCAATATTTGGCGGTGCGATTCGCGACATGTGGAACCCGCCCTGCGAAGGCCATCCCGATTTGGCCAGCAGCGCCCTGCAAACGTGTAATGTGTTGGATAGTGGCGGCGTGCATAGCGGTAGCGGCATTCCGAATCACGCGTTTGCCATGCTGACCGACGGCAAGACGTTCAACGGCGTAACGGTTACCGGCATCGGGCCGATCAAGGCCGGTGCGATTTGGTATCGCGCGTTGTCGGTGTACCTCACGCCGGCGTCGGACTTTGACGATTCGGTGCAGTCGTTCATGCAAGCGGCGAACGATCTCGTCGGCTTCGATCCGAACGATCCGCGTGATGGCTTTCCATCGGGCGATCCGATCACAACGGCCGACGTGCAATCCGTGTTGGATGCTCTAACCGCCGTTGAAATGCCTACGGTCGTCGCATGCGGCGCGGGTGACAATGTGCTCGACTCGATTGAGCCCGAACGCTGTGTGAACCGCACGACGATTTTTGCTGACGACTTTGAATCGGGTGCGGCAGGTTGGACGGTGAGCAACACGTCGCCGCCGACACCTTACGACTGGGAATTAACCGTCAACCCGCTGCCGTATTCGGTGCCGGGCGTGGCGTTTTTCTGTGCCGATGCCGACATCGGTGATTGCGGGTCACAAGATGAATCGGCCGTGCACAGTTTGATGAGCCCTTTGATGACGGTGCCGGTCGATGCGGAACACGTGCGCGTATCGTTCATGCACCTAATGGGGTCGGAAGGCGCCTGGGACGGCGGCAACTTAAAGATCGATGTCAACGGCAACGGTTGGCAGATCCTGCCGCGCACCGCGTACACATATAACCACGCGAACGCACCGATCAACACATTCGGTCAAGGCAACACCAACCCGTTGGCGGGCGAACCCGGTTGGACCGGCGCTGGCGGTGGTTGGGGCCGGTCGGTTGCCGACCTGTCGTCGTTGGTAAACCCGGGTGATACGCTGCAGTTGCGGTTTGACTTCGGTAAGGATGGTTGCTCGGGTATCGACGGTTGGTACGTTGATGATGTCGAAGTGTATAACTGCGAGGATTGCGACACGGACGGCACGGCGGATATCGATCAGTTCCGTCATGTCGATAGCAGCATTTACTCGGGCAACATCGGTGACGGTTCGCCGCAATCGTTCTTTGTCGCGGCGCCGCCCATTGCGGATGGCGATGTCACGTTACGTCTGCAAGCGCGCGGCGACTTCTCGTCTTTCCTGGAATACCTCAATGTATTTGTGAATGCGGTGCCCGTCGGTCGCGTGTTCGAGATCGACGCTGGCGATTGTGCCGGCACACCCGAAACAGAAGTGCTGACGATTTCGGCGGTTGACTTCAACGCAGCCGTCGCTGGCGGTGACGCGCTGATTGAGTTCTTCGCCTCGTCTGAGGTAAACCCAGCGCTGAACTCGGGCGCGTGTCGCGGTGCGAGTTTCGTGGCGTTCTCGTTGCAGTACGACCTAGCCGTTTCGGATTGTAATGATGACGGCCTACTCGATGGTTGTCAGGCGGGCGGCACGGATATCGCCGCGTTGGTCGCAGAGTTGCTCAACCCCAGCGGCGCGGCGTGCTTGTTTGACTACAACAACGATAGCGTTGTCGATGGGCGTGATATCCAGGGCTTCATTGATGCACAGCTCGCACCATAGGCGGCGCGTGTAAAAGTA
>JAUIHO010000327.1 GCA_030432035.1 Phycisphaerae bacterium
CCGCGCGCCATCTGCATGCCGTAGATGTTATGCACGCTGCGATGGTCGCTCGGGTGGCCATCGTTATCGTGTTGCATATTGAGCGACACGCTGCCGTGATCGAAGGTGAAATCCGCCGGCTCGTTCATGTCGTTCCAAAAGCCGGCGATGCCGTCTTCGACTAGACCTTTATACAGAGAGCCCCACCATTCGCGCGATGCGCTGCGCGTGTAATCGGGATAGACCGTCGTACCCGGCCAAACCTTGCCAAGATAGTGGTCGCCTTCGCCGTTTTTACAGAAGTGATCGCCGGCGACACCCTCGTCATACACGGGGTAACCGTTTTCCACGAGGATACCGGGGTCGATGATAACCATCGGTTTGAAGCCATCCTTGCGAAGGTTCTTCAGCAGTTTGCGCGGATTGGAAAAGCGTTCCGGATGCCACGTAAAGCAGCGATAGCCGTCCATGTAATCGATATCCATGTAGATGACGTCACACGGAATCTTGCGATCGCGCAATTTCTTCGCGATGTTGCGGACGCGTTTATCGCTCTCGTAAGACCAGCGGCATTGCTGATACCCCAATGCCCACAGAGGCGGCAACGGCGTGCGGCCAACCAACTGACCGTAGCGGCGCACGACGTCGGCGGGCGTTGGTCCGGGGATGAAGTAATAATTCAATTCACCATCCGGCGCGCCGAATGAGTACGTCGTGGTCGATGTCTTACCGAAATCGAAGGTGCTGCGATACGTGTTGTCGAAGTAGTAACCGTGCGCGAGCCCGTCGTTAAAGACCATGAAGAAAGGATGCGATTGATAAAGCGGGTCGGTATAGGGCTCGTTCTCGGCGGAATCGTGATTCCAGTTTTCCAGCACGAAGCCGCGCTTATTGAGCGGACCGGCACGCTCGCCCATACCGAAAAAATGATCGTTTTCGTGCAATGTTTTCCAACAGCGCACTTCGTCGCCGTCAACGGCCATGCCCTTGCTGGCGTCGTCGGTGCTAATCAAGCTGCCATCGAGATGATGAAACGAGATGCGGCACGGCGCGCGTTGCACGCACACCATCACCTGCTCGGTGTATAACTTTAACGCGTCGGGCGTTTCTTCAAATTGAAGTGGTGCGATGGGGTGGTCGTTTGCTTCGACGGACCATGAGTGGTCGCGTGCAAACGTGCCGGTCGGTGCAAGTCGAACGCGAACCATTCCGGCGCGATCCGGCGCGATGCTGATCTTGGTTGCGCCACAGGTGACGACTAGGCTTTCACCATCGAAGTCGAAGCCGGTCATCGCGCCGACGGACTGCCAGCCGCGCAATGAAGCCTGAGTAGGTTCCGGCGTGCTATCGCCGACCGCATCCGCAGGGTTTCTTTCAAGCATCGACACGACATTTGTCCTTTCAAATAGCCAGCCACTACCGTTGCAACAGTTTCATTTCTCGGCAGTAAGTAGCTAATATCGCTCAGTAAAACATTTTATCACGGCGATAGTTGCGGGTCAATTGAATATGCCATATCAGCTTGGTGCCCGACCGGTAAACCCTCGTTTTCGAGCGCCTTAGCGAGAATTGGCATCATCCTTTCAGCCCCGTCAGCGCCACGCCTTGGATGAAATATCGCTGCAGCGCGAAGAAGATCGCGATAACAGGCAACGTCATCAGCACCGATGCGGCCATGACCCAGGTGAACTGTTCTTCCCGGCCTGCCATGAATGCGAACAAGCCAAGCGCGGCGGGGTATAGCCGCTGATCGTTCACGTAAATCAGAGGCCCCATGAAATCGTTCCAGACATACATGAACGTGAACACGCTAATTGCGGCAAGCGTCGGCTTCATTAGCGGCAGGGCGACGTGCCAATAGGTCCGGAAGTAACCGCACCCGTCGATGCGCGCGGCGTCTTCCAAGTCGCGCGGGATTCCCTTCATCGCCTGACGCAGCAGGAATATCGCAAAAGCATTGATACCGAAAAACGCCGGAGCCCACAGCGGCGCGAGCGTGTTATACCACCCCAGTTGTTTGTAGATCACGAACGACGGAATCATCGTGACCTGCGGCGGAATCATCAGTGTCGCCAACACGAGAATGAAACAGAAGCTTCGCCCCGGCCAGCGTAGCCGCGCCAACGCATACGCGGCCAACGAACAACTGAGGCACGTGCCGATGATGTTCATCAATGCGAGAAATGCACTGGTGGACAGATAACGCAAGAAGGGCACGCGTTTAAACACTTCGCGATAGTTTTCCGTTCCTTTGGCATACAGCGCTTGCGGTATATCCGACCGACTCAGTTGCACCGACACACGCAAGATGTTCTCACCGTGATCGTATGAACCGTCGCGGTCAATGGGCTTCATCAGCGTGTAGAGCTTGGACGAGAGGCGTTGATCGTCGCTGCTCGGCAACTGGAAAGACGCCTCGGCAAAATCATCTGCGCCTAAGTATTGCGGTTGGACGGTCGCATACCGCGTACCGTTGACTTCGAGAAACACCTGCATCGCGTGCCACGTCTGATCTCGACGATAGCTAATGCTAATGCGTTTGAATTCGCTCCACGCGCATGGCAGCGGGAACTTCGCGCTGACGGAAATCGCTTCTTGGTTGTCTAAGTCGTACGAAATTGCCGCTACGCTGCGGTCAAAGACATCACGTGGCGTGATCTGTGCATCACCCTTTGAAACGTTCCAATTGCGGTGCGCAGCGCGCGCCGTGCCGACGGGGTATATCTGATAGCGTTGATCTTTTATGAGAATTTGACCAAGAGCGAAGTACCGCAGGCTGCGATCGAAGGCATCGTCGATCATCTGGTCGGTCACAGCATTGCGCAGTGCTGTACGCAAGTCGGTCTCGCTTGAACTCCATGCTGCGGGAGGGAGGATATTCGATACGAATCCAAATACGCCCTCTGTCAGTTCGGCAAGCAGAGCGTTTTCATCGAGCGACCACGACGCATCGAGTATCTCGCGTCGCTCCGCTACGATCGAATGAATCTCATCAACCGAAGCGTTGCGAATCCAGGCATTCCAGTCATCGTCATTCACGCCGCGCGGCTTGTTCAGTTCAAAAGTGCGCGTGTCGATGTACGGACTCTGGCGACGCGGCTCCGGCATTTGCGGTAAGAGTTCCAGCCCGCTCGACTGCACTTCCTTATCGAGTTTCCAACTGCTACCGAGTAGCCAAACATACGGCAACAGGAACACAATCGACCCGGCGATCAGGGTCGCGTGTAACACGGCGCGCTGCGATTTGGTCGGACCTAAGCTCATGTGTCTTTACTCGCCTGCATAAAAGACCCACTTTTTGCTCAGCCGCATGTTAATCAGCGTCAGAACGATCAGAATCACGAACAACACCCACGCCATCGCCGCTCCGTAGCCGAGTCGGAAATACGTGAAGCACTCGTCGAACAGCTTGTAAACATAGAAGTAGGTTGACCGTTCCGGATATCCGTTGGGCGTCATGATGTACGCTTGGGTGAAGATCTGAAATGTGTTGATCAAGCCGATGATGAGGTTGAACAAGATGTAGGGCGAGAGCAGCGGTAGCGTGATTCGAAAAAAGCGGCGGATGGCTCCGGCACCGTCGATAGCGGCGGCTTCATATAGGTGATGCGGAATATCTTTTAAACCCGCGAGCCAAATGATCATGCTGCTACCGGCCGTCCAAAGCGTCATGATGATCAGCGCCGGTTTCGATG
>JAUIHO010000328.1 GCA_030432035.1 Phycisphaerae bacterium
CCTACGTCATCGGCCTCAATGCCAAATACGAATCCGTCTATCGCTTGGGCACTGCATTGGCGCGACCGTTAATCGCCGCCGCGCAAGTCGAACGCGCCTACGAACTTGGCGGCGCGACGCTCGTCCACGGTGCCACCGGCAAGGGCAACGATCAGGTGCGCTTCGAACATGCCTATCGCAGCCTTGCGCCCGAGTTGCCCGTGCTCGCACCTTGGAAGGTTTGGAACTTCAAAGGTCGCCGCGACTTGGCCGACTATCTCATCTCGAAGGGCTATACCGTCGACGAGTTGAGCATCGAAAAGACCTACAGCATGGACGACAACCTATGGCACCTCAGCATCGAAGGCGGGCCGTTGGAAAAACCCGATGCCGAACTCGACGTGAATGCCATCATGGCGGCCGCCGATTCGCGCTTCAATAACGTTGCGCAATACGCGCCGTCGCAATTACCAACCAAGGTTGAAGTCGAGTTTAACCAAGGCGTCCCCGTTGCGCTGAATGGTGAAGCCGTATCGCTCGGGCAGATCGTCGCCGACTTGAACACGACTTACCAAGACGCGCCGTGGGGGTGGGACTTGGTTATTGAAAATCGGTTCACCGGCATCAAATCGCGCGGCATCTACGTCAACCCCGCCGCGGTGTTGCTGCAATTGGCCGCAGACAACCTGGCTCGCGCGACGCTCAATCAACCGGCGTATCTGCAATATGCAGACTTTGGCAATCAATACGCCAACCTGTTGTATCAGGGTGAGTATTACTCCGATCAACGCTTGGTCACGGAAGCCGCCGCCGCGCCGCTGCTCGCGCGACTGACGGGCACCGTCACGGTTCAATTGTTGCCAATGCCCTACGTCGCCAAGATCGACGCGCCGGAGACGCTTTTCAAAGAAGACTTGGCCACGTTCGAAGACAGCGCGTTCAGCCATGCCGATGCGCAAGGGTTTATCTCGCTCACGTGGCAATCGCGATTGGCTCGACCGTTTAAAAGCAAACCGCAGAACAAGGTGATCCATGAGTGCGCTTTGGCATCAAACGCAGTCGTTGCATCCGGCGTTTAAGCGCTTCAACGATTGTTTGAAAGATGACTGGTTCTTGCTGCCGTACGAACTGCGACTGCAAGCGACCCACGCGCGCACACTCGCGGACGCGGGCATCTTGTCATCGACCGACGCCGACGCGATCGCAACCGCGCTCGACGAGATCAAGCGCGCATATATTGCATCACCATCAAACGCCATGGGTGCCCCTGCCCCTTTGGAGCTGGGGGACTGCCCCGCCTCCGACGCCGAAGACATCCACACGTGGCTCGAAGTCGAACTCACCCAGCGCGTTGGCGATGCCGGCAAGCGAATTCACTCGGCCCGCTCGCGCAACGATCAGGTCGCAACCTTGCTGGCGATGTATCTCATCGACAGCGCCGACCAACTTGGCAATCACTTAACGCATCTCGTGCGTACCTGTGCCGTGCGCGCCAAAACATGGGCCGAGATCATCATGCCCATGCAAACGCACGCCCAATTCGCCGCGCCAGGTAGCGCCGGCTTTTGGATTTTGCGCTTCGGCGATGCGTTCAACCGATGGAACCGCCGCGCGGCTTGGTTGCATAAAGATTGGCAGCACGATTGCCCGCTCGGTGCGGGTGCCGTGGCGGGCTCGTCCATTCCGATCGACCGACAACAACAAGCGGATGGTCTGGGCTTCGACAGCCCGGCCCTCAACGCGCTCAACGCCACCAGCTCGCGCGATAACTGTCTCGAATGGTTGGCGTTGCTTGGTCACATCGGCATCACGATGCAAAGCTTCGCCGCCGACGCACTCGCGTTTTGCCAAACGCCGTTCGACTGGGTCGATTACCCCAAGGCGTTCGGCACCGGCTCGTCGATGATGCCCAATAAACACAACCCCGACGCGATGGAACTGTTGCGCGGCGAAGCGTGTGCGCTAACTGCCGCACATCATCAAGCGACAACGCTAATGAAAGGCCTCACCAGCGGCTACCAGCGCGACTTGCAAACAATCAAGCCATTGGTTCGCAACGCGACCGAAACTACATTCAACTTACTTTCGCTAACGACCGACTTCATTGCCGCGTTGGAGTTCAAACAAGATCAACTCGCCGCCTGCTTCAACGACGGTAACCTGATGGCCACGCTTGCGATGGAAGACCTCGTCAAACAAGGCACGCCCCTGCGCAGCGCCCATCACCAAATCGCCCAGCGCATCGCCGACGGCGAAACTTTCAACGCCATCACGCCCGACACGCTTAAACAATATGCCACGACCGGCAGCCCCAACCCTTCCATCACGATCGCGGCCGCCGATACACTTTTGAAAGACTTGGATGACCACCATCGTTAACACCGAGTTGCAAACCCCACCCATGCCATCGCGCCAACTTCCCAAACTCGCTCGCATCGTCGTTAAGGTCGGCTCCGCCGTAATTGCCGGTGACGGTAACGTGCGCCCCGATATCTTCGCTGCCCTCGCCAACGATGTGGCCGACGTTCGCGCGCGAGGGATCGACGTGGTTTTGGTCGTGTCGGGTGCCGTTGCGTTGGGCTATCGCGGCTGCGGTTTTGCAACCGTGCCGTCCGATGTCGTGCAACGCCAAGCCGCCGCCTCTGTCGGCCAACCAAAACTGATGGCCGCGCTCGACCATCACCTAGGCCAGCATGGCATCGCCACGGCGCAGTTACTCATGTCTGCCGATGACATCGAAAACCGCCGTCGCTTTCTCAGCGCGCGACACACATTGCAAGCACTGCTCGCTGCCGGTGTCGTGCCAGTTATCAACGAAAACGACGCGCTCTCCGACGACGAAACGAAAGTCGGCGACAACGATCACCTTGCGGCCCTTACTACTAGCGTGGCGTCGGCCGACTTGCTCGTGTTGCTCAGCCGCGTCGCCGGGCTCTATCGCAACGGGGATGGCGAAATCATCCGCGAGATTTCCATCGACGCGCCGCTCGCCAACCATATCAACGATTCGCTTTCCGACACGGGCGTTGGCGGCATGAAGGCTAAGGTCAGCGCCGCCCAAATTGCGGCGCGTTGGGGCGTGCCCACGATCATTGCCGACGGAACGACGTCCGGCACATTGCAACGCTTGCTAAACAACAAACCGGTCGGCACGTACTTTGCGCCGAACACGCGCAAGCTCGACGCGCGCAAACAATGGATCGCCGTCCGTTCCCGCTCGCGCGGCAGCGTATGGGTCGATGTCGGCGCGCAGACCGCCGTCGCACAGCGCGGTGCCAGCCTGCTCGCCAAAGGCATCACACAAGTACACGGCGATTTCACCATCGGCGCCCGCATCGAAGTTTGCGACGCGGAAGGTCAACCGTTCGCATTGGGCTTAGCATCTTATTCGGCTGACGAAATGCGCCGCGTTGCAGGTCACAAGGCCCACGAGATTCAAGACATCCTCGGTTATGTGTATGTCGACGAGATGGTTCACCGTGATGATATGGTGCTGCTGCAGCAAGCGGCGACATAGGTCGCAACGCGACGACAGAGCCGCGGCCTGTGGCCGCATAAAACTCCCTCCCCCGAGGGGAGAGGGCCGGGGTGAGGGGTGCAACCGGCAGGTTCAAAAAGTAATAGTGCGCCGAATGGAGCCAAGCGATACTCAAACAATCGAAGCAAACTCTACTAGTTTT
>JAUIHO010000084.1 GCA_030432035.1 Phycisphaerae bacterium
TCGTCGCCATCGCACCACTGCAGCCGGCCATGCCGACGTATGCGCTGAACTACCACCGGGCCCGATTCATGGACCCGCTGCAGGGAACGTGGGTGACGAGGGATAAATTAAACTACAATAGAGCGATTCTATCGCTGACGCGATCAAGTTTAGTCTACTTTTGGAAGAACAACGCATCGATAATTAGGCAAATGCTGCGAGAATCCGATCAAGATCTGTTTGCCGGCTCACACAACTCATTGCCTTCGGTAGCCACCATTGCGTTTGAGCAAATCTCAGTAAGAGATGATCGACAGTTATATCTTGCCCTCGCGTCAAGTCCGCAGCAGTTTTCAGACTGGTCAGGCAATCGAATAGATCCTGGCATCCCACCGCTCGGACCTATTCCAGGGAAGTTTCCGGCGTTAGATCCCGTTGTGAACGGAACTTATTACGAATGTGATGCAGAAAAGAGTTTTGACTTCGTTGGCAATCAAGGTCCTAAGGGTTGCACTTATAATCTATGGGGTAAAGAATGTCGGCTATGGACTTTTGTTCCTGATCCACCACGATTCATTGTTACTCGTGTAGATCACACATCAAGGCCAGAAGGATGTTATGGTAGATGTATCGACAACATAATACCTGGCCCAGCACTTGAATGCGGTTGTTGTACGGTCGGGCCTCCAGAATTAGGAGGTGAGCCCATCATTGCGCCTTTCAACAATCCTGAAGGCAGAGACTGGAGTTGGGCGACGGATGTTATTTGGACATTGTTCGAGTATACATGCTCCTGCGAATTTTGTCAGTTGACATGACGATAATACGGAAGAATCCAATCGAGAGGTGAAATAATACCGATTCCAGTTTCATATTGCGCCGCATCGGAATGGGGTGTTCAGCAACACCATAAGTCATTTGCGTCTCAGCGGCATGCGCCCCCTGCCTTAAGCGCGGTTTTAAACTGGAATCCGTAAAATACGTATTAGAGCGTTTTTCATTTGGCCGTAGCGGTGTAGCCGCAATGTCTCATCATCGCGACGGCATCGCTGGGTTGAATCGCTTCGATGGCGTTGCCCAACCCTGCGTATAAATCGTCGATGCTGCGCTTCGCTTCACGGCGCAGTACCGACTTCATCTTCGATATTGCCATTTCGATTGGATTGTAATCGGGCGAGTACGGTGGCAAGCGCATCACACGCGCGCCGACCGACTCAACCAAACGATCAACCGTCGGTGACTTGTGCGCCTGCAAGTTGTCCATGATCACGATCTGTTGTGGCTCGAGTTTCTTGAGCAGGAATCGTTCGATGAACGCAGTGAACATCGGTGTGTCCGTCGCACCGTCGAAGGAACATGCAGTAACGATGCCGTCGACGTTCAGTGCCGCGATCGTGCTGATCAATTTCCAATGGCCGTGCGGTACTTTGCCGACGACACGTTGACCGCACGGCCCGCGTGCGTAACGTCGCGCCATGTTGGTCGCAGCGCCGAATTCATCAATAAAAACAAGTTGATTTAGCTGCACGTCGCGGAATTGATCGAACCAATTTAGACGCGCCGCTTGGACGTCCGGTCGCTCTTGTTCGGCGGCGAAGACGGACTTTTTTTTAGCGTTAGCCCAAGCGCTTTGGTCGCGCGCCAGACTGTTGCGACGCTGACTTTGTGGTTCAGCGCGGCGGCGAGTTCGGCCAAAGTCATGTCCGGTTGCTTGCGAATCAATTTGGCGATCTTGTCGAAGTCGCGTTCGGTTAACTTGCTTTTGTCGGGAACGAAGTGTGGCTGTGGTTCCAACGAACCTGTCGCGCGATAGCGTTGCATCAGTCGTCGCACCCACGATTCGCTGCAACCGAATTGCTCTGCAACCTGCGCCGACGAGCCGCACGTTTCATACGCCCGCGCGACGGCCTTACGAAAATCCATCGAATAAGTTTTCACGATGCTGACCTCCATGTCTGGAAGATCAGCCTACAACGGGATTTCGGATCGCGCCAGTCTGGAATGAGAACGCTCTAGAGAGCTTAAGTTCCTAACGACGGATTTGGGCTTCGTTTGCGCCGTCTTTGGGTTCATGAAGAATGCGTCTTAACGAGGCGATAGGAGTAACTAGAAAATGGCGAATAATCGGGTATCATATCAAACTGCGTTCGCGAATACGATTCCGAACAATATTTAGTTGAGAGGCAAACCATGTCATTTCTGATTTGTTATGTATTAGCGACTTCGCATTTTGTTATTGCGACAAATCTCCTTCCTCCCTCAAGGCTGACGGATTCTAGGGTAGAAAAAAGTTTTAGTCAGGGCCGGATTCTTGGTGGAAACAGGGTTGATATCGGAAAAGTGAGAATTGGCGTCTCGTGGCGATTTATAGAGGCTCCTCGTTCAATTGAAGGAAAAAGTGAGAGTGATGCGATAGTCTTCAATGAGGCGAACCATGAGGTGTTCACCGATCAAGAGGGTCGATTTAGTTTATCCAATCAGTACATCACGCAAGGTGACACGCTATTCGCCGTGGATTCAAGTCAGAGATTTGGTTGCGTTTTGAACTTCGACGAGTCGCATCAAATAGAAGGGACACTTCAGGAACTTTTGCCCCTCGCGATCAATGTTGATACGAGCAACCTAGTTTCTGGCGGTCACCGTGGTTCAGGGGTGACCGTTCGTGTCTCCGTAAAAATCAAGGACAAATTCTTGCCTTTGGGCTATTTTGTATTTGTACCGCAACATCCCAAGCTTGATCCCAAGATTTCAAGGAAGATCTTGTTGCCGCCAGGTGAGTATAAGATATCCGTTGGCGCAAGGAGTGGGCTTAGAGAAAGCAGATTTGCTCAGCTCGGAACAGATAAAGATACTATTAAGCAACTTGAATTTGTCATGAAGCCAATAAAGGTGGTTGTTGGCCAAAATTCGCCAAAGTTGGTCTATTCGGCTTGCCTTGGATGCGACACCGACGATTTTGTTGACGGAGAGTTACGAGGTAAATGGACAGTATTGGAGTTTTGGGGTTATTGGTGTGGGCCATGTGTTTCGCGTTCAATTCCAGATTTGATATCGTTTCAACGCAAGAACAAGAACCATGGCGACAAATTTAGGATAGTTTCTATTCATGTAGCGAAGGATGTCCAAACTGTGGGTGAGTATAGGAAACATCTATCTGAACTCCCTGACTTAGAGTGGAACCCGGTAGAGCTTCCCTTTCCTGTGATAATTGACAAGGAATCAAATATCAGTACCGAGTGGGAAATTAGGGAATTCCCCACGGCTATACTCGTCGATCCGGAGGGTAAAATACAGTTCATCGGAACAAGTCTGGGGGCAATCACGAAGCTTCATAATGCGATCGGATGTGAAGGTTAGGTTACGTGCGAAAGGTGCCGGTAGGGGGCGACCCTCACAACTTATTCCCAAATACCTAATTTACTTCTGTTCGAAGTAGGTAGATAGCGCGTACTCACGGAGGAACTACTCGACTGGCTTTCTGAATGGGTTCCCAAATCAACGTGATCTGCCCCCAAACTATGGTAAGCGGCCGGCGAAGCACGGGTTGAGGTAGATTTTTTATTGGTTGGTGCTGACGCGACTTTCGGTTGAGATCAGTTCGCGGGCGACCAGCGGTCGGGGAGGATGCCGTCAAGTTGGTTGACCGGCGTGGCAGCGACACGGGCGAGGACGTCGCGGAGGTAGCGGATCGTCGAACGTGCAAAACGCGTCTTTCGGCACACGCGCCGATCACCCACCTTAAACGCTATCTGCGTTTGCGCTATCAGCGACCTTCGTTGAACAGGCGTCAAAGCCTTTTTCTCAGTGCATCTTGCAGCATGGCCTTGTCGAGGCTCAGATCGGCAACCAGTTGCTTGAGCCGACGTACTTCATTTTCGAGTTGCTTCAGTCGGCGGACCTCGGCCACCCCCAGACCAGCGAACTTTTTCTTCCAACGATAGAACGTTTGCTCGCTGATCTGCATCTTGCGGCAGAGCTCTGCGACCGCCGTTCCACTCTCTGCTTGCCGCAAGGCATATGCGATCTGCTCTTCTGTGAATCGTTTTCGTTTCATCCTGATCAGCCTCCGAACAGAGACCGAATTCTAACCGATTCTTTAGTTCTCATTTTGGACCAGGATTCGGGTACACGCGCAATTTCCCACCGTCGAACTAACGCCTCGTAGACTCTAGTACGCCTGATAATACTTCACTACTCTAAATAAAGTGCCGCAACGGCTACATTGACCCCCATTAATGTCAATTTGGACCGAACACTCCTCATTCGGACAAGTGCAATCCTCGATGTTTTTGCGCAATTGCCAATTAGGATGTTTGTCAAGTTGCCAAAACGTGTATATCCAAAATGACATCACAAATGGAAACGGAATCAAAAATAGGTTGTCAAATACATAAGGAGAGTAGTTATTGGAAGTCACCCAAAAGTCCAAACTGCGGCGAAATAAACCCCATAGTACAGCGATGATTAGCAAGTGAGCAACGTATAGCGAAAAACATACAAGTAAGTTACGAAAGAATGACTCTCCGGTTATTCGCCAAGCTCGAATGATATATAAGAATAGGAACAAATTAATTAAGAGGCACGACTCGACTGGAAAAATCAGGTCAACCATCGCAATTATATCCCCCTAGTATAAATCCATTTAGCTTCCTTAAATTCTGGAAACTAATACAAAGCAAAAAAGTAGCGGACATCTGGGCCACCCGATTCCCCGAAATAAGTACCGAGCCCCGGAGAACATTATGTCTAAACCTAAGAAAGGTCAAAATACAATGCTTAGGTCTTTTTCAACATCGTTCTGATTTCCAGTTGGCATCAATCACTCCTTTCGATTTTGTATAACGTGCGGAATTTTAAATCTCGCCCACACTCAGGACACGTTTGTTGAGAGGGTAAGACTCGTGAAATGCACTTGGAGTTCGGACAGATCGGTGCATCAGCATCGGCATCGAGATACCCGGACCGCATTAACTGTCGTACGCCATTACAATAACATGTTACGCCAAACACCAAACATAACAGTCGCAATACTGAAAGGCCTAAGTTCAGATTCACAGCGCTTCTTTGTCCATCTAGGATTGAGATTATCCTTACTAAGTCTTCACCAAAGGAGAGTTGCGATGGGAATCCAATGGCCCACCCTATCGAGATTAGAACTCCCCCTGCCGCCCATGAAATCGTGGCTTTTGATACACGACCCCAGAATCGCACCACAATAATAAAATTCAATAATAGAAACCCTAAAATATAATAATTAGCCGTATCCGGAATTGCTATTAATGACAAGATTCCCATGGTGTTCCCTTTAATTGCCCCCAAAATCGGCTGTTGTTGTTGAGTTAGAAATTAGCCTTCATCCGGTCAAACCAACTCTCATCGGGACGACTTGATGCTGGCGGCGTCATACGCTGTAGCAAGCTCCAATTACGCCTCCGCTTTTTCGACCGTATGGATAGGATTTTCTGCTTATACAGTCGATACACGCGATTGCGATTCACAAGCCAACCTTACACTTCATAGCTTGATCCAAATCTGTTGGAAACCCCAACTGATGTGGACCTTCGCCAGCTTGCGTATTCGTACTCAAAGCGACACCTGTTCATCGGCCACGTTGCGGTAGCAAGTCTTCAAGCGTGCAAAAAGCATTGTGCGGCAAACACGCCATTCACCCACCAAAAGTGCTATCTGCGTTTACACTACCAATGACCTATGGTGAACGGGCGTCAAACGCTCTTTCCGACGCCATCTTACAGCATGGCCTTATTGAGGTTTAGATTGGCGACCAGTTGCCGGAGCCGACGCACTTCATCCTCAAGTTGCTTCAGTCGGCAGACCCAGGCCACTCCTAAACCAGCAAACTCTCTCTTCTTGCGAAGAACGTTTTCGCACTGATCTACACTTTCCTACGGTCTTCAGCTAGCGCCGCTCGACTTTCCGCCTGCTTTAGGGCATATGCGATCTACTATTCTGTGAATCGTTTTTGTATCATTCAGGTCAGCCTCCTAACAACGGCCGAATTTTAACCGATTCTCTCACACACAGTTTGGACCAGAATCCGAGTGTACGCGAGTTCTTGTGGTATTAGCCATTTGCAAACCTGATCAGCCTAGTTCTCACAAGCGAACTTGTCAGTTTCACAAAAGACTCCAGCCTCACGCAAGTTACTTTGAAGACGGCTCGATCAAGGGATATCGGTAAATGTCCAGTTAGCACCTCCACATGGACCTATGAATACTGCAAACGCCCGCCATGGTCGAGGCACTAATGGCGCCCAAGTTGTAGGGCAACAGCACGTTGTACAACTCCACCAGTCCATGTAAATCCAGGCTGGACCAGCTCCGATTCCTGTAGGAAATCCTGGTCCAGCCGTGCTGGCCGTACAAACAGGACCAGGGCCGATACCAGTTGGACATGTATCTGCACTAACGTGACAATCTCTGCTACCGCTCGGACGTGGCGCCGAGCAATAACGCTCATTTCTACAGGAAACACACCCTGAAATTGGGGTACACAAACCACTTGGGTCGGCTTCGGACACAGGCTGACTATTCAGTAGCTCGTAGAAAACGCGCGTACTATCCAATTGATTGCCGCGTTGACTACTCAACGTGACAGTCCTACGCGACCCAATTGGTTTAACAATCGGGCTAACACCTTTGCCGATTGCACCGTCACTTTCCCGGATCATTTGCGCAACAATAGGTGGAATCTGGCTTGTAGAGCGTCTTGATTGAATAGCCTTCCCAATTATCGCGTCTGGACAATAAGGTAGCAACAACGATAAGTTGAAATACAACGGATCCCTCGTCACCCACGTTCCCTGCAGCGGGTCCATGAATCGGGCCCGGTGGTAGTTCAGCGCATACGTCGGCATGGCCGGCTGCAGTGGTGCGATGGCGACGATCTTCTGGTCTTCGCCCCAGTTGTCGGTGCCGCCGAGGTCTTTGTCGAAGAAGTACGCACTGCCCGAGGATGTGCCCTGTTCGGTATCGAACGGGCTACCGGCCAGCACCACATCATCATCGAGGCACACGGCGGTGTATCCCAAACTATCGCCGCCTGTGGCGTCGCTCGCCGTCTTCTTAATCACCTGCCCCCAATTGTCGGTGCCGCCCTCATCTTTCTCGAAGACATACACCGCACCGGCACCCGACGCGGCCGCGTCGTCACCGAAAGCACCAACGGCCAGACGGGTACCGTCGAGGCTCACCTGCCCGAAGCCGTCATTGGCGTCGGCATCGCCGGAATTGATCTTGATGACCTGCCCCCAGTTATCCGTGCCGCCTTCATCTTCTTCGAAGATATAAACCGCACCGGTATTGCTGGTCGGCCCGCCATCATCATCGGCACCGAGCGCGCCCACGGCCACGCGCGAACCGCTGAGGCTTACGAACAATCCGAACACAAAGCTGGCATCCGAGTCGCTGGCCGTCAGGATTTTGGTTTCATCCCAATTGCTGGTGCCGCTGTTGTAGTCGAACACATACGCCTGACCGGCGTCGGCATCGCCGGAGACGGTATGTTGGGCGGCACCCACAAGCAGTCGATCGGTGTCGATGCTCACGCGTTCGCCGAACAGGTCGTCATCGGCCTTATCGCTGGCCGTGATCAATTGTTCGTGACTCCAGGATGTGCCGCTGCGGCGGAAGACGTTGACTGCCCCAACATCATCGGAACCATCGTTGTAATACGGCGCTCCGACGGCCACCACATCGCCCTTGATGGCAATGGATCGGCCCATGGCGGCATTGGCATAGCTGCCGCCCGCCGTCAGCTTCGCTTGCTGGCTCCAACCGTTGGCATCGCGCACGAATACATAGGCGCTGCCGCTGAAAGAGCCGTCATCATCGTCACCAGGAGCCCCTACGACGACCGTATCGCCGTCGATGGCAACGCCGTAACCGAAGAGGTCAGTGGCGGCTGCATCGTCGGCCGTCAGTCGGGCATCAATCACCCAATTGGATCCGTTGAACTTGTACACATAGGCCAAGCCCGCATCGGTAGCGGCTTCGTCGTGTCGGAATGCCCCCACGACGGCATAGTCGCCATCCATATCTGCGGAGATGGTGAAGGAATCGAGCGCGGTACCGTCGAGTTCATTCTCGGCGGTGTCGTTACTGAAGCGCTGCCGCCCCTGGAAGAAGTACGGATTGCCTGCGCGACTGAACGAGGCGGCAACAATCACATCTTGATTGCCGTCGCCATCCCAAGGTTCTTCGCGGTCGGCGATCAAGGCGGCGTCGGTAGCATCCACATCACCATCGTCGTCGATGTCGCCCACCGGGTTCCAATTGGTCGCAGATACGACCGTGGCGTGATAGGTCACGTCGCTGCTATCGACGTCGCCGTCGAGATCGAAGTCACCGCGACCGGCGCTAAGGCGCAGGCGGGCCAGACCGTAGGCGTCGTAGGCGACCGATTCCACGATGGCCCCGGCGCGATCGACCAGCTTGCGCACGCTGTACATGCGATCGAGCACGTAGTAGTAGGGCCGATCGGCATAGACATCCATCATCATCAACAGTTCGTCGACGTAGCTCGGCCCCTTCACGTAGTAGCGCAGGTGGTTGTCGTTCTCGTCGTATTCGCTGACCACGTTGACGCCGTCGTAGTAGTAACGCGTGGTGCGATCGTTGACCAGATCGACCGATTCGATCATGCGGCCGAGGGCATCGTGTTCGAAGGATTGCAGGGTTTCAGTACCGGCGCGGTTCTTGACCGCGACAAGCCGGTTGTGATGGTCGTATTCGAGGTCGTAGCCTTTACCCGAGTAGATTTCGGCGGTTTCGGTGAGGTTGCCGGCCGCGTCGTAAGTCTGATCGGCGTCCAGCCCCCCAAAGAATGCGCCGGGCGTCACCGACGTCGTGCGATTGGCGTCGTCGTGCGTGTAGGTCGCGTCTTCAATGCTACTTCCCGCTTTGCCGTCGGACAGACTGGTTCGATTGCCCAGATCGTCGTAAGCGAAGATCTGTTTGGCGGTACTGGCAGCGGTCCAGGTTTGCGTGTCCTCCAAATCTGCCTGTACCAGCCGATTGAGTGTGTCGTAGTCGAAGCTATTGGAGACCGCATTCCAAGTGGTGTCGTTATCGACGGCCGTCAACGGGTTGGAAGCCGTGTCGTAGGTGTAATTGATCGTCAGGATGTCGTCGTAACCGGTATCTGCCTGATTGGAAGTCAGGTGCCCGGTCGTTAGCTGTGTGACGCGCATCAGGTGATCGCGCACAAAGTCGGTGCGCATAACCGGGTCTGTCGCCCCGGGATAATCGGCAGTGATCTCCTTGGCGAAGGGCGCATTGCCGCGCCACCAGTATTCGGCCATCTGTACCGTATCCACATCGATGTATTGCACGCGATCGCGGCTGTCGTACTCGAAGTCGAGCACCGTGCCATCCGGATAGGTCACCTTGGTGCGGTTGCCCGCCTTGTCGTAAACGTAGGTGATGGTCTTGGCCGTCCCCTCGCGGATCGACTGCGCTTCGGTCAGCACACGACCGAGGTCGTCGTAAGTGAAGGTACTCTTGCTGATGGCATCGGGATTGGCTTCTGTGCCCTTTTGGGCGGTTAGCAAACGCCCTAAGTCGTCGTAGGTGAAGGTCTCGATGTCGGTGGTCGAACCGCATTCCTTGCGTTCGAGAAGGCGATTGGTTTCCTCGTCGTAATCGTATGCCACGCAAACGCCGGCCTCATCGCTGCGTTCGGTCATGTTGCCGACGCTGTCGTATTCCATCCCCACGGTGCCGGTTTCTTCGTAGGTCACCGCCGTCTGGCGGCCGTTGCCGTCGTAGGTGTAGATCGTCTCCTGCATGCCGGTGGACGGGCTGTCGGTATAAGCGATCAGCTTGGTCATGCGCCCGGCGTTGTCGTACTCGAATTCGGTCACCCGCGCAATGCCGGTGTAACTGTCGTAGCTGTCATCTTCCGTAACTCTGATCTTGCGGCCCAGATCGTCAAAATCGGTGGTGGTGAGCAAGCCTGAGGCATCCAACACGCCGGTGCGGTTACCACGCTCGTCGTAGGTGTAGGTGATCACCTCATCGTCGCCGTTGCCGATCGTACCATCGGCCCCCTGGTTGGTGATGGTCGCAACACGCCCCAAGTTGTCGAAGGTGTATTTAGTGACAAAGGTCTTATCCGATTGGCCGGTGGTCTTCTCCACGCGCGTCACCGTCTTAGCCCTGCCGTTGCCGTCGAAGTTGGAATAGGTCGTCGTGCTACTATCGGGCAGCGTCACCACCGTGCGATAGCCGTAGGTGCTGTCGTAAGCGTAAGTCGTGCTCTCGCCGGAGGCATTCGTGGATGAGATCAAGCGACCGGTATTGGTGGTCGTGCCGTAGGTGTTGGTCGTCACATGATCGTCGCTGCTGGTTGTCCCACTGGTGGGATCATCCCAACGTCGCGTCTCAGTCACCTGCCCAATCTCGTTGTAGATCGTGGTGGTCTTCGACAGTGCCACGTTGCTCGCCGACTTGGTGATCATCGAGATTTGCCGACCGGCATGATCGTAGAGGTATTCGGTATAAGTGCCGTCGTCCTGCGTGACTTTTTCGACACGACCTTCATTATCGTAAACCGTCGTCGTCACCTGACTCGCGGCATTAGTCACACTCGTGCGTCGACCTGCATCATCGTAACCGTATGTCGTGACATTGCCTTCCGGATCGGTCATGGTCGCCATGCGGCCGACACCGTCGTAGGTGTAGGTGGTTTGGTTGAAGCCGCTTGCGGAGTAGTAAACGCGCCGCCATTCGATCCGGCCTTCGTCGTCGTATGTCGTCGTGGTAACAGCATCGAGAGTATCGTTGGATACGCCATCCGCGTCAGAATAACGCCGCACTTCTATGGGCAATCCGCGACCGGTGCTGAAAGTGGTCTTTGCGCGCTCTAGCAGGACATTACTTGAGTTGTAACGCTTCGTCTCCGTCACCTGATCAGCCGCGTTGTACGTATAGGTCGTGTAATCGTCGTCAGGATCGGTCAATCTCTCGAGTCGGCCGTAACTGTCGTAAAGGCGTTCGGTCACCTTATTCTCACCGTCGGTGACCGACGTCACGCGGCCCATCGCGTCGTAGCCAATCGTCTGACGCGTCGTCCACGTCGTACCGTCACCGATCTCTATCTCTATCACCCGACCGAGGCCGTCATAGCTGCGGCGCGTCTGCACGCCCGCCGGATCGGTCTTGACCGTCAACAGACCACGGGAGTCATAGGTGTAGGTGGTCTCGCCACCGACGGTGTCGTTTTCCATGCTCAGCAAGCGGCCCATCGGATCGTAATCGTACGTCCAGGACTCCAACGTCGTCATGCCCTCGGCGATCGTCTTGGTCGCCAGATTGCCATTGTTGTCATAGGTAAAGGATGTCGTGACGCCGTCGGTCACACTCGTCGTGACGTCGCCGGCGTCGTTGTAGGTCGTCGTGGTCGCCGCCGTATCGGGCGGAGCGTCATAGATCAAGCGACCGGCAAAGTCGTAGCGTTTGATGTGATCGTCGGTGAATACGCCCGTCGTGATTTCATAGGCGATGATCTCTTCCACGTAGTTGGTTTCGTGGGTCAGCGACTGTTCCGTCAATTTGCCGGATGCATCGGTGATGCTCGTCGGATACCAAGTGTTGCTGCCGGTGTAACTGTAGGTCCGGTCACCTGTCGTACCCGGTAAATCCACCGTCGTAAGTTTTTCGCCGCTATAAGTGCGGGTGGTCACCTTGCCGAGGGGATCGGTGAGCGTGGTGATCTTTCCACCGGAATCGAATGACTTTTCAGTGGTTGATTTCTGTGGGGACCCGCCGTTGACCCAGTTAGTGACACACAGCCGATTGCGGCTGTCGTATTCCATTTCGATGTCGTAACCGACCGGGTTTTCGATCAGGATAAGGTTGTGGTTGCCACCGGCCTTATCGTACGTGTATTCGAATGTCACCGAGGTGGCCGGACTCAGACTCACATCGTAGGTTGCTTGCGTAATCAGACCGTCGACATCAAAGGTGAAGACCTGATCGTACCCCGCCGGGTCGGTCATGGTGGTGTCCGAAGTATCGTAAGTGAAAGTCCAGGCGTTGCCGTAGTAGTCCTCAATCTCGTCCACGCGATCGCTGCCGTCGTATGAGATGGCGCGTATCAGATCGTCGTCACCGTTGTAGATGGCATCGAGGTTGCCGTTCCCGTCGTAGGTGTAGCTGGCCGCGCGGGTGGCAGTGCCACAGCCACCGCATTGGTTATCGACCGCCAATAGACGGCGATCGCTCGACAGCCCCGGCTGATACTCGTAGTTGATCTCCCGACCTTCCGAATCCGAGATACCCGTGATCTGGTCGCTCGTATTGCGCGTGATCGACAGCACCATGTCGTTATTACAGGTGATCGAACTTAGTTCACCCGCCGTGTACGTGTATTCCTGGCCTTCACCATGCCGATTGGTTTTTTCGATCAGCTTATACGGCGAACTGGTAGTGGAATTTTCTTCTTCAAAAAGCCAGACGTCGCCGTTGTTATCCGTCAATTGGTACTGATACTTGCCGCTGCCTTTGTCGATCTTTTCGAAGAGATAGCGTTCATAACCGATGGGAGACAACCAATTGCCACCGCTTTCGGTAAACGTGATGCCGATGCCGGTGCCAAGATGCACTTCGACGACGCCGGTATCCTCCTTGGCGTAAACACGCAAGTTGGAATGGAAGTTCGGGCCAAAGTCCTTGATACCATGCGGCGATCCGGCGGCATGGCGGTACACGCGCGCGATGGTGAAGACCACACCGTCGTGACCTACCGATAGATCGGCCGTCTGAAAGATATATTCGCCGGTATTGGCGATCACCGGGTCGCTGTCGAGACCGATCTGGCGAAAGCCGCCGCGCCCGGAGGCGGCGGCATCCCATGTCACCGATCGTGACGCCTCGGTCGCACCACCAAAGGCATTGGCGTAGTCCACTTGGTTAGGCTCAAAAGGCGAACCGGGATTGATACCACCCAAGCCTCCGGGAGGCGCCATGACAGGTAAAGCACCGCCCGCACCGCCAATTCCACCTATGCCGCCGCCACCAAGGCCCCCCGCACCACCGGATGATGCACCGCCAATACCGCCACCCGAATTGGTCGAATTGTTGGTTACGGGTCCGAGTTCCGAAGGAGGCGTACCGCATCCGCAAGGATTATTCGGATCGTTATAACATACAGCCAGTGTACGATTGGAATAGCAATACAGCCCCACAATCAACACGAACAAGGCAGTCAGACCGGAAAATAACGGACGATTATTCAATTGATGGTTCATGATGAACTTCCTGCTTCTTAACGAGCGAGTATCACGGAAATAGACTTACTGGAGAGTTGACATGGGTGGCGGTCGTCGAAGATGCGATGCCGTTACATGGAGTTGCGCACGCAACTACGGCGCAGTCGCGACTTGCACTGCCTGCAACCCGTTAAGATGCCGCAGCGCCACGCGACTGTAGCGACTGCCGGGGTGGGCCTTTAGGAATGATTCGTACTGCTGGATCGCTTCGTCGCGACGATCGGCCATTCCCAAGACGAATCCGCGCCGCATCTGGGCGTATTCGGATAGCGGCGTACCGGCAAAGTCGCGGTGTAATCGTTCGAGTGTGGTCAGCGCATCGTCGTGATCGCACTGCAGCATCTGCACCAAGGCCAGTTTGCGCAAGGCCTGCCCGCGCACATCTTTTGCCTCGGCAATGTCGGCGAGCATTTGAAGATCGACCAGGGCCTCATCCAGTTGCTCGACCTCGATGAGGCACAGCGCTTGTTGCAATTGAATCGCTTCGCTATGCGGCCCTTCGCGATAGCGGTCATCTACCAGGGCAATCGTGCGCAAGGCGGCGCGATGCCAACCGCGACTAATCTGTTCGCTGATTTGCCGCCACGCCATGTCGTGGGCTTGCTGCGGACCGAGTTCGCCAGCAACATCGGACAACAGCGCTTCCAACTCCGCATGGGCTTCGTAGCTGAGCCCCTCGCGGTAGCAGCGATACATCAGTTCGCGGCGCTGTTGCAGTCGATCATCAAAATCATCTGCTTTAGCGATCCGTTCGCGCCACGCGGCGATGGAGGTTCCATTCAACGGCTGTGGATTATCAACCTTACAGCAGGCTTGCTTCTGACATCCGCCAGCCTCCGATGCCGGTGACGGCTGCTTTGCCATTGAGACCGTCTGGCCTTGAGGATCGACATCCCCGTCGGCCGTCACCGGCATCACTGCCTGCTTCAACGCCTTGCACACTGGCGTTTTTGCATCTTTGGCAGGTTTTCGTTCTCCCGCATCGGAGCCCATCAACAGTGCCGACATTCCCATCAGCGGGACCAACAGACAGATCGAATAACCGGCAACGTGTTTGGCTCGGCGACGTGACATGGCATGCACTCCTTCATGGGTTCACTCGGGCTGCTAGGCTTAGTTTGCAGGCACACCTTTCACGCTTCCGCAGCGCGACTTGCTTTGCAGACAGACCTTCAGCCCTGATTGTTTCTTGCAAACTTTCCAGACACAGCGATAGCCTTTACCCCGATCATCAGGGCATAAGATCACCGCGAAGACACTCGATGCGGTTCGTTGCGCACAGCGATCACGCGTGGTTGCAACGATCAATTTGTCACGATTGGAAACGACCCGATCAGCGAAACGACCATCGAACTCGTACGAGGATGCATGAGTCCTGAATAACGGTCGATGCGAACGAAGCTTCGTTCCTCTCGACCCCCCGATTACGAAAAACTTTACCCGCACGTTCATGGCATGGCAACAGTTTTTTCAGCGTAATTTTATAACGCCGCTACGACAATTTATGTCGGGTATCCGTAAGTCGTTGTTCCACGAATCAGTTACGTCTCCTACGTGATACGCAAATAGACAGAAATATTTATTCGCCCTTCGCTTTGCCTTCTGCAATTTGCGTTACTGTAAGAGTACTTGCTAAGCGCTTCGCCAAACTCGCATTCAAATAGATCAATATCGTTAAATCGGCGCAACCGCTTAACCAACCAATCGTTACAGCCCACTCGCCTTCGATGACTGTCAAATAGGAACATGCCGCCGATCTACCAACACCCGACTCTCAACGACAACACCTAAAGATAAACACCGAAGCTACTCTGTCTCGGAAGCCATGATTGCAATTTTGATAACGGCGTACTCAGATTCAAACTTCAATTGTCGGAAGAACGTATTGGAATGTGGGCCAGGTTATTGTGACAGGCATTAACGTCGGAGAGGGGGGGTAATTCTATACTGCTCCATGCACAGGCATTTCGAGCATTGCAGTTATTCGATTGCTTATTTAAGTTTCGGATTTAGAGGCCATTACCGTTACGCCGTTTCTAGATGCGAGGCCGCAATGTTGTTGGAATGATTGAAGGTCTAGGATCTGCGCCTACTATGGGGGCACCAGCCTAGGCATAGCTTGATTCGGTCGGTAAAATTCACTAAATTTAGCTTTGCGCTTGGAAAGAACACTTGAGATTAGATGGCCCAGCGCAGGGGCTTTCTAACATTAGCATAGATGCGAAATAAACAATTCTGGTGGGGGAAAGCCTGATGGGCCACTATAAGGCAATTTGTGTATTCTGCGAACGGGCGTTCGGCTATTCGGACAGTCAGGCTGGTAAGAAGGTGCGCTGTCCAAATTGCAAGTCACCAAATGAACTCCCACAGATACCAGTAAGCGCAGATGCACCTGTGTCCGCAAATGATTCGATACCGTCGAAACCGAAAGCACGCCGAGAAATGCCAAAGAAGCGTGCCACCACCAATAGCTCAGTTAGGCGTGAATCTGGATTTCGTAAGGCCAATACTGTCTTTGGCATCGACGGCGCGTGGAAATCCCGATTCGCAGCTTTCTGTAACGGTGTTGGGAAGGGTGTGCTGGTGTTAGCCATCTTCTCTCAAACTTACATCTTTATTATTTCCGATTGGGAAGCACTCGGCCGTCTTCCAATCAAGGTTGCGATCGGTGCTTTCGCCGCACTCGTCACTGTTCCCTCTGTCCTGTTTCTAATTTCGCTTGCTGTATTCGGGATGTCCCACGTCATCGAATACCAATGCCGCAACATTTCAGGCCAACGTGAGGTGCTGAGTCAGCTTCAAGCGATTAATAACTCGGATGAATTTGCCGATGAGTTGGCACGCATGGCCAACAAGTCTGCGGAAGACCTTGTCACCAATCAAGAGATTCACTATTAAAGGACGGACGAATGCCAGACCATGAAGAATTGCCCATGGCAGAGTCCATCGACGAAGCGGAGTTGCAGCAATCGCATGTGCGCGACCGAATCGTACTACTGGGTCGGCGTGCGGCAGGTAAGACGATCTACCTGTCCGTATTATATGAAAAATACTGGAAATCCCTCAACGGCTTTTGCATGAAGGCACTTCGCGGTGATGTCCATAGCCATTGCATCAAGACGGTTGAAGAGTTGCGTAACGGGCGCTGGCCCGCTGCAACACTAGAAACCCGCCATTGTGACCTAGAGATTGATTACAATGGGCAGAAGCACTTACTCGTTGCTCTCGACTATGCCGGAGAATTGTTTCGCAAAGCGTTTATTGAAGACGACACGGATTCACCGGACACAAGCGAACTTCTGCAACACATCGATTCTGCGTTAGCCGTCATTCTTCTTATCGATCCCGACCTCGATCAGACATCGGATATTGATTCCACGATTGATGACGACTTCGGTATGACGCAAGCAGTGGAGCGCATTCGTAACTGGCCGGGCGGAGACGAGGTGCCGATCGTCGTCGCCTTTACCAAAGCAGATGTCAATATAGAGGCAGCTAAACAACTTGGCGGACCGGACCAGATACTTAAAAAGAGGTTTCCCGCGTTGGCTAGAACCCTGCAAAAGGTGGCGTTGTTTCATGTTTCTTCGGTTCAGTCGATCACATTCTCTAGCGGAAAAACTGAGCCCAAAAAGGATTTCGTGCCGTGGCAGGTCGAGAAGCCCTTGATTTATTGCCTCGACGCGCTCAAAAAGAAGGAAGATGAGAAACTCGAACTCGAACGGCTTCAACAAGAACGACAAGCTGCACGCAATCGCGACTATGTCATGAAGCAACACCACCTGCGCGAGCAACGAAACGTCAGCTTAATTATCGTAGGTGGACTGCTGTTTTTGGCACTGGTTGCGTGCCTTTGCTGGGTCGCTTACCGGTGAAGGTCGAGATCTCGCGTCATGTTTTCGGAACGCACGATGGCTATCGTACGCTGGCGCGCTCAAACGGCGTTACGAAAGACGAGTTGCGAGAACTTTCAATACTAGTCGTCGGTGAGAACTCAAATCCTTTGTATCTTGGGTCGTTGGTCAACCAACCTGCGTTTTGGAGCCGTCGGTTGCGATCCGGGCGACATGCGGTGACTCGGATTTTGGCAGGGTCACCTGACGATAAGGGACGCCCATCGTTGCTGCTCATCACCGCTATCGCGTCAGCCGACGTATGGCACCAACTACTGGTGGCAACGGATCTAGGTCTCATTCAAACAAGGCAACTTTGGGCGTGGCGAGGCGAGAGCCAATTACCCCAACTGTCAGTCGAGCTTGGGAAGGCCCCAAAATTCCAAATCAGCAGGATGACACGGCTTCGCGTGCTCAGTTTGCTTGCGACGTTGGAATCGATGAGCGACAAGAGCGGTTCCAGCGTGGCCTGTCCTGCTGATTCGATCGATTTCAGTGAGTTGCGACTTCTGGCGGCGCTATTGCCGCGTCAACAGCGTCACCGTTTTTCATACGCTGTGCGAGGACCGTCAGATAGTATGCCGGTCACCATTCACATTTTAGATGAAAACGTCGCGCGAGGCTCAGGTCGCCGACGGCTAATAAGGTGGTCGCCCAAGAACGATACGGTAGTGGGACCATATGTCAGCGTCATTGAGGAATTGTGGCAGGTCCCGCATGAACCACCGGTCGATTTCGCTCGGCGATGTCAAAGCTTCGATCAGCTCGATACTAAGTTTGACTTGACGGTTGATCATATGCCCGACGCAGCACCCGAGGTCCCGCCAAAACGCGTGAGCCCGTGGGCATGGCCGAGCGTATTGATTGTTCTGTTATTGCTGGTCAGCGGGCTCTATTGGCGGGCTGCCAAACATCAGGATGGTGATCGCCCGGACCCGCTTAAGACTGCACAATTAGTAATCAAGGACCAGCCGCTCGCTCTCAATCCAAACGCACCAACCAGTGAAATCGTTTCTTGGCTCCAAAACGCAAGAGCGGTGGCGGGGCAATTGAATAATGCGACCGTTAATGATGATCCGTCCGTCCGAGCCGTCAAAAATAGTCTTGATGAGCAGATCGAAATCGCGACGGCATATGAAAGAAACGCGAATGATGTGAAGGAGATGATCTCGAGCCTAGACAGTTTTGCCGGAGCCTTAGGACTGGACTCGACAATTACAGGTACTGATATTCCCGGCGAAAAGCAAAAGGAGAATGTCAGTCAATGGCTAGCGCGCCTCAGCGGCATCGATAGAGCCGAGATACCCGCCGACCTGCAGATCAAAGTCGATAGTCGAATCGCAAACCTACAACGATGGCTCGATAATCGTGAAGCGGCGATAGCAGCTTTGATTGCACGTGTTCGAGAGTTTGCAGCAAAGTTCAATGACGACCTTAAAGACCCTCTCACGATCGAGGCCATTGAAATGGTAGAGAATGTGAGCGAAGAGGCACACGACCTTGATATTGTCTTAAATGACGAGTTGGCCTCGATTGCAGAACTAAGTGAATCTCGAATTGCGCTTGGTGACTCAATTGACACCTTGAGGGGTTGGGAAAATAAGATCGGAGGTCAACGGTTAAAATATGAGCAGCTGTTGGACTCTGCTAATGATAAAATTCAACGGAATAGCCTGAATGCCAATCCCTTGGTAGATACTAATAGCATTACCGGTGAGTCGTTGGATCGTAGCCGGCGGCAATGGGATGCTGCGAATCTGGCGCTGCTAGATCTCACAACAGCTCAGGAACAGTGGCCAGATCATAGTTCGGCTTCGGAGAAACTCGCAGTCATTGATGGTTGGATGGACAAGGTGGCCGCCGCAATAACTAACTATTTCCAATCCGAAATTGACCGAATTCGCGCCGCGTACAACGACGAAGAATACACCCGAGAAGAACTTGAAGCGGAAATCGATGCGCTAGAGACCCTCGCCGCAGAGCATGACGAAATTCTTCGACACAATATCCCGAGTGAAACCGACGAGCCATCAATTCAGGCGCAGATCAATAAGCTAAAGGAAGAGATGGCTGCACCAGACGACTAGCCATTGAGGGGAAATTCGAGGCAGCAGTCTCAATTCGTGCTATGAGAAACTTCAAAAGGGAAAGCGCATGTCAGATTTACCGCTAACCTATTTAAACCAGGCCCGGTCATTCCTGCGCGATGGTAAGCCGACCAAGGCAATGGACCTATCAGAAAAGGCGCGGGTCCTGGCTCGCAATGATCGGAAGGTACTCGCACAGGTTTGTTTCTTGCAGGGGCAGATATTCGGCGACCTGGGTCAGCGCAGCGACGAATTTACATCATTCGAACGGGCGCTGCAGCTTGACCCATCACTTTCTAGCCGTCTTGCAGCAGTCGCAGACGACTATGAGGGGGCCGGCAACAAGCCCTTTGCGTTGCAGTTGCGTGGCCTCTATCCGTCGCCACCGAAGCAGCGCGCCGCAGTACCCGCCCGAAGCCGAACGCTACTCATTCCCATCGTAGCGGGAACATTCTTGGCGATGGGCGCTGTGCTCGGATTCGCATTTTGGCCCGTCGATACGCCGAATTCGTCCAAGCTCGACTTTGACCGAATTCGGCAGAACGTCGGGCTCGTGTTGGTCACTGCCAAATATGAGTGCGTCGATGGTAAGCCTCGCAACATTCCAATAGGCACCGGCAGTTGTTTCGCCATCGGCACCGATGGTTATCTACTAACCAACAAGCACGTCACGCAGGCGCGAGATACGGCCCCAGAAAAAGTTTTCTCGGATGAGCATGAGATTATTGCAACCTTGAAGGAGCGATCCGTGCGGGTTTGTTTGAGTGCTGATGAAAAAGATCATCTCGACGCGAAGATTGTGTACGAGAGCCCGTATCTGGATGTTGCGCTGTTAAAAGTCGACCGCTACTTTCCACGGCATTTTAAATTTGCAGAAGAGTATAACGTCGGTGATTCGGTGATTGCTGCCGGCTTTCCTGGTGTAGTAAAAGACGCACTCTCCATCGCCGATTCGGCCGAAGTACTCAAAAAGACACTATTGGCTGAGTCCTCCGCCGAACCCGATTACAGTACGGCTGAGTTTACCGAATCCGCGTTCAAC
>JAUIHO010000085.1 GCA_030432035.1 Phycisphaerae bacterium
CGCCGATTGCGAGCGCCTCGGGGCTATCACCCGCCGCGAAACTTTCTGGAGCTTGCAATGTGCCGTCACCATTGCCGATGAACACGGCCACGGAATCGGTTGTGCCCGACGGCGTAACCACGTCGAGTAATCCGTCGCCATTTAGATCGAGAACCGCGACGTCAAGTGGGTCACCACCGACGGGATATGTCGTGGGCGCACCGAATGCGCCGTTACCATCACCCAACATGATGACGACGTCGTCCGCACCGTTGTCGATTGCGATTACATCGACGAAGCCATCGTCGTTTAGATCTTCAACTTCGAGCGAATAAAGGGCGGCGTCTGCGTCGTATTGAACCTGTCCGACAAATGAACCGTTGCCGTCATTCAGAAGCACCGATACCGAACGAGAATTCCGGTTGGTTGCGATCAAATCGTTGTGGCCATCCATGTTAACGTCGGCCACGGCGACTGCAGTCGTGCCATCGCCCGCGGTATAGTCGATGGCGTCTTGAAAGGTGCCGTCACCGTTACCGAGCAGAACGGATACGACATCGCCCGCGAATGTGGCAACTGCGATGTCGGGGAATGAATCGTTATTGAGTTGAGCGATTCTCGGAAAGTTTGGAGCAATCGCGACGGGATATTGGGTGGCGGGAAAAAACTGACCGTCGCCCTGATTCACGAGCACACTGACGGTGTCTGAGAACGAGTCTGCTGTTACCACGTCGGGAAAGCCGTCGTTGTTGATGTCGCCCGCGACCAACGTGAAAGCATCGTCGCCGATGGGATAGGTATCGAGTGACGTAAGGTTGAGCTGGCATTGTGCAAGCGCCGGCTGTGCGTTCGTGATTAGGGTAATGGCGACGAGTGCGAGACATTGGAGCGTATGTTTCATGATTCGGTTCCTTTCGCGTTGTTACCGAAAGCGGCGTAGTTGCCTGCTGAATGAGCAACTTCAACAGGTGGGTCGTCGTTTCATCCCGCCATCGGGGGCAGTAGAATGAGTTTGCTGGCTGCACGACGCCCGCATTTGCCGCAGGGCTTGCGTTCATTGAGGTAGTGCGACAACGGCGGCGCGCTGGGACCACGACGCAGAGATTTTTTTGATGGACGAATCCAAGATCGAAGTGACGCGAATTCTGCAGGCCATCAACGCGGGCGATGAGAAGTCGTCAGAGGCGCTGTTGCCGATCGTGTACGACGAGTTGCGACGGTTGGCAGCTTCGCAGATGGGCCGAGAAAAACCGGGCCAGACGCTGCAAGCGACGGCACTCGTGCACGAGGCGTATTTACGATTAATCGGCGGGCAGGACACGGATTGGAGCAATCGCGGCCATTTCTTTGGAGCCGCCGCACAGGCGATGCGGCGAATTCTCGTTGAGAACGCAAGACGGCGAAATCGAATCAAACGCGGCGGAGATCGCGTTCGGGTGGAGCTGACGGACGTCGCCGACGAGAAAAATGCCGACGAGATGGATTTTGTGGTCCTCGATGAGGCGCTACGGCGCATGGAAGAGGAGGACCCGCGCATGGCGCGCGTCGTCATGCTGCGTTTCTTTGCCGGATTGAGCGTCAACGACACGGCCGAGGCGATGGGCGTCTCGCCGATGACGGTCAAACGCGAATGGGCATGTGCGAAGGCGTGGCTCTACGACGAGATGAACGCGGAGTAGGCGGGCTTTGGTCGGTCTGGTCGGATTGATTGAGGAATGCGTATCGATTGTGCGCAGTGGCAAATTTGACGCCAATCTATAGCGGGGCGAATCATTGGCTGCCGGCAATCTAAGTCGTGTGAAGTCGCTGTTTAACGAAGCGCTCGGTATGCCATCGGCGGCACGCGAGGCGTGGCTGCGCGATCAATGTGGGGCGGACAATGACTTGTTGCAGAAAGTCATTCGCATGCTGGAAGCATATGACGGTGAATCGCAATTTATGGAGAACGCGTCGCTTTCGTTTGCCGGCATCTCGACGGCAGATGTGCCGGACGTCATCGGCAACTACCGCATCATTCAACAGATCGGCGAAGGCGGCATGGGCGTCGTGTACTTGGCCGAACAGTCGGAGCCGATCCGTCGCCGCGTCGCGCTAAAGCTGATCAAGCTCGGCATGGATACCAAGTCAGTCGTCGCGCGGTTTAACGCCGAGCGGCAGGCGTTGGCACTGCTCGATCATCCGAACGTGGCGCGGGTTTACGAGGCGGGCGCGACCGAGACGGGGCGGCCGTATTTCGTCATGGAATATGTGCCGGGCGAGCCGATTACGAAGTTCTGCGATGCGCATCATCTTACGCTTGACGTTCGGCTCAATTTATTCGTTCAGGTCTGTAACGCGATTCAACACGCTCATCAAAAAGGGATCATTCATCGCGACATTAAGCCGTCGAACGTGCTGGTGGTGCGCGACGACGGCAAGCCATCGCCGAAGGTGATCGACTTCGGCGTGGCGAAGGCGACGGATCAACGGCTGACGGAGCAAACGCTGTTTACCGAGCACGGCGTGATGATCGGAACACCTTCGTATATGAGCCCGGAGCAGGCGGAGCTGTCGGCGATCGGTGTCGATGCACGGTCGGATGTGTATTCGCTGGGCATTCTGCTATACGAGATGATCGTCGGTGTGTTGCCGTTTGAGACGACGGACCTGCGTCGCGCGGCGCTGGCCGAGATGCAACGCATCATTCGCGAGGTAGAACCGTCGCGGCCGAGTACGCGCTTCAAGTCGCTCGGCGTCGACTCGGGTTCGATCTGTGAAACGCGGCGCGTCGATCGGAACACGATGCAACGGATGCTGTCGGGCGATCTCGACTGGATCACGATGAAGGCGATCGATAAAGACCCGTCGCGTCGGTATGCGTCGGCATCGGAATTGGCCGCCGACATCTTGCGGCACCTGCATCACGAACCGGTTATCGCGTCGCCGCCGAGTGCGATCTATAAGCTGCGTAAGTTTGCGCGGCGACATCGCGGTGGCGTGGTTGCCGGAATGCTCGTGTTGATCACGCTGATTGCAGGCGTGGTCGGAACGTCCATCGGTTGGCAGCGTGCCGCAAGAGCCGAGGCAATTGCCGAAGCCCGCGCCGAGGAAGCCAAACGGCAAGCCGAACTCGCGAACGCCGTGAATGAATTTTTGAATAAGGAATTGCTAGGGGCCGTATCGCCGTCCTTGGAAGTAGGGCGCGGGCGTGACGTGTTGCTGCGCGATGTGGTGGATGTCGCATCGGATCGCATTGCGGCCTCCAGCGCGGAAGGTGGGCGGTTTCACGATAAGCCGGTGGTCGAAGCGAGCATTCGCGAAACGCTGGGCGTCGCGTATATGAAGCTTGGCGAGCACGGCGCGTCGGAGCCGCATTTACAGCGGACGTACGACCTGATGACGGAGCTGCGCGACGCGGATGACAAAGACCGCATCAGGGCGGTCGATAACCTTGCCAATCTGTTTCAGATATCCGGTCGGCATCGCGACGCGGAACGGTTGCATCGCGACGCGTTGGAAGCGGCGACGCGCGAGTTGGGGTCGGAATCGCCGCAAACCCTGGTTGTGAAGAACAATCTGGCGGCGGTGCTTCATTTGCAGGGGAAGTATCCGGAGGCGGCGGCGCTGTTTGCCGAAGCGCTCGAAGCGCGTAAGCACGTACTCGGCTTGGAGCATAAGGACACGATTACGACGGCGAGCAATCTGGCGAGCGCGTATTCGCGCAATAACCAGCTCGACGAAGCCGAGGCGCTGTTGCGCGAGTGGTTGGCCGTTGCGCGACGGGCGCTGCCGGAGGGCGACCTGAACACGAGTTATTTTTTAAAGAACCTCGGGGAAGTGCTGGCCCGCAAGGGCAACACGACCGAGGCGCGGAAGATGATGGCAGAAGCGCTCGACGTACGGCGAAATTTGTTAGGTGAAGAACATCCGATTACGCAGGCATCGTTGCACGATCTGGCCGTGTTGTCGTCGATGGAGGGAAAGCATGAGGAAGCGGCGAAGTTGTTTCAGCAGGTCAGTGATGTGCGTTCGCGGATATTGGGTGAGGCTCATGCCGATACGTTGAGCGCGACGTCGAATCTTGCAAACGAATACATCGCGCTCGGTCGCGCCGAGGAAGCCGAGCGGCTGTTGACCGAGTCGTTGAAAGCGGCGGGAGGTCAGTACGGCGTCGAGCACAGCATCACGATGCGCGTGATGTATCTGTTGGGGTGGCTTTTTACCGAGCAGCAGCGTTACGACGAAGCCACGGCGATTAATTTGCGGCTGATCGAAACGCAACGTAAAACGCTGGGGAATCGTCATCCGCAAACGCTTGGGACGCTCGAAACGATTGCTAAGGCGCAGTTTGAACAGCGAGATTTTGCGGCTGCGGAGAAAAACTATCGCGAGTTATTTGAAACGTTGCGCGGCAGTCTTGGGCGCGACAACCCCGCCACCATACGAATCAGCGACAGCCTCGCATCCGTTTACGTGGCACAGAACAATGTTGACGCGGCAAGGCCCTTGGCGGCTGAGAATATTCGAATTCAATTGGAGCTAGCGAATCAGGAATCGGCGACGGCGGCGCAGAAGATGCGATGTGCGAAGCGCCTGCTTGACGTGGAGCCTGTCGATCTGCGCGATCCGGCGACGGCTGTCATGCTCTCGCGCGAAGCGAGCGTGCTTCTGAATCATAACGATGCAGATGCATGGGCGCTAGTTGCTCGAGCGGAGTTTCGAAACGGTAACCAATCAGCAGCCGTCGATGCACAAGAACTTGCGATCCAACATTTGCCTGATGACACATCGAGTTCAAAGCGGGCGGCGTTCGAGAAGCAACTGGCGGAGTATGCGGACGAATGATTTCGGGGCTTACGGTCGAGTTTTTCGGCTGATTGAAAATCTCTTGGAATCGATACCTTCTCCCTGCTCTACGCTTCAAGGGACGAGGCGCAAATAGTTAAATCAGCAACCCCTTTTCAACTACCTTGTGTGATCGGCGTCGCTTTCATGCGCGCGGCGCGTTGGGCTTCCATGCGTTCAAGACGCTCGCGACGGATTGCGATTAACGATTCGTCGCGTAACGCGTGGGCGCAATCAAGTCGTACTCGGGCGATGGCGATCGTTAGTGGGTGATGGTTTGGCAGCAAACGCTCGGCGGCTTCGCCGATCTCGAGCAGTTCTGATTCGGAAGCCCGATTGATCACTCTTGAATCTGCGTTGGGCAGATTTCTCGACCATCATTTGGATCGCGAACGAACTTTGGTGGTTGGCCTTTTCGTTTTTTGCTAGCCATTTTGGCTCCGGTCTTAGGGTTTTGTAAGGACTCCCTGATTGTACATTTAATGTCGGAATAAATGTCTCAAAATCGCAATTGTAAAAAACAATTGGCTTATAAACGGGAGCGGATGGGAATCGAACCCACCAGGCGACGCCATGCGCCGCCTCAACGGCTTTGAAGACCGCGGAGCCCACCAGGAACCCTGACGCCCCCTTATCTTCATCAATGATACGGCAATTGCAGGGCGTCGTCAGCAACGCGGGTTTACCATTGAGTGCTTTCGTCGACGGTTGCGTGTCTGGCTTGGGCAGGTTGCATACAATCATGAAATGGTCCGAGTGTTGCTTGCCATTACGGTCGTTCTTTCGGCGTTCTGCATGTGCGCGTTCGACGATTCCGACGTGTGGTTTCGACCGACAACCAATTGGGTGATTCACAATAACGCTTCGGCGGTGCGGGAAGACGCGTATGTTCTGTCTTATCGCGGGCCAATTGCTCCGGATGCAATAACAGATGAGATCGATCTTTACCAATACACGGTGACGAACGATAGCGACATCCTTGGACAATCTAGCGGTGATCGTTGGTTTTGGGCGATGTCGACCGGCGACGTGATTTGGTTTGACGGCAGTGATGAATTCAATGCGGTGTTGGCAGCAGGGAACCTGAGTATCGACGATTTTGACTTCGGGCCCGTGTCGCGATTCGACGATCCGTTTCATCAAAAAGGACTTCTTTTTGCAGTCGTCTTTTGGTTGTCGCTATTTGCGTCAATTGTTCTCGAACGACGACGTATTCGGCAATTGGATAAGGGGCAGGCCCAAGGAATTCCGCAATGCCGCGGCTGCGGGCACTTTTTGAACCCGCTTGGTGAAGTGTGCCCGGAATGCGGTATTCAGCTTCAGTATCCTGCGGGGTTGAACGTTTTGCAGAAGGCAATTCCGTTTATCATCGCTGGCGTTCTTCTCTACGCTTTGATCCACAATGCACTTTGAGAACACACGCGTACCAATCGCTATGCTCATAGTTGACTCAACCCTACGGCATCGAACTCGTCGAGATCGTCAGTGCGTGTTACGCCAAGTCGTCGAAGGGCCGCGTTGATCGGTTTCAGCGTTGGTGGAGGCGGGCATTCCAAACCCTCCGCTTGAAGCGTTTCCGAAACCGATTCATCGACGACCGGTCCGTAAACAATCTCGCCGCGTTCCAGCACCAACGCCCCTTGATAGCCCAATCCGCCGGAGTACTCCGTGACGACAAATGCAATAGGGCTGGTCCAGCTTGCGCGTTGGACTGGCTCGATCCGTCGTTTGGGTAGGGCGTTGAACTGTGCATTGAATGCAAGCATATCGTTTTCGAAGTCGCCCGATCCCGCATTGACGATATCGAATGGAACCACTCGCGATGATCGCCGTTAACTCGTGTGCCATATCGGTTGCTTCTCCGGTGTTTCAATGCAGTTGTCACCACGCCAACCCCTCACCTTGCCCATCCCCATCACCTCGCTACACTTCCCCTCATGGAAAAAACCGCTCTACACAGCACTCACAAGCGGCTGGGCGCTCGGCTGATCGATTTCGGCGGCTGGGAGATGCCCGTGATGTATCGCGGCATTGCCGACGAACATCATCATACCCGCACCGTCAGCAGCATTTTCGACGTGTCCCATATGGGGCGACTTTATTTTAAAGGCAACGATGCCGAGAAGCTGCTCGACCGCGTGTGCACGCGCAACATCGCCAAGCTCAAGGTCGGTCGCTCGGGCTACAGCCATGTTTGCAATGAGCGCGGTGGCGTCATCGACGACGTGATTATTTCGCGTTTCGAAGACAAGCTGCTGATGGTCTGCAACGCGAGCAATCGCGAAAAGATGCTTGCCCATCTCAACGCGCAATCCGCCGACATGAAAGTCAAGATCGACGACCAGACCAAGGGCACCGTCATGATGGCAGTGCAAGGTCCGGCGACGATGGAACTGTTTGCGAACGCGTTGGAGAAGAGCCCGATCAAAATCGGCGACATGGGGCGCTACGGGTTTGTGACCGGCTCGTACATGGGCGTGAACTTCTCGATCTTCCGCAGCGGCTATACCGGCGAAGATGGTGTCGAGGCGGTCGTGTCGAATATGGTCGGCGTGTTGGTGTGGGATCGTTTGACAGCCGACGGTGGTGACAAGCGACCGACCGTTAAACCCGCGGGTTTGGGCGCGCGCGATACGTTGCGCTTGGAAGCGGGAATGCCGCTCTACGGACACGAGTTAAACGAAGACATCGATCCGCTCTCGGCCGGTTGCGGTTGGTGCGTCGATCTGGAAAAAGAATTCCTCGGCGTCGAAGCGTTGCGCAAAATCAAAGAAGACGGGCCGCGGCGCAAGATCACGGGGTTGGTGCTCGATGGTAAGCGCATCGCACGGCAAGGTTCGAAGATTCTCAGCGGCGATACCGAAATCGGCGAAGTGACCAGCGGCACGATGAGCCCAACGCTGGAGCAGTCGATTGCGATGGGATTCGTCGATGCCGAACACAGCGAGATCGATAAGACGTTGACGATCGACATTCGCGGCACCAAGGTGGATGCCAAGGTCGTTCCGTTGCCGTTTTACAAACGCGCGAAATAATCACCGGTTGCAAACCGGTGCCACAGCGCAGAAACGCCGCGTCATTTAGCCCCCGGCCAATGGCCGTGGGCTACGTGCGAGGATCGCGTGAATTAACCATGTTTCACGCCGCAGGCCAGCGCGATAGGATTGGCGACAAAACCCGCGTGCGGCGCAACGCACGCATCGATGTGTACCAAAGGAGATAACCGTGGGCGTACCAACGGATCGCAAATATTTGAAATCGCACGAATGGCACAAACTCGACGGCGATGTCTGCACGATCGGTATCACGCAATTCGCCGCCGACGAATTGACAGACATCACGTTTGTCGAACTGCCCGACAGCGGCAAAGAAATCAGTGCCGGTGATAGCTTCGGCGTGGTCGAATCGGTCAAGTCGACCAGCGACCTTTACACCGGCGTCAGCGGCACGGTTACCGAGGTGAACGACAAACTCGGCGACGAGCCCGAACTCGTGAATAACGATGCGTTCGAAGGCGGCTGGATGATCAAGATCAAGGTCAGCGACGCCGGTGAGTTAGAGAAACTGTTAGACGCGGCGGCGTATGAGGCGCAGCTAGACGGATAAGGAATGGCGCTTGCGATGACGACCTCGGGCCCCGTCAGTCATGCACCCGTTGCCGCGCTAAATCGACGTCTCGATCTGAACTACGTTGGCGAAAGCACCTATATCGGGCGTTACAAGGGGTATCCGCTCGGCATTACCTATACGGTCGATGCGGAATACCTCGACGCCGATGGTCACCCCATCCATTCCATTCAAACGCTGATTCAATTGCGCTACATCGGCGCGCCCGAAGATTTCGCGCTCGACGGTCAGGATATCGATGACATCCCCGAGTCACCGTTGCGCGACATGGTTGCCGACCGATCGGCACGCATCAGTTTCGAAGAAAACATCGCGTGGCTCACGATCACCGACGCGACGGTGGAAATGTTGGAAGCCGGTTTGGAATCGTGGCTGGATACGACGGTCGGCATCATCGAATCCATCGGCGGTCGACACAATCGCGAGATGTGTCACTACTGCAACGCGGGTCGCGCAATCGAACTCAAATGGGTAGAGGCACGCGTCGCGCAGGTTTGCGACACGTGTATAAATGCAAAGCTCGAAGAAGCGCGATTGGAAGGCCGCGCCACGGCAAAGGGTGTTGCCAAACTTTTCGTTTGGACACCGATGGCGTGTTTGGTGGGCGCGGCGTTGTGGGTGGGGTTATGGCAACTCGATCAATGGATACTTTCGTTCTTTGTTTCCCAACCGGGTAAGTCGATCAATGTGCCGGACATTTTCATCTTTGCAGAGATCGTTATTTTTGCGGGCATCTTTGGGGGTACGACGGGCTGGGTGGTCGGTCGTGCGAAGGGCGCGGGGAAGATTCCGGCAGCAATCGCCGGCGCACTCGCGGGTTTGGTTGCGGTGTTCGTTGGAAACCTGGCTCGGATTTGGTTGTTGTTTTATAGCGAGTTTGATGTCTATGCTGAACTCGGAATTTGCCTGAAAGCGTACCCCGATTTCTTCTTAACCGGCAGCGCAACGGAGGGCAATGTCGACGGCATGATTCATTTCGGTTCGGCATTGGGCGGTACGATTATCGCGTCGGGCATGGGCGGAGCACTGGCCGGCGGGCGCGAGGCGGTCGAGGAATAAATCACGTTTATCGATGACATATCTAATGATATCGGGAATATTTCAATCGCAACTCGTCCCGCAGATCGCCCGTAATACATCTCAAACCGCTGCGCCTAAGACTATCATCAACTATTTTTCGCCAAGCGGGGGGCATACTCCTTTGGGTACGGCAAGACGCAAATTGGTCGAACTCAGTCAAAATTGGGTCGACAAATGCGCGTTCAATCTTTGGTTGACGCATGGGGGCCGTTATAATTCGCCTTGCACGGGCAGTCTCTCGCATTCCTTATTTTGACTATACGGAGAAAAATCATGAGCCCACGTCGACCTATCTGTCGGATTACATTCGCACTGATCCCATTGCTAGTTGCTTCGTTGCTTGCACCTGCGGCGTCACATGCCTGCGGCGGTTTCTTCTGCGGTGGCGTACCCATCGTCCAAAACGCCGAGCAGATCATCTTTCGACAAGACGGCAATCAGGTCGCGGCCATTGTGCGCATTCAATATTCCGGCCCGGCTGAAGATTTCTCGTGGGTCGTGCCGGTGCCCGGCATTCCCGATGTCGACACATCATCCGAAATGCTGTTCACCAATCTCGAACGCATCACGCGCCCGTCGTTCCGATTGGAAATCGAAGGTGACGGTTGTGATTCAGATATCGTGAACGATCTTGCCGGCGCTTTTCCGGTACCGCAGGCCGGTGCTCCCAATCAGGATGGCGTGACCATTCTCGAAGAAAAGCCGGTCGGTCCATTCAACGTGCGAATCGTGGCCAGCGACGATCCGGAAGCGATGGCCAATTGGCTTATCGAAAACAACTATGACCTAAACGATCGTGGTCGCGAACTGTTAGCACCTTACATCGAAGCGGGTATGAACTTTGTCGCCTTGCGCTTGCAGAAAGATAAAGACACCGGCGATTTGGTGCCGCTGCGCATGGTGTATAACACGTCGCGCCCCATGGTGCCGATTCGCCTAACGGCGGTCGCCGCCGATCCGGACTTGGGTCTGCTTGTCTATCTTGTCGGCCCGGCGCAGGCGATTCCGACAAACTATCCGGCCGTCGAAATTAACTACGCGCGTTTGAATTGGTTTCAATCGTTTAGCGGCTACCAGCAATATCAAGCGTTGGTAACGGCCGCGATGGATGAGGTGGGCGGCCATGGCTTTGCGACCGATTTTGCCGACCCGGCCAATGACGTCGTCGCGTCGACGCCTGAAGTTAGTGTATTGGAAGACGCCGTGAATGCGGCGGCGGCTCAGTTGTTACCGCAGCAGGGAATCGCAGACTTATTCCGAACCGGCTTGCCTCAAACGGACTTGCTCAACATTGCCACCGACGTGTTGCCGTTACCGCCGGACGAGCCGCAATCGACGTACGTCGATCCGTTGCGACTGTCGTTTTTGTTTAGCGGGCTGCAACTGGCCTCGGCGCGTAGTGCCATGATCAATGCCGTTCGTGCCGACATCATCATGCCATATGTCGAAGGCCTGCGCGCTTTGGGCGACAACGCCTACCTCACGCGGCTATACACCACACTAAGTCCCGAAGAGATGACGCTCGATCCGAGTTTCGGATATAAGTCAGACCTTCCGCCGCAGCTGGCCCAACGTCGCGCGCTGTACCAACGCAACTGCGTATTGGGTGAATTGCAATGGCAGATTGTTCTCGGTGAAGGTACCGGCCGCGACGGTGAAGTCATCGCCAGTGGGTTCGGTCGACCCGATCCGTTTGGTCCGTTGCCAGACGTACAGGCCAATCAAACGGCGGCACTTTCGTCTCGCATGATCAACGAAAACGTTGATCCGATGGTCGTCGCGACCGGTGATACGCCGTTTGCCGTTATCACGCCGATGGAAACGCTCTGTGGGATATTGGGTTTCCCGATGTTGTTGACAGGTAGCTTGCTGTTGTGCGGGCGATCGCGGCGGCGGCGTCGGTAGTTTACGTCAGGTTGCGCGCCATCGAGAGCCGTGGGCTATCGACGGTATCGAGCGACCTTGAAGATGGAATGGAAGATGAAGAAGAAAACTATATTTGCGTTCGTGATTGGCTCTTTGGTAATCGTGGGCGGTTATTCTTTGCTCAATGCCGACGATCAAGAATTACCTGAAAAATCGACGGCAACCAAAGAAGCTAAGATTCGTCGCTTGCTCGATACCATGCAGGCCGGTGATATGAGTAAGCAGGTCATGGATCGGATGATCGAAACGTTGAGCGGTATGCCGAATCTTCCTGCAGGATTCGTGGACGAATTCAAGAAGACGGTCGATCCTAAGGAATTGGTCGATCTGACCGTGCCGATTTACGACAAGCATCTCACGGAAGAAGAGGTTGAAGGCCTACTTAAGTTCTATAGCACGCCCGTTGGCCAGAAGTTTGCGAGCGTGCAAGGCGACATCATGCAAGAGGCACGAGCCGCAGGTGAGCGGTGGAGCCGTCAAAAGGCAATGGAAGTCGCTCGCAAATTGAAAGCCGACCAGCAAAAAGAAAATCAGCAAGATAAAAAGCAAGACTGATCGCTCGAAGACATGGAGGTACTTCCAATGCCCAAGCGCGCATTGTTGTTGATCGACATACAAAACGACTACTTCGACGGTGGCAAGTGGCCATTGGTCGGCATCGATAACGCTGCAGATCGTTCGGCGCGATTGCTGGCAGCAGCGCGCAAGGCCGGCGATTTGGTCGTGCACGTTCGGCACGAGTTTCCCAGCGACGATGCGCCGTTCTTCACGCCCAATTCGCCCGGAGCGAAGATTCACGACAAGGTGCAACCGACCAACGACGAGCCGGTCGTGTTAAAGCATCAGGTCAACGCGTTTCATCAAACCAACTTGAAAGAACTGCTCGATCAACACGGTGTGAAAGAGTTGGTCGTGTGCGGCGCGATGAGCCATATGTGTGTCGATGCGGCTACGCGGGCGGCGAGCGATTTGGGGTATCAGGTAACGCTCATTCACGACGCCTGCGCCACGCGCGACAGCGAATTCAATGGCGTGACGGTGCCCGCCGCCCAAGTGCACGCGGCGTTTATGGGGGCGTTGGGCTTTGCCTACGCGACACCGATGACGGCCGACGAGTATCTCGCGCAAAACGGGTAATTTTATGGTGGAAAAGTGGGCTCGGAATCGTCTGCGCTTACGCGTCTTCAATATATTCACGCGCCGCTTCCAACGCCGCCGTTTTATCCGATATCTCGTTTTGTAGCTGTCGATAATACACCTTAAATAGTGCATCCTTAAACGCCGGTCCCGGTCGCAATCCTGCTTTAATGAGATCGTCGCCTGTGACCAACGGCGGCGGCGCGACTTCATTTGCCGGAATCGCCGCCGCACGTGTTCGAATGTCGTCAACGCGACGCGTATCGCCGCCGTCCACCTGATGTAAGGCAGCGGCCAATTGCATTAGCTCTTCGAAACCGTCGTGTGCCATTAACAATTTCAAGTCGGCAAGCGTTAAAGCCTCTGGGGCATCCAGTGCGTGTTGCTGTCGAATCAACCACGCCACGCGATCCATCGTGTGGTTACTGCATCGCAGTGCCGTGCAGGCCTCGGCGGCGACTGCCGCGTCTTTACGGTGCAACAGCGCAGCCAGCGCAAGTTCAAACGACCGGCTTTCGCTCGGTAATAACGACAACACTTGGACCCGCCGCGACCATTCTTCTCGCAGAGCGGCAGCACCTTCCCAAAGGAAGTCCAACGCGTGGCAGTCGGCCAACCATCGCGCCGCACGCTCGCAACGCGGACCGGTCAGCATCGCTTCGAGCTCCATACGTATGCGCTCGGGGCTAATGCGGGGCAACTTTGACGCGGCCGCGCGCATCGCGTCCCACGTCATCGCCTCAATCTCAAACCCAAAGCGTGCTGCGAACTTTATCGCGCGCAACACGCGCAGGTGGTCTTCCTCGAAACGCTCGTCGGCAGTGCCGATCGCGCGAATCAATCCGGCCTTTAAATCGGCTTGCCCACCGACGAAGTCGCGTACTTGCTCCGCGATCGGGTCGAAAAACATGCCGTTGATCGTGAAGTCGCGCCGCTGTGCATCTTCTTCCGGCGTGCTAAACGCGATCTCAGTAGGGCGGCGACCATCGGCGTAGGCACCGTCGGTTCGAAACGTTGCGACTTCGATATCGTGGCCCGCCTGCCGAACCAATATCACGCCAAACTGCGCCCCAACGGCGCGCGTGCGTTTGAAAAGCGAAACAACCTCATCCGGCGTGGCCGCGGTCGCAACGTCAAAGTCTTTCGGCGAACGTCCCAACTGCATATCGCGCACGCAACCACCGGCCCAATATGTGGTGAAGCCCGCCTCCTGCAGGCGACGCGTTACGTCGAGCGCCGTCGCGCGGGCCGTGGGGCGAGGTCGTCGATTTGTTTCGTTCGCGCGGCTCATGCGTTGGGTTGACCGTACAAGGCGATGGTCATGCGATTCCAGGTGCGCGTATCGATGCGCGACCAGTTACCGGGCAGCGAGTCCGGCAAATCGGCTTCGCTTCCGCTGCGCCAGGTCAGCAGCGCGTCGTCGGTCACGGGCATCGTGTCTGCCAACGCGTCGAGCGTACGCAATATCATCGACTGCGGATCGGTTTGACGGCTCAACACATATGGCGGATCGAAGAAGACCAGGCCGAACCCGTCGCCGCCGGGCGACCGCAAGCTTGCGCTGCCTACTGCACGCTGCACGACCGTGGATTGTCGGTCGATGCCGAGCGTCTCGATGTTCTTCCGCAAGCATTCGATCGCCGGTTTGCCCTGATCGACAAACGTGCAATGCGCGGTACCGCGCGAGATCGCTTCGATCCCGTGCGTGCCGCCGCCGCAGAATAGGTCGCAGACGTTGATCGACGGCAACTGGCCCGGCATCGCTAGCCGCGACCCCAACCAATCAAAGAGCGACGCCTTCACCCGATCGAGAATCGGCCGTGTGTCCAACCCCGCCGGTGTTTGCAGTTGCCTGCCCCGTAATGTTCCCGCGATTACCCGCATCGTCGGCAGTGTAATTGATGTTCGCGATTTGATCAGCAGACGCGGGGATACACGGGTTGCAACACGCAGCCCAAATTGACCACCATCGACAGCAAATCTAGAATCGCCGCCAATGTTAAACTACGCACGCATTTCAAATCGGGCAGTTGGCTTATTCGGATTCGTCGGATGCATCGCGCTCGTCGCCGGTTGCGGCTCGACAGAGGCCGAGTTGCTGATCAAGGATCGGCCTATGCGGACCGACGCGGCAACGGGCCTGCCGTATTACACGCTATACGCTGGCGATTCGCCGACGCTCTCGTTCCGGGCCAAATTCGGCTACTGCGATTACGCGATCATGTACGACGAGTTGAACGAGTCCTACGAAGATTGCGGGCCCGACGTGAACGGCGTTTACGAATGGAAGTACAAGTTTCCCAAGGCGACCGACCCGGGCGTGCTGATGCGGATTACGGCGACGGGCTACTTCATCGACGGCATCCAGGACATCAAACCGTACAACGGTAAGTTGCTCAAATCGGGTCGCCGCGGTGAGCCCGAAGACGCCTTGGTCGCGCAAGACTCGATTTTCGTGAAGGTTTACAGCTCGACCATTCGCATACCGGTGAATTTCGGCGAACGCTCGCCCATCTGGAAATCTGCCAAGATGTACATCTACGGGCCCGGTGCCACGCGGCGCATCATCGAGTTCGGTCGCCTCGGTTACGACGGCGAGTTTCGCGTTGAAGGCCCCGATGCGTCTAACGGATACGTCGCCATCTACGAGCCGACGCGCCGCGAAATCAATCCGACAGGCGAAACGCGGGTCGAGCTGGTCCTCGGTGATGACGACGCCAATATCCATACGATTGAGTCGGTCATTCGACCGCCGACGGCGGAACTCACGGCACCGAACCCTGCGCCTACGAACGACGAAGCGATGGACGACGCGCTATGAAAAAAATCCCCTCGGTTAAGGGTACGCGCGATCTCTACCCCGATGACTATCGCCCGATCAAACGCATCTTCGACGCGTGGCGCGAAACGTCGATCCTGCACGGCTTCGAAGAGTTCGACGGGCCGACGCTCGAATTCTTAGAGCTGTATCAGGAGAAAAGCGGCGACGAATTGGTAGGGCAGTTGTTCCGGCTGACAGACCAGGGCAATCGCGAACTGGCGTTGCGCCCTGAAATGACGCCCACGCTCGCGCGCATGGTCGCCGCCAAGATCAACGCGTTGGCTAAGCCCATCAAGTGGTTTTGCATTCCCAATCTGTTTCGCGGTGAAAACGTACAGCGCGGTCGGCTGCGCGAGTTCTTTCAGTGGAACGTGGACGTCATCGGTTCCGATTCACCCGTCGCCGACGCCGAAGTGATGCTGGTCGGCATCGAAGCGTTGCGTCGACTTGGGCTTACCGATAAGGACTTCCAGGTACACATCAGCAATCGCCAACTCATCGCAGCGATGTTCACAGCGGCGGGCCTGAATGAGGCGGAACTCCCCAGGGCTTACGCCTTGCTCGACAAGGCCGCCAAAGTCAAAGGCGATGCGTTGGCCGGCGATTGGGATAAGCAGTTTGGCGAGCGTCTCGCGTTCCAACAGTTGATGGGTTGGTTGGAGATCGATTCGATCGCGTCGTTACAAGAAACGCTGCAATCCTCGCTGGCTGAGACCGATGCCGTGACCGACGCGCTGGCACAAACGCAGTCCGTTCTGCAAGCGCTCGCGTCGTTCGGCGTCGAAGACTATTGCAAGCTCGATCTCAAAATCGTGCGCGGCCTTGCTTATTACACCGGCCCGGTGTTTGAGTTCTTCGATACGTCGCAAAACGAACGCGCCATTTGCGGCGGTGGCCGCTACGACGACTTACTCGGCAAACTTGGCAAACAAAAAGAGCCTGCCATCGGTTTCGGCATGGGCGATGTCGTGCTGGCGTTGCTGCTCGAAGAAAAGGGTTTGCTAAAAGAAGACGCGTCCGCCGGGGGCGTCGTCGTGATCGATGCAGTTGAAGGCTTGCGCGATGAGGTCATGCGCATCGCGGCGACCCTGCGGCGCGCGGGCATCCTCACGTCCTTCGGATATCAACAACAAGCGCTCGGCAAGCAACTTAAACAAGCGGACAAACGCGGCTGTCACGCGGCGGTGATTCTCGGCGACGAAACCAAGCAGGGCGGTGAGTGCCAAATTAAATTCCTCACCGACGGCAGCGCCGCGACCATGCCCGTCACCGCACTGCTCGATGCACCAAAGACAGCGTTAAAACTCGACGATCGTTGAAGCCCATGGCCGTCAAGCGCAGCCATTACGAAAACGCTTTCGAAGCCTATCTCAATTATCGCGGTATCTCCTTCGTCTCGGTCGAAGACGTGCGACACTTCGCCCCGTCGGGCACGGGCCTGAAATTGTTCGACTACATCGTGTATCCATCCGGCACGCCGGCCTGTCTCGTGGATGTGAAGGGGCGTAAGTCGTTCGCGGCGGCCAAAACGGGCGAACCGCGCGAAAAATCGTGGGTCACGCGGGCGGACATCGAAGGGCTAACGGAATGGGGCGACATCTTCGGTACCACCGATTTCCAGCCGACGTTTGTGTTCGCCTACTGGCTTTCGGACGTTGACGCGAACGCGTCCGATACGGCGGGGGACTTCGCATACGCGGGCAGGGCCTACAGCTTTTGGCTCGTCGCGTTGGCCGATTACTGCCGCCATTACAAGCCGCTTTCCGAGCGTTGGGACACCGTCACCGTGCCGCGAGAAGCCTTCGCGACGATCAGCACGCCGCTGGACGCGATATGGCTGCCCGCCCCATGTTAAATCGGGTTAAGGCAAATCTCGGGATGATCGCTGCCCTAGAATCGGCAAAGGTTTACGTGCGCGGCCGCCTCGGATTATCATGGTGGGCTGTAACCGCAATATGTCCCTCCAATAGGTGAGATGAATCATGCAACGAGTGTTACGACTGGCCCTTTTCATGATGCTCTGCTGCTGCACCGCTGCTTGGGCACAGGTGCAAATCGGCGATATCCCGTACGCCAACATCGAGTATCTGGAACCCGAACGGCCGTTGTGGGAGTACATCTCCGCCGGCGGCTTCATTTTGGCAGTGTTGGCGCTTGGATTTATGTCTAGCCGCCGCGTAAAGGATGCCTAGAATCGACTGACGTTCGCTGCTGGATTATTCGATCCCTCGCTCAGGAACTTTTTCTATGTCTCGCAAATCGATTATTACGATGCTGGTCGGTGCCAACCTGCTGCTGCTGTCGGTGCTGATCGTGGCTCACACGGAACCGAAAAAGGCCCACGCTCAAGTCGCGCCCGCCGCCCAAAAGTATGTGATGGTGGCCGGCGAGATTAACGATGGTGCGGATGCGCTATACATCATCGATCTTTCCCGGCGTGCATTGCACGTGTTTGTACCGAACCGCGTGATGAATGATCGACGCATGATCTATGCGGGCGCACGCGATCTGGCCCGTGACTTTCGTGGTGGCCGTTAACCGAAATCAAGCTCAACCGAGGAACGAATTAGATGCATAAAGACCAATTCACTATCGGCCTGCTCTCTATTACGGGCTTGATCCTGCTGATCGCGGTAATCGTAACGACCTTTTCACCTCAGCCTAGTTATGGCTTCGGCCAAGTCGACCGCGGCGGTGACTACATCATGGTAACGGGGCAGTTCACCCAAAACAGCGAGGTGGTGTACATCACCGACGCCGCGGCTCAGCGCATCATCATGTACAGCTACGAAGCGACGCAAAAGACATTGGTTATGTGGGATGGCGAAGACTTGAAGAAACGCTTCTAGCGGCGTAGCCATCCGTTAATGAGATTAAAAAAAGCCCCGCGTTATCGAGTGATAACGCGGGGCTTTTTCGTAGATGCAATTGGTAAGCCGTCGCTTACTCTTCTTCTTCAGCGGCTGCGGCGGCTTCTTCGAGGGCACGCTTGGTGGCCTTCGCAACCGTGGCGGCATCGAGAATCAGCGTTTGCTGTGCTTCGCGCATCTCGCGCGGTGAGAAATCATCCGGATCGGGAACCTGAAACGTGACCAGACCGACCGGCTTACCGTCGGCACCGAACACGGGCATGCCGGGCTCCTGATCGACACCCGAGCGACCGACCCACATCTCGCGGGGCTTTTCGACTTGCCCGGCGACGCGTCCTTCCGACAGCACAATGGCGCGACCGTAATATTTGTGCAGGCGTGCGACCACGAGGATTTCGCTACCCAGTTCGGCCTTGGCCGCGTTGTCGAAGTCGACGAATCCGGGCTTGTCCTTCATCTTGTCGAAGTCCTTGATGCGCAGCCACGACAGGTCGAGCTCCGCGTCGGTCGCGATCAACTCGGCCTCTACGCCGACGGTATCTTCACCGTAGAGCACCTTGATATCCGACGGCGTGACCATCGCATTGACGACGCGCAGGTAGCGCGACGTGCCAAGCTGCAAGCTCGAGCAGACGATCAGCCCCTTGTTGTCGATGGCCAACGCGTTGATTTCGCGTTCGACATCCTGCGGTCCTTGCGGCGTTTCAAACTTGGCGACGTATTTGATCGTGACGAGCGAGCTCTTAGACGACTCGATAACGTTCTTGTAGACCTTGCTATCGATCGTAGCGTTGGCCGCGTTGACGCCAATCAGAATCGGCAACATCAGCAGCGTTAATCGCGCGGGTCGTGAAAAGTGCAACATACGAGGGAATTCTCCGTGGGGTTGTATTTAGGGCGGCTGACATACGTTTGCAGACCGCACGCTAAAGACGAATCGGTTGAATTAAGATTCTGACTTGGCCGGGTCGTCCACATTCGGCGACCATTCGGGTTCGAAAAACTGGAACCGCGTTTGAATGCCGCGCAACACTTTAAAGCGCACGCGTTCGGGTTGATCCTTGGCGATCTTTTCCATCGAACGCCGAAAGCTGCCGCGGCCCTTTACGATCATACCGTTGATTTCCTGAATCAAATCGCCCACGCGCAGTCCGGCTTCCGCCGCCCAACTGCCGCGTTCGATCGATTCAATGATGACGCCCTTGGTGTTCTCGTCCCACTGGTTCTCATCACGGTCGAAGAACGTCACATTTCGCACTGTCATTTCAAAGTCGCGATCGGTCAGGCGGCGCGCTTCATTCGGCTCCCAACGCGTCCGCTCGGTCGTGACCGTGATCTCTTTGGTTTCGCCTTTGCGCAAGACGGTTAACTTGGCAGTACCGTCAATGTCGAGTCGTTTAACTTGTCGCTGAAACAAGCTCGCGTCCTGCATGCCGCGCAACTGAAACGGATCGCCGTTGAGCGCGATGATGATATCGCCGACTTGCAAATCCGAATCGGCGGCCGTGGTGCGCGGATAGACGCGCGTGATGCGAAAGCCCGTCTGCTCGGGGTGGCCCAGTTGCTGCGCCAACTCCTGCACGATCGGCTGCGTTGCGACGCCGATCCACGCCTTGCGAATGCTGCGTGGCGGGTCTTCCGGATCGACCGGTCGCGGCTTGATCACGGTGAGGTGATTCTTGCCCCAGCGGTCGAACTCGATCAGCAAGTATTCGGGCAGTTCTTCGCGATCCTGAATCTCGGTGTAGGTTTCGATAAGGTCGGCAAGCGATGCAATCGTGACGTCGCCTACGCGTCGAATGATATCGCCCGGTTGCAGAGGCGGTTCGGCGATTTGCGCCGGGCTGCCCGAACGCGTTCCGCTGACCATCGCGCCT
>JAUIHO010000086.1 GCA_030432035.1 Phycisphaerae bacterium
CGTTTATTGTGAGCACGTAAATGTCCGCGCCCGCGTCGCGCGCTTGCCCGATGGCTCCCAGCTTGAATCGCCCGGGGACACCGCCAGGTGTAGGGCTCGGCGATGTCGACCGTGCTCGAGCAGACGGCACACCGCCAACCGGCGATCATGGCGACGACCGTCAGAGCGATGATGAAGAAACTTGCGAATCATTGCAACGTATTCGCAGAGTGTTCAGGCAGCGCGATCGCATGGCCACACTCAGGGCAAGTGCCGGTTTCGTTTCCGGTCAAATCGTAAAAGCAGTTGCGGCAGGCGTTGGGGTTGCGTTTGAGTCGCACCCAACGTCGCAGCGCGGCAAGCGCTATCAACATCGGATACAGACCGATCAGCACGGCGAGTTGCCAAAGGCGCAGGTCGATACTTGTCATATCGATCGCCGTGGCGTTGATGCGGGACTTGCGATCCTTCGGTTCGGGCGGATTCGACAGCATTTGTGGGTTAACCAGTTGTCGCCGTTCGGAGCGGAATTCGGAACCCAACAGGGAATATTGATGCTTGCCGGGGCTATCCGAGGTAGCATTTAGATCCACCTTCACATACACCAATCCGCCACGCTTAAAGCCGAGTTGTCGATGAACGTCGGCCGTGGATAAATCCCACATGCGATTGTCACGATCAAACGGCGCGAGTTGCAACGCGCCCCATGCGGATGCACCGGCAAGTAGCATCAGGGTGATGAGTAATCCGCGATGTAGCCATTTACGTTTCATTAGTATTCATGGTCGCATTGCGGCGGCCCTTGTTTTGCTCGGACAAATCTTGGACGGTTGTGGCGCCAAAATTATCTGCTGAGCGATCGCGTCGAGCGAACTTAACGCTGTAGAATATAATAACGTGAGCAACCGAGGGGCGAGATCATTCGTCTGTTGCCCGATTTGACGGTGCAATAACCAATTAAAACTGGGTTCTACGTCCACGAGAAGTGAATTCCTATGACATTCTCCAATCGTCAATTCATTGCGGTCGCCTGCGGCTTGGTACTCTGTATCTCTTTACCAACAGTGAACGCCCAATTGCTTTTAAATCGCAAACCTAAAGAGCATTACAGTACTGGATTGAACGGCATCCGGACCTCCCAGTCCTTTGATGGCGGCTTTATCGCGACGGAAGCAACGGGAGACACTCTTCGACTCTTCACTTTCACATCAAAATCCGACCTCGCAAGCAAAGCAATATCAGTCCCTCGTGTGAGCGGAGTTCTCTTCGACGCAAGATCGCGGTGCGTATATTCGATCAGGGTCGTAGGTTCGTATGAGACAATCATTGAAAAGCGATATTTTGATACGACGAATGAAGGGCCAACCTGGCTATCCCCCGATGGCTGGAGCCCTTTCGCCATCACTGGCAACGGGAGCGGTGTTGTTGCAATCGCTTATGAGGACGATTATGACAATCGAAGCCCGGACTTTGATTGGAATATTCAACGAGCGCGAATCGCGCTGCTTAATACCGACACCGACAATCTTGATTGGCATGGCATCATAGACAGTGAAAAAGACGGTATGAATCTGTCCGAAATCGCCCTTTCTGCTGGAGGCGACCGTCTGGCGATAGCTGGCTGGAATAACGGAATTGCGGTTGTCGACACGAGAATGAAACAAAAAGCTTGGGAGATTCGGCCAGAAAAAGAAGTTTCAACAAATGCAGTTATATTCTCAAAAGATGGCAAAAAGATATTTTCAGGAGGTGGTGCCGGCACGGTATTCGCATTTCGTTCAGATAATGGGAAGATAACGAAAACCTTTCCGACACTAACAGAAGGGCAACGAGTCGGTAATCAACGAATTATTGATATTGCAACAAGCAACAATGGTAAGTGGATCGCAGCGTGCACCGCACCAACCGGTATTACGGTAGTGTGGGAAATTGAATCCGGAAAAGAAATTTACCGATGCAAGCACGGTAGCCCGCCGTGGTTAGTCAGCTTCAGTCCGGATGACTCAATGATCGCTACCATGTCGTCGGGTAGCATTAGGCTGTGGCAATTAGACAGCATCAACGGAGAAAAGGAACGCGATAAGCAAGTGAAACGGTCAGAAAGTCAAGCCAGCATTCCCGATCAATAACTAATCTCCATCTGCACATAAAAGAAATCGCTATCGGTAATATCATCTCCCGCGCTGCGCGTGAATGTGCCCGGCATAAAGTGGGCGAAGCCGGTTTCGAGCGTGGTGTGTTCGTCGATGCGATAGTTAACCTGAATATCCAATTCCTGTCCGATGAAGTTGCCGCTCGTGCCGGTCGGATCGACGATGCCGGCGCGCGGGATCGACGCGACGTCCGAATCGAGCCAATACCATCGATACAGCGTGATGAACTTGAATTTGTCGGTCGGGCGGGCGCTTACGTAAACCGCCGGATTGATCAAATTGGACCAAACGAAGTTATCCGAGAAACCGAGAAACGGGTGCGGCGCACCGAAGAGCGGATCAAACCCCTCGTCGAGTCGGTCGGTCGGATCGTTATCGCCGGAGGCATACTGAAACATGGCCGCCACGCGTGGCTTCCACGGATGATCGAACTGATAACCCACGTCGGCGGCAAAACCGAACGCGCGGATATCGCCCACTTCGGTATCGCCGAATTGAAAGACCGTGTTCAGGTCGTAGTCGAAACCCGTCTTGCCGATCAGCCCGAACGCGCGCAAGCCAAGCGTGTGTCGTTCGCTGTCGATGCTGCCCGGTGTTTCCAAATCTTCGTCGAGCACAAAGTAGTAGGGTTCGAATGTGACGTACGGCGACCACTTGCGGAAGTAACCGATCACACCGTAGAAGCCGACGTCTTCGTTGTTTGGGTTTGGCGAGTAGAAGCGACGATCAACGGGTTGAAAAGCGAAGGCCTCCACTTCCCATTCGCTGGCTTCGTCACCGATACGCAGGCGGAAACCATCAAACGCATTGGAATTGTTCGGCCATCGGTTGCGCGCGAACAAGCGCCGATCGCCGAGGTCAAACGCCTGCCGACCGAAGCGCAGGCTCACGGGCTGACCGCTGCCGCCGACGTTGTCGAAGTACAGTTCGACGAAGGCTTGCAGGAAGTCGGCGTGATCGACGTCCGAAGCGAGTTCGGGAAAATCGTTGCTCAACGCCCGCGCATCGAGAAACTCCACGCCGAAGCGGAACGGATCGAGAATATCCTTGATACCGACGAAGCCGCGCGAGCGCAACATGAACCGTTCGTCGGAATCCAACCCCGCGCGAAAAAAATCGTCGCGATTCTCGTAGCGCGTTCGATGTTGCATGCCGAAGATGAGCCAATCCACTTTGGCATCCGGCTCCCAGAACGGCTCAAACGACTTGGCATATAACGGCAGGTCGCGCACACGCTTGGCACCGATACCGCGCGAATCGGGATAGGCCTTGCGCGCCGGCGGCTTGTCGTCGGCGTCCAGCGATAGCGGCGCGCTCGGTTGATTCAAGCTGGCAGCACTGGGTTGGGAGGTGGGCGCTTGGGCGAAACTTGTTGCCGCGATGGAAAGTACAAACGCGCCGACGGTTGCATATTGACGGAAGTAAAAAAAGATAGGCACCTTCCTAACGATGTTGGTCGGCATCGCACGACCGACAGTCCTCCGGCATCTACATAGAAGTTGGGCAGCTTTACTTCTTGTTGCGATAAGGCGTGTGACACGCCTTGCACGATTGGCCCACGCGATCCAACGCCTTCTTTAAATCGTCGGGATCGGCCTTATCCGTCAACAACTTTTCGAAATCCACAGCCGATTGCCAGGATTCCTCCATCATGTCTTTAAAATCGGGCGGATACTTCTTATGTTCCGGATCTTCCCGCAACGCACGGAGCAGATTCTCCAACTTGCCCGCCTCGGCCAACGGCACCAAGTCTGGGTGGTCTTCCGGCACTTGCCAATCGGCGTCGCGAACCTGTTTCAAATGGTCGTATGCATGCGAAACCTGCGACATGGCTTTGACGAAACCGGGCACGGGCGCCGTTTCGGGAAACAACGTAGGCGCCATGTCCAACTCAACGTCGGGCACCTTCTTCAAATCCGAAACGCATTGATACAGGCCCGCATAACTCGGTGACGTACCGGCATGCTTCATCAGCGTGATCGCTTGTTCGTTCGGCAACATACCGAGCGCGACGGCTGCCGACGCGGCCGCCGCCGGGCCGCGATGCTTGCCGTGATGGCAATGCAAATACAATGGCCCGGGAAGGTCGCGCACGGCACGCGCGATTTCCATCTGGCGTTCCTTATCGATGCCGTGATAACCGATGGGCAGATGCACGTAACGAATACCGAAGCGCTTGGCTTCTTCGACATCGGGCGTGGCACCATCAACCGAGATGATCGTTTTGATCTTGTGATTGGCGAGCAGGGCAAAGTCAGCCGTGTTTTCGGGAACGGCACCGCTGATGAGATGCGGCGTGAAAGCGATGATGTTGAGGCCGCTTTGGCCCGCCATACCAGGGACCGACTCGACCGGCGGCTCACGATTTGCGGCTTCTGCAGTCGCTGCAGATTCATCGGCGGACTTGTCCGTTGCCGTTTGCTTCGCCGACGAGTTGTCGTTGCGGGAGGCATCCTTGCTCGAATCGCAGGCCGTTGCCGCGCATAACAACAAGAGAATCGCAAAGGCCGAAGCGCCCTTCGCAATCCCGCCGCATTGGCGTGTTGAAGTCATTCTATTTCTCACGAAGCGGCCCTCGGGTGGGATGAACATCACCGCATTTTACGGCATGAAAGAATCCAAATCTATCTGCCGACGGCACACAACTCAAGACATTAACAAGCCTTAAGTCGCTTTCATACGGCATAAGAATCAATCCGATTAACGCCCTTCTCGATAAATCAGGTGTCGACGGAAGAAAAATAAACTCAACGCTTGAATACCTAACATAAACCTAATATAGTGCAGATATGTCGCTCAGACCCGTTGCCAACCCGCCCAATCCGTTTGCGACCGAGGCCCGACAATGGCTCGGCCCCCCGCCGACTGTCAGCGTTGAGGTGTACGAAGAGCGGGCCAAGTCGATCCTTTCGGAAAACGATAGCCCGGACATCCCGTTTCGCTGGTCGATCAACCCCTATCGCGGCTGTCAGCATGCCTGTGCTTATTGTTACGCGCGGCCGACGCATGAGTATCTAGGCTTTGGTGCGGGCACTGATTTTGATACGCGCTTGATTGCCAAAGTGAATGCCGCCGACCTGTTGCGTGCCAAGCTCATGAAAAAGAGTTGGCGGCGCGAGAGCATCAATTTCTCCGGCGTGACCGACTGCTATCAACCGATCGAGGCGACGTATCATCTGACGCGTCAATGTTTGGAGGCGTGTTACGATTTCCGCAATCCTGTCGCAATCGTAACCAAGGGGCGGTTAATTCTGCGCGATCTCGATTTGCTGAAACGCTTAAACAAAGTCGCGGCGGCGCGAATCTATCTTTCCATCCCGTTCGCCAGCGACGAGATGAGCCGCGCGATCGAGCCTTATGCACCGCCGACATCCGTGCGTTTCGAGACCATGCGGCAATTGGTCGACGCGGGCCTGCCCGTCGGCCTGATGCTCGCGCCCGTCATACCCGCGTTGAACGATCGCGATATTCCAGAACTGCTACGGCGCGCCGCTGATGCGGGCGCTCGAACTGCCGGTTACACGGCGCTGCGTCTGGCCGGTAGCGTTGCGCCCGTCTTTCTGAAACGCGTTCAAGACACCCTTCCGCTTAAAGCGCAACGCGTGCAGTCGCTTATCCGCCAGATGCGCAACGGTCAACTCAACGATTCGCGCTTCGGCAAACGCATGAGCGGCAATGGCGAGATTTGGGATAGCACGCGCAAGCTATTTGACGTAAGCCTGCGCCGCTTCGGGTTGACCACGTTGGGTGACGACCGTGACGCGCGAAAGGCCGAAGTGTTACAGCGAGAGCGCTTCGAAGGGGCACAGGTCGACGTCGGTAGCAGCCCGGTCGCGCCGTCGCCCAACCTGTTCGCCAAATCCGACCATCCGCAGCAGGGATTCCTCAACTTCGGCTAGGGCCGCACGCCGTGGCCAGCCGCCAAACTCGCTTGTAAACTGCCCCTCGTTAGCACAAAACCCCTGCCAGCGAGGTCATACATGACGGCGAGCACCAAATACGATCAACTTCTCAAGCACATTCGCGAGCTTGGCCATCTTGAAAGCAGCGTCGCCCTGCTCGATTGGGATGCCGAGACGTACATGCCCAGCGCCGGCATCGAAATTCGCAGCGAGCAAATCGCAACGCTCTCGCGCATGAGCCACGAAAAAATGACCGAGCCCGCGTTGGGTGAATTGCTTGCCGAACTCGAGGGCAACACCGACGACGACGATGCCGCCACCAACGTCCGCGAGATGAAGCGCACTTACGACCGTGCGGTGAAGGTGCCCGGTCGATTGGTTGAAGAACTGGCGCGCACGTCCACGCGTGCGAAAGAAACGTGGGCTCAAGCTCGCAAAGAACGCAAATTTGAATTGTTTGAAAAAGACCTGTCGCGCTTGATCGACTTGCGCCGCGAATATGCCGATGCGATCGGCTACGAAGAGAAGCGCTACGATGCGCTTCTCGATGAATACGAACCCGGTATGCGCGCATCGCAAGTGACGTCGGTGTTCGATAGCTTGCGCGGCCCGTTGAGCGAATTCGTCCAGCAAATCGCCGACGCCCCGCAGCGACCCGATCCGTCCGTTTTGCATCGTCATTACCCCGAAGCAACGCAGAAACTGTGGTGTCGACAAATGGCCGAGGTCATCGGCTTCGATTTCAAATGCGGCCGTATCGATATCTCGACGCACCCGTTTTGCAGCGGCACCGGCCCGCAGGATGTGCGGCTGACCACACGTTACGAAGAAGACTTCTTCAACGCCGCCACCTTCGGCACGTTACACGAAGCAGGCCACGGCCTATACGAACAGGGCCTGCCAACCGAGCATTTGTTTACGCCGCGCGGCGAAGCGACCAGCCTCGGCATTCACGAATCGCAATCGCGCATGTGGGAGAACATGATCGGCCGCAGCTTGCCGTTTTGGAAGCGTTACTACGCACAATGTCAGGTGGCCTTCCCCGATGCGCTCGGTGATGTACCGCTCGAACAATTCTACGGCGCGATCAATACGGTCGAGCCGTCGTTCATTCGCGTTGAAGCGGATGAAGTCACATACAACTTGCACATTATCTTGCGTTTTGAGATTGAAAGCGACTTGATCGATGGCACGTTGGCTGTGAAAGACCTGCCTGCGGCTTGGAATCAGAAGATGACCGACTTGATGGGCATTACGCCCGCGCACGATGCCGATGGATGTTTGCAAGACGTGCACTGGTCGTTCGGCGGCTTTGGTTACTTCCCGACGTACGCGTTGGGCAACCTTTATGCGGCACAGTTTTTCGAGCAGGTGCGTAAGGATATCCCCGATCTGGATGAACAAACCGAAAGCGGAAAGTTTGACGATTTGCTGGGCTGGTTGCGCACCAACATTCATCAATATGGCAGCCGTTATCGCGCCGCCGAGTTGGCCGAACGCGTGACGGGCAAGCCGCTCTCGGCAGAACCGTTCCTCAATTACATTCGCACGAAGTTCAGCCCGATCTACGGCCTTGGTTAACGCGACATGAGTCGCGCTAAACGCTGTGGCACCGGTTTGCAACCGGTGGAGCCACACATCAGTGCCGCGCCCGTAAGGAAGCGGTAACGGCACGAACTGGCGCGAGCCACCTCGTAACCGAAAGTGAATTAACAAACGCGACGACCGTAGGGTGCGTCCCTCGACGCACCAACCCTTCGCGCGATTCGAATTGGTGCATCAAGGGATGCACCCAACATTCACGGATCCTACTTCATGCCGACGACGAAAAAGAAAACAACTACCAGCAAAACGCAAGCCATTCAGCAACGATTCGGTTCGCACATGTCCGCCGCAGGCGGCCTCGAGAATGCATTCACGGCGGGTGTCGACGTGGGTTGCGACTGCCTGCAAATCTTCGTGAAGAACCAGCGACAATGGAAAGCCAAACCGCTGAGCGACGAACAAATCAGCGCGTACCAGGCAGCGGAAAAAGCAACCGGCCTCGCGCCGGTCGTCGCACACGCGAGTTACCTGATTAATCTCGCATCGCCCGACGAAGCCGCGCGGGAAAAGAGTCGCAACGCCGTGATCGACGAACTCGAACGCTGCGAAGCGCTGGGCGTCAACGGCTTGGTGCTTCACCCCGGCGCACACTTGGGCGACGGCATCAGCAAAGGCATCCGTCGCATCGCCGGCGAGCTCGACCAGATTCATAGCGCGACGAAAAACTACCATTGTCAAGTTCTACTCGAATCGACGGCGGGCCAGGGCACGACGATCGGCCACGAGATCGAACATCTCGGCCGCATCATCGAGCGCACCAAATTGCCGGAGCGTTTGGGCATATGCCTCGATACCTGTCACTTGTTCGCAGCGGGCTACGACCTAAACGATGACGATGCTTACAACGCGATGGTGCAAGAAATGGATGCGACCTTCGGCCTCGATCGCATCAAGTGCATTCACTGTAACGATTCAAAGTTTGAGTTGGGCCAGAAGCGCGATCGACACGAACACATCGGCAAGGGTTTTATCGGCAAGGTCGGGTTCCGCAACATCCTAAGCGACCCGCGCCTCGCCCATGCGATGCGCATTCTCGAAACGCCGAAGGGTGAAGACGAACAAGGCCGCGATTATGACAAGGTCAATCTTGCGGCGCTGCGTCGGTATGCAAAGGGATAATTGAACGTAATAGTTGAAAAGGATAATTGAAAGGCACAATTGAAGCAGACGATTGAATTGGACAGTTGAAACGGAAGCTCTGATTCTCCTCCCTTACAGGGAGGGGTTAGGGGAGGGTTTCAACACACCAATCAACGCGATACGTTCAATTAACAAGCACGGTTGTCTTGCTATTCAATTGAAACGTACCAATCTCGCGGTCACGGCGTTAGGAACACATCTGTCTGACCGCCCGGTCGCTCGAGGCCGGTGTATTCATCGTCGCGATAATCGCTAAGCCGATATATATCGTCGTTCTTGTTCAAACCTGCCCGCGAAGACGGCGTCCACTGCACACTGTTATCCAACCGCAACACGTTCTGTCCACGGTCGCTGCCGTGATTGGGTGAGTTCTGCGAAATAAACCCGTCGTGTCGCAAGTTGCGATTTTCGTCGACCAGCGGCGTCATCCCCGCCGTCAACGGCATCAACGGCGACTGATCGTAACGCCGCCACGCCTTCGGAGAGTCGAACACAACATACGACGTCATCGGCACCGGACCGAGGCCGTTCACTTCGACCACCTGATTGCGACTGGCATTTGCATCGCCCGGATCGCTCAACGCCTCGGGCGCGATGAAGTTCAACTGTACCAGTCGCCATGCATGACGACTGCTCGGCGAGAACTGTTGCGTAGGCGCGTTGCGCGCCCATGCCGCATCGTCCGGCGCCTGCCCGGCAAACGGGTACACGCCGTCGTTCTCTTCGGAATAACTATGGAAGCCCGCCCCTTGTACGCGCAAGTTACCTTGGCAGGCGATCTGCTCGGCACGATCGCGCGCCGATTGATAGCTGGGAAAGAACACACCGACAAACAACACGATCGCCGCCGCCAGCGCGAGCAAGTCGCGCGACGTTAGCCACGAGCCACCGCCAACGGCGTCGGCTTCGTTTGCTTCGGCGAAACTGAGCACGCGTTCTTTGTTCAGCGCTGCATCGATGCGCTTGCTAAGATCTGCCGGCACCGGACAGTCATAGCTGTTCAGCGGCGCGAGCAAGTCGTCGATCGCCTTCAAAGACGCGTCGTCCGCTTGCGCTCGCAACCGCTCGGCCTCTTCGGCATCGAGCAAGCCCAAGTGCAAACCGAGCAGGTCATTCTGGACATCGCTAAGTTGTCGTTTGTTGCCATCTGGCATCGTCGATCACCACCCTCGTGAACAAATCGTTCACTTCACCCCTCTTACGAATCTGACCCCACCGATGGTTCGGATGATTCTGCCGTCGCTCTCCGATAAAGGTCCGCAAATTTGGACACTGCCGCGTGCAGCCGGCTTTTCACCGTCCCCAGCGGTATATCGAGAATGTCGGCAATTTCTTTGTACGGCAACCGTTGGTAATACCCGAGCAACAGCACTTCGCGCAAATGATCGGGCAGTTCGGCCACCACGGCACGCACCCTGTCGGCCTGTTCCGCCGCGTGCAAACGCTCGACCGGGCTGGGACCGTCGTCAGAAAGCACTGCCAGAACGCCGTTCGACTCGTCATCATCATTGGTGGACATGAGGGCGACTTCTTTGCGACGCCCGCGCGACCTGAGATAGTCGCGTGCCTTGTTGGCGGCGATGGTAAACAGCCACGGTCGAAACCGTCGCTGCGGATCGAATCCAGCCGCCGAATGATGCACCTGTACGAACGTATCCTGCACAACGTCTTCCGCCGTCGCACTATCGCCCACGAATCGAGCCACGAATTGGAACAAGTCCCCCTGATAACGGCGCACGATCAGCGTGAAGCTGGTCTCGTCGCCATCCAGAAAGGCGGCCAACAGCGCCTCATCCGTATTCGCTGTTGCCGCAGGGTCTTGATTCACACCGCTCCTCATCGCATACGAGCCCGCGCCGCCGGCGGTTCGCTCGGGAAGAAAGGAATCACAGAAATAAATCGGCGCGTTGGTGGGCGAATTTACCCTTGACTTTCCCAATGGTCAAAAGTACCGTCAAAATAAAGAGTTATGATCGAAAACCGCCTTGGCATCGCCCAAACAGGCGCGTTTTCGCGACCGAACCCCGCCGCGCTGCGGCCGCAAGATTAGGCGATAAAGCCCAATGGCCATCGGACCCTCTTCAAATTCGGATGCTTATCGGGGCTTGCCGCCGCGCACCGTGACGGCGCTAGTGGAAGCCACCGCCGCCATCAACGCCTCTCTGGATCTTAACGACGTATTGCAGGCCGTCGCACAAACTGCCGCCGTCGTATTGCGATCCGAAGCATCCAGCGTGTTGATTCTGGACCAACGTCGAAACAAGTTGGTCTTTATGGCAGCCGTCGGCGATCGCGGGCCGGCGCTGATCGGTGAAGAATTCGATGCGGACTTGGGGATTGCCGGTCGCGTTGCCAAAACGGGCAAGCCGGTGGTCGTCGCCAACGTCGATGCCAGCGGCGACTTTTTCCGCGGCATCGACGCCAAGAGCAGCTTTCAAACGCGCGGCCTGATCGCCGCCCCGCTGCTTTACAAGAGCGAAGTCATCGGCGTCGTCGAAGTGCTCAACAAACTCGGCGGCGATTCGTACGATGACGAAGATCTTTCGCTGTTGCAGATCTTCGCCAACCTAGCAGCCTCGGGTGCCCATAACGCTACCCAGCACGAATCTGTGGTGCGCGAGAATCGTGGCCTGCGCGCCACGCTGAAAGTGCAACCTGCGATCGTCGGTAACTCGTCGGCGCTGCGGCAAGTGACCGACATGGTCAATCGTGTCGCAGGAAGTAACGCGACGGTCTTGCTACTCGGCGAAACCGGCACAGGTAAAGAAGTGACTGCGCGGCAAATCCATTCGGCAAGCCCGCGAGCGGATAAGGCCTTCATTGCGATCAACTGCGCCGCCCTGCCCGAAACGCTGTTGGAAAGCGAATTGTTCGGTCACGAAAAAGGGGCATTTACCGGTGCGCATGCCGACAAGATGGGCCGCTTTGAAATGGCCGACGGCGGCACACTATTCCTCGATGAAATCGGCGATATCTCGCCCAGCACACAGGTGAAACTATTGCGCGTTTTGCAAGAGAAAGAGTTCGTCCGCGTGGGCGGAACGCGCACGATTGCGACCGACGTGCGCATCGTGGCGGCCACCAATCGCAACCTGCAAAAGGCGATGGAAGACGGCGAGTTCCGTGAAGATTTATACTACCGTCTAAATGTATTCCCCATTCGCCTGCCGCCGCTACGCCAGCGCAAGGAAGACATACCGCCTCTGGTCGAACACTTCGCCAAGATTTCCGCCACCGAGCTGGGCTGCCCCGAGCCGGATATCAGCGACGAGGCAATGGCACTGCTGACGGGCTATCGTTGGCCGGGCAACATTCGCGAACTGCAAAATATCGTCGAGCGCGCCGTGCTATTGGCCGATGGCGGCACGTTGGGCGCGAATCAGTTGCCGCGCGAAATCGCCGGCGAGGAGATTGTGCAGGAAACGGCCCGCGCCGATTCGTCGCTCTGGGGCTACGAGAAGGCGATGATCATTAAGGCCCTGCAAGAGGCTGGCTGGAATCAATCGAAGGCTGCCCGCGCCCTCGGCATTAGCCGCGACAATCTGCGTTATCGCGTGAAGAAGTATGATATCAAGAAGGATGTGTAGCCGCGTTTGGTATCGATTTGTCAATCGCCGTGATGAACCACCTGCCGACTTCGATATCAACCGAGTAAGATTTCGCGGAATTGTTGCGGGCTTGCGTTTAGCTTGATTCTTCGATTTCGAGATCGCCACGCGCGATAAAACAAGGTTGCAACATAACCTCATCCTGCGTCGCCGACGACGTGTACCGGGGCATCGACCATGGCAGATCGCATTCTCATTATCGATGACGACACCGAACTGTGCGCCCTCGTTGAGGAATACCTGACCAACCAAGGTTACACCGTCGCATCCGTACATAACGGTCGTCTCGGCGCGGCGCAGGCGCTATCGGCGGATAATGACCTGATCGTTCTCGACGTGATGCTGCCGGAGATGGACGGCTTCGAAGTGCTCAAACGCGTCCGCACCAATAGCGACGTGCCGATCCTGATGCTCACGGCGCGCGGTGAAGATGAAGACCGCATCGTGGGCCTCGAGTTGGGCGCCGACGATTACCTCGCAAAGCCGTTTAACCCGCGCGAACTCGCCGCGCGTATTGCTGCGATTCTCAAACGCGCGCGACGCCATGCCACCAACGAACAACAAGACCAGGGAGAGCCGTTAACCGTCGGCGATGTCACGTTGGTACCGGCCACGCGCGAAGTCACGCGCGACGGCGAATCGGTCAAGCTCACAACGGCGGAATTCGATTTGCTCGCGATCCTTCTTCGCAATGCCGGCAACGTGGTGGAGCGCGGCGACTTGTTTCGCGGCGTACTCGATCGCGAACCCGACCCGTTCGATCGCAGCATCGACATGCACGTGAGCCATCTGCGCAAAAAACTCGGACATACGCACCTCAACACCGAGCGCATTAAGTCGATTCGCAGCGTGGGTTATATTTACACGCTTGTTGACGGTGAAGATGAAGCGTCGACGGCAAGTTGAAATCATCAAAGGGGAGCAATCCTCTCCTACCCTTCTCTGCCTAGGGATAGAAGTTTTCGAATAGCTTACGATCAACCGTGAACCGAGCCGCTAATGGGACGACTTTTTTTTCGCATCTTCTTCTCCGTCTTGCTCGCGGTCTTTATCGCAGCGCTCGTCGGCGCGCTCGTACTGCTTCTGATCTATCCCGAAATGGCGCAGAAACTCAGCGAGCTGATGCAGACTGAGTCGACATCGATGGCGTCCGACAGCCATATTCGCTCGCACCCATCACTGGGGTACACGCTATTACGCGTGGGCCCGACCATCGTGAGCCTTACCGTCGTCTCGTACATTCTCGCCCGCCGATTGGCCAAGCCGATGGAAACGTTGCGCGCTGGGATTCGCCGCTTTGCCGCCGGTGATTTGGAATACCGCGCCGCACCGGAGATCGGTCGTCGTAAAGACGAAATCGGCGAGTTGGCGCAGGAATTCGATCGCATGGCGGCGCGCATCGAAGGGTTGGTCACCACGCAGCGCCGATTGCTGCGTGACATCTCGCACGAACTGCGGTCGCCGCTGGCGCGCCAGCGCGTGGCGATTGAGTTGTTAAGCGATCGGCTCGACGACGACAAGGCGTCGGAAACACTCGCGCGCATCGAACGCGAAGCCGGTCGCCTCGATGCATTGATCGACGAACTGCTTACGCTCGCGCGGCTCGAATCCGGCGACCATCCCGATATCAAGACCGAGCCGCTCGACCTGTGCAAGATTGTGAACGAGATCGCCGACGACGCGAACTTCGAAGCCCAACGCGCCGGTAAGTCGGTGCGCTTGGCCGAGTTTGAAAACTGTCGCACTGTCGGTTCGGCGAAGTTGCTTCAACATGCATTAGAAAACGTCGTGCGCAATGCGATTCGGCACACGGCCGACGGCACCGAAGTCACCGTGAGGTTGCGCGCCGATGATGCGTCCATCTTGATTCGCGTGCGCGATCATGGCCCCGGCGTGCCCGCAGATAAACTCGACGATATCTTTAAACCGTTCTTTCGCATCGACGCCGCGCGCGAGCGAAATGTCGGCGGCGCGGGCATCGGCCTTTCGATCGTCGATCGCGCGATTCGATATCATCATGGTCGCGTATGGGCGAACAACGCCGACGGTGGCGGCCTTGAGATATCCATTCAATTGCCGAAACTGAATGCAGCCACCCCATTAACAAACGACATCATTGATTAAGACACGGCGGACAGCCTGCAATGAATCTCAACCCGACGAACGAACATGATGGTTGACCAGAACGCGAGAAACCAAACGCCCGCTCGCCAGATTTCATTGATTGCGGCGGGGTTGAGCTACCTGATTGCGCTCGTCGTATGCATCTTTCTTTGGTCACCGGATCTACTTTCGACGCTCGGCGGCGCTGGTGCGGGGATAGCGCTGGCCGGTCATGCTGCTGTAGTACGCATCGCGCTCGTTGAAGGTGGTTTTGCCTTAATCGGCGTGTTGGCAGCGGCGGGGATCGGTGCGTTTTTCTTGAGGCTCGTTCGCGCGAACGTTACCGAGCGGTTGAGTCATTGGATCATTGCAACGGCGTTGGGCTTAGGATTTTGCGCACTCGCAGTATTAGGAGTGGGCCTGCTAGGTTTCATCAACGCCATTGTCGGTTGGAGTATCGTTGCTGTTGGGCTCGTTCTGTTCGCAATTCACATCCGACCCGAATTGCAACACGTTCCACGCGCAATCGACCGCAACCAATTATTTTGGTGGTTGCCAACAGCGCTACCGCTCGCGTTAGCGTTGACCGTCGCTGCGTTTGAACCGGGCCTGCTTTGGGGCGAAGAGGGCAACGGTTACGACGTGCTCGAATACCACTTGGGCGGGCCGAAGGAATACCTCGAAACCGGTCGGATCGAATACCTGCCTCACAACGTTTACACCAATTTTCCATTTAACGTGGAGATGCTCTACCTCTGGATGATGAAGCTGCGCGGTGATGCCATTGCCGGCGCGTTAGTCGCAAAGATGCTGAACGTGTTATTGGCTGTGTTAGCAGTCTTGACCATGCGAGCAATTGGGCGACTTGTCGCGCCGACAGTCGGCCGCAGCACGGCGATACTCTTTGCATCGTTACCGTTCACAGTCTATTTATCCGGCGTGGCGTATGTTGAAAACGGCATGTTGCTATTCACTGCAGCGACGATCTATTGCTACCTGCGCGGGATGCAAGATCGAAAACGGGCCACGCGTTGGTGGTTGATTGCAGGAACATTGGTCGGCCTAGCCTGCGGATGCAAGTATCCGGCGGTCCCAATGTTGGCTGTGCCCATTACGCTAGTCGGCGTAGTTCATATCGCGCTGCGAAAGGTCACGCCAACCACATTTACGTGCTTGCTGATCGGCATCTCCGTCGCGTTCGCACCGTGGTTACTGAAGAACTTCGTCTGTACCAGTAACCCGGTTTTTCCGTTGGCGTACGACGTGTTCGAAAGCAACCCGCCCGGCTGGAGTACCGATTGCGCCGCGCGCTGGCAAGCAGGCCATGCGATTCCCGACAATGCCCGCGCAATGGGCGATCGGTTTGCACGCCTCGGCGATCAGGTGTTGTTGTCATGGAAACAAGGTACGCTGACATCGCTAGGTATCCTAAGTGCCATCGGCCTCGCGTTCCTTTCCATCATGGGGCGAAAGCGAACTGCGACGTCCGACGATTCAGACGATAACACTCGCGACCTAATAGCGTCTGCCGTCCTATTGTGCAGCATTCTCATCGCGAGCAATTTATACGTTTGGCTATTTCACACACACCTGATCGACCGTTTCGCCGTCGGGCTTGCCGTGCCCGCCGTCCTCATGCTCGCGATGTTTTTTAGCCGCCCACAGTGGCAAGTGCTTGCGCAGATTCGACCACTAGTGATTTGGGGCATCTTCGCCGTCAATGTCGCCGCAACCTTGCAATACATGAAAAAGAACCAAGTCGCCCTGCTCGTCCGCAACGGTCTCGACAACGGTTCGATGCTACGCAATTACTTCACGCCGCATTACGAGGTTATCAACGAATTGGCACAGCCCAACGCCAAAGTGTTGCTCATCGGCGATGCTCGCAAACTTTATTACAACGCCAATGTGGATTACTGCGTGACGTTCAACCAAAACCCATTCGCCGATGCTGTCGCCGATTTGGAACCGAGCGAGCTGATGCAATGGCTGCGCGACCGCGACTACGGTTACATCTGCGTGGACTGGGTCGAGATGCGTCGCTTGCGGCAGACGTATGGCTTTTGGCCTACGCTCACGCCCGATCTGTTTCGCGAACTGCAAGCCGTCGGCCTCGCGCCGGTTCAATCTTTTCAATCATCCGTCGCGCCCGATCAGCCGCCATACGCCACGCTATTCAAAATCAGTGATACACCAGAACCATAACGCCGCGAAGAAATCACTTGGATTACCCGCACACAGCCGTTACAACTCGACCGATGCAGCAAGGTAACTCACGATGAATGCGGCTGTGATCTTCGATGTCGATGGCGTGCTGGTGCGGACCGACGAAGCGCATTATCAAAGCTGGCAAAGCGTGATGGATGACGCCGGTATCGCCTTCGACCGAAGCGTTAATCGACACCTTCTCGGCGTCAGTCGCCGCGCGAGCTTGACCATCATTCTTGAGGCTGCCGGCCAATCTCTCGACGAGCAAACGCAAGCCAAACTCGCAGAAGAAAAGAACCGTCGCTTCCAAGCCTTTCTTCAAACGCTTACACCACAAGACATCTTGCCGGGCGCGCTCAAACTGATTCAGGCGCTACGCGCGCAATCCATCCCAATCGCCGCTGGATCATCGAGCCGCAATGCGCGATACATCCTCGAACGCACTGAATTATTGCCGCTGTTTAACGCGCTGGTCGACGGTAACGATATTCAACGATCTAAGCCCGATCCGGAAGTGTTCTTGAAGTGTGCCAGTCTATTAAACGTTCCGCCGTCAGTATGCGTCGTAATTGAAGACGCGCCGGCAGGTATCGAGGCAGCCCGCGCGGCGGGCATGCGCGTCATTGTGGTCGGCGACGGGGCGCAAACACCATCACCCGATGGAACATTCTCGGATTTAAGATCGGTAACTGTGGATACGCTGCTCGCGTTAGCACGTAACACGAGCCGTCGTCTTTAACAACAATGCGGCTGATGCGCCTACCGAAAATCCGGCGGCGTCACATCCACGTCAAAATTCAAATCAACGGTAAACGCCGGTTGAAAGACCGCGACGCGTAGAATCTCGCCCATCAAGATGAACGGCGTGAATAGCGCGACAACGAGCGTTTGCGTTACCGCCGCGACGACGCCGACGAGCAAGTTCGCGACGGCGCCGACCACGCCTGCCATGATCTCAACGATAACGTAACCGAGTGCGGCAAAGGCGGCTTGATGGAATGCGACGAATGCCAGAATGAGTTGCGCCGCAACATCCGGCTTGGCCGTCGGCTTGGTGCGCGTGTCTTCGAGTTTGACCTTACCGATCGGGTTTGCCGGTGGCGTGTTGGTCGCGACGTTGATACCGAGAAGGTTTTGAATTTCATTCGACAGCTCGGTTGCCGCCATTTGCAGATCGACATCGAACGGAATTTCCTGCACGGCGTCGTCGCCATCGAGGCTGGCGAACGTGAGCCGCACGGCCCCTGCCAAGCGGGCCGTCGAGACCTCGTCGTAAGTGATCTCAATCGTGGAGCCGTCGAAACTCGTCGCGCGGCTAACCAAACCGTTAGAGAGTTCGACCTTCGATTCCTGGCCGACGGCGTTGCGATAGATAAAGCCATCGACGCGTTGAATCAGCCCGTTGGTTTGAAACGCGCCGTAGCTAAAGACGGATTCGCCGGACGATAGCCGCAGCACGCCGAGCAAGTCGCTGCTGGTGTCGGTGTTGATCAACAGACCGAACGGATTGCCACCGGTGAACGGCATGAAGCCGCCCAAGTTGAAGCCGTTTTGGCAACCTGCCGAGCCGGCGATCATGACAGAAATAGCGCAGCCGCAAACCACTTGGCCGACGTAGCGCGCGAAGGATGTGCGAAGCATGGGAGTCGGGACTCCTTCCCGTGCGAGGGACCTCTCATTGTGCGCATCGGTGCAGCCCAAATCAACCGTTTATCGGAAATATTTCCGCACTCAAAACGGCGAAATTTGCGCCGAAAACGCGATCGACCACCGGCAAACGACGCCGGCAGTATGCTTACCTAAATAGTAGACACGCCCAAGCGTCTGCGGCGGACCGATTTTTTTGACAATTTTGCCGGTTTGAAGCCAGCGCGGCAGCCTTTGGCGACTGGCGCTAAAATGGCACGCTAGAACCGTCAAAAGGAGCCCACCCCATGCCGGAAGATGCCCTCGCCGCACCAAACGCCCCCGCACCGAATGCTGCTCCCCTCGACTACGCGACCGACTCACCGCGCCAAATTCGCATCTGGCCGCCGGTCGTTGTGTCTGTAATCGCGCTGGGCGTGTTCGTCACGCTGCAACTGACGGGCGAGCCGACGCTTACGCGCCTAATTGCCGTGTTCGCCGCGCCAATTCTGGGTGCCCTATTCATTCTCATTTGGTGGTTGGCGTTCAGTCGTGCCCGCCGTGGGGATAAGCTGCGCGGCCTGGTCGGCTTCGGCATCCTCAGCGCGGCGCTCACGCTATTGGCCGATCCGCTCGGGCGCATCTTTATCGCGCTGTGGGGCGCGTCGATCGCGGCCATGATCATGGTGTTCTACTGGGCGGCGACGAGGCGCGTCGCGCCGGCGACCCGGCGGCGCGGGCTGATTGCCGTGTCCATTCTCGCTATTGCGCCTTGGTTGTGCGTTAAGACAGCGGGCCAAATTGGCGAAGGCTTACTCGTGTTCGACTGGCGCTGGAATAACGAAGCCGAGCAGGCGTTGGCCAGCTATCGGGAACTTGGCGTACAACCCAAAGCTGCCGGATTCGCCTTACCCGATTCGCTGACGCCGCGCGACTGGCCGGGCTTTCGCGGTGCCGAGCGCGACGGTGTTTATGCCGGTCCGGGGACGCTCACGGCAAATAGCATCACGACGATGAAGGAGCGCTGGCGGCATCCCGTCGGCATCGGTTGGTCGAGTTTTTGCGTCGTCGGCCCGGTCGCCTATACGCAGGAACAACGTGGCCGCGAAGAATGCGTCGTGTGTTACGACCTGGAGACGGGTGCGGAGCGCTGGGTATATGCGCGCGACAATCGCTTCGAAGAAGTCTCCGGCGGCCCCGGACCGCGCGCCACGCCGACCTATTTAGACAAACGACTTTATACCTATGGCCCCGAAGGGCATCTGGCGTGTCTCGATGCGTTGACCGGCGAACCGATCTGGACGGTCGAAGCATCACCCGCGGGCGTGCCGATGTGGGGCGCGGCGTCGTCACCCCTGCTAGTAAATAATCTCGTCATCGTCGCGCTGTACGGCAAGAACGGACGCTTGGCGGCTTACCACCAAGCCGATGGCAAACTCGCTTGGCGCGCCGAGGGCGGTGCCGATGCGTACAGTTCGCCGCATCTCGTTTCGCTTGGAGGCGTGCAGCAGATCGTCATTCTCGACGGCACGGGCTTTAGCAGTCATGCCATCGAAAACGGTAAACAACTTTGGTTTTATCCGTGGCAAACGGATCAGCCCAAGGTCGTGCAACCGTGGCAACTGTCGGACAACGACATTCTGATCAGCATGGGTTACGGCCAAGGCAAAGGCGGCCTGCATCTCACTCAGCCGCTGCATCGACATGCGCTCCCGATTGCAGGATTTTTTCCGCACGAGCGGCTTCCGCGGCAAGAACATCCCATGAGGGAATATCACT